>JBGPIK010000031.1:0-29685 GCA_041484845.1 Binatia bacterium | reverse complement strand
CTCTTTACTCCGCGCCCTTCGTAGTTCGGCGGGCTCACCACGTCCTGAACCGGTCGAACTACGCGGTGCAATCTCCGAGTCCTTGCGCTGAGATAGCATTGCCCGGGTTAGCTATACGGAAGCCTAAAGATTCTAAATAGGGAAGCGAAAAAAAGCGGAGCGAAGAGATGGAACTTGGCGGAAGAGTAGCCTTAGTGACGGGCGGCGCCGGCGGAATCGGCGGTGCGGTGGCCCGAAGCTTGGCGCGTTCGGGGATTAGCGGCATTGGCATCAACTATCGCAAGTCGGCCCAGGGAGCCGAGCAGCTTGCGGCAGAGATTGACCGGAGCGGTGTGAAGGCGATGGCAGTACAGGCCGATATTCAAAGCGACGATCAGGTGCGCGCCATGATCGGCAAGATCCAAAACGAGTTCGGTCGGCTCGACATTCTAGTCAATAATGCAGGTGTGACGCATTGGGTAAAACTATCGGACCTCGATGGCCTGACGGATGCCGTGTGGGATGAAATTCTCGATGTCAACGTGAAGGGGGCGTTTCGCTGCACTCGCGCGGCGGCGCGGCTGTTGGCCGAGCATCACGGGATGGTTGTCAATGTTTCTTCGATCTCCGGCGTCTTAGCGCCATCGACGATGTCGTCGCTCGCATACGGGACCGCTAAGGCGGCGCTGATTTATATGACTCGCGGTTTGGCGGTGGCGCTCGCGCCGGAAGTCCGCGTGAACTGTGTCGCGCCGGCATTTACGGACACGCCATGGATGAGCGAGCATTTTGGCGCCAGTTACCAGCAGGTTATTACCAAGGCCTCTGCCGGTTATCCTTTGCAGCGTATTGCCACTCCTGATGATATTGCATCGGCGATCCTGGGGTTGATCACCGGCGGTGATTTTGTCACTGGGCAAACGTTGATCATCGACGGAGGTTTGAGCCTGAGCTGATTGGAATTATCCATGGATAGAATAGAAATCCTTCGAAGTTTGCACGCTAGTCGTTTAGTTGCTGTGGTGCGGTCGAAAAGCGCTGAAGAGGCTCTGGATCTCGCCAACGCCGCGGCGGAAAGTGGTATCCAATTCATCGAGATCACGTTCAGTGTGCCGGGAGCCCTCGATGTCATCAAGGACTTAGCGAAGGAGAAAAAGGCTCATGTTGGCGCGGGCACCGTGCTCGCGCCACAACAGGCGGAGCGAGCGATTAACGCGGGAGCTGAGTTCGTGGTATCGCCATCCCTCGAGCTGAATTTGATCAGCATCTGCCACGTCGCTAACGTCGCTTGTTTTCCCGGTGCGGCGACGCCGACGGAAATTATCGCGGCGGGGCGTGCACACGCCGATCTTGTTAAGATTTTTCCGGCGGACGGTGTCGGTGGTCCATATTTTATCCGGCAGATGCAAGGCCCATTTCCCGACGTCCGATTCATGGTTTCCGGCGGCGTCAGCTTGGAGAACGTCAAGGAGTACGTGGAAGCCGGGGTGACGGGAATTTGTCTCGGCAGCGCTTACCTGGGCACTTTGTTAGCTGAAAAAGGCAAGAAGCAGTTCGTCAAGGAGATGCAAAAATTCGTACAACGGGTGGCTGAGGGCCAAGGGCACAAACAAAAAGCTAGGATCAACCCTAGATGAGCAATCTTTACCTTACCTTGGCGTGCGAAGACTATGACCGGACCCGTCCGCTCAAGGACAGGATCGTTAAAACCGAAGGTATCGAGCTGAACTATCTAGTCATGACCGTCGAAGAAATCTTCTGGCGCATGATGAAATATGAAGAGTTCGACGTTTCGGAACTTTCTATGGGCGCGTTCCTGACGGCGGCGGCGCGCGGGCGGCGGCCATTCATTGCCATTCCCGTGTTTCCGTCGCGAACGTTTCGCCATCGCTGTATCTTTGTGAACACTGGGTCGGGCGTTCGGCGTATCGAGGATCTACGCGGCAAGCGCATGGGCGTGCCGGAATATTCCATGACCGCGGCGGTGTGGCTGCGCGGCATGTTCGAGCATGAATACGGCGTGCCGCCATCCGATATCCACTGGGTTCAAGCGGGTGAAGAACATCCGGGCCGGAAAGATCGCGTTGACTTTGAGATGCCGGCGGGCGTCACCATGGAGAGCCGGCCGGACACGACGCTAAACACGATGATCGAGAACGGCGAGATCGACGCCATGATGTCGCCGCGCATGCCGACCTGTTTTCTCGAAGGCTCGCCGCGGGTGAAACGGCTGTTTGCCAATTATAGGCAGGCGGAGATGGATTATTTCAAAAAGACCGCGCTTTTTCCGATCATGCATGTGATCGTCATCAAGCGCTCGATCTATGAGCGGGAGCCGTGGATAGCCCAGACGCTTTACAAAGCTTTTTGCGCAGCCAAAGAGCTGTGCATGAAAGAACTTTACGACACCAATATCCTGCGCATCAGTCTCCCTTGGACGTCGGCGGAATACGAGCAGACGCGGGAGTTGATGACTGCGGACTATTGGCCATACGGGCTTGGCCCCAACCGACGCAATCTCGAGACGCTGCACGGCTACCTTTATGAACAGGGCCTGATCAAGCAGAAATTAAATCTTGACGAATTGTTCGCACCCGAGACCGTCGAAGCGTTTAAGATTTGACCCGCGACGAAATCAGTCCGCACGGCCAAAACCGCCGCCCGGCGGGGTGAGGACGACAATTTCCGTGGGAACGGGAAGCGTTGCCTTGCTGACTACGAGCGTATTCCCCGGCAGGTGCCGGTTCTTGAAGCCGGTTAAAAACATGTTAAGGAGCGAGACGTCCTCACGGTAATGCATGGGAATGGCGATCTTCGGCTTGAGCTGCTGTAAGACTTCACGCGCGGTATCAGGAGGCATGGTGAAGGTGCCGCCGATGGGAATCATTACGACGTCCACTTTTCCAAATGCTTTGAGCTCCTCGGGGGTAAGTTTGTGGCTCAGATCGCCCAGGTGCGCGATGCACACTGTTCCCAGATCGAACACGAAAGCGGCGCCCTTGAGAGCATTGCCGAATTGCTGCTGGTAGATCGGCACTGAATAGATGAGAACGTCACCGACGGTCGTGCTGATTTTGTTCCATTCGGCGCCGTAATTTGCCAGTCCACGGAGAATGATCGGTTTTCCACGGGCGAGCTCCACATAATTGTGGTTGGGATGCTCCCTGCCGACCGTGATGACCTGAGGAGTTACGACCGGGGTGGGATGCATGCCGGGCGCGAGCGGATCGGTGATGATTTTGGTCCCGTGTTTTGACGTGATCTGAAAAAAGTTATGGCCGAAATATTCAATCAGCGCATCCGGTTCGGCCGCGTACGCTTCGCTCCATAATCGCCCTGCCACATCGGGATCGCGGCAGGAGCCTTGGGCCGAGCGCGCGGCGAATACCATCAACAACAGCGCTATAAGGGCGGGCCATCTTATCATGTCGGCCGCTCGAGAAAATTCACGCGGCGGCCGAACTGCTCGGCCTTAAAGAAATCCGCAACGTAATTCGTCGCGGGCCTATGAATCAGTATTTCGACGCTATCGACCTGTTCGAAACGGCCCTTGCGCATTACCGCGATTCGATCCGCTAACGTGACGCCGTCCGCCAGATTGTGCGTTACGTAAATCGTGGTGAGCCGATGTTCCTGATGAAACTTCAATATTTCTCCGCGCATCTTGAGCCGGTTCGGCGGGTCGATGTTGTTCAGCGGCTCGTCCATGAGCAAAATGCGCGGCGCCGTAGTCATAGCGCGGGCGACAGCGACGCGTTGCTGCTGCCCGCCGGAAAGTTCTGCGGGTTTGCGTTGGAATAAAGTCGGATCGATGCCCATGCGCTGCGCCAACGGGCCGAGAAAGTCGGCGATACGAGCGGTCGACCAGTTGCGAATTTTCAGCGGTAGGCTGAGATTGCTGTAGCGGCGCTCGTCCCAGATTTTCATGTGCGGCCAAAGAGCGTAATTTTGAAAAATCATTTGGACGCCGCGCTTTCCCGGCGGTACGTCGTTGACAGGAATGTCGTCGATGAATAGGGTGCCGCTGTCCGGTGTTTCGAGTCCCGCGATCAAGCGGAGCGTTGTGGTTTTGCCGCAGCCGCTCTCCCCGACAATGACTAAGAATTCACCGCGGCGTACGGTCAGATCGGCTTGGTCAACCGCGACCACGGAACCGAAATGTTTTGTGAGGCCGCGCAACACAAGAGAAGTCACGGCTCCATGCTAGTAAAGCCTCGCGGAAAAGACAATATGAGAGTTGCGAGGGGAGCATGGTCACGGTAAATGATTTTGGATATGATAGGTTCCATAGAATTCTAATATTCCCGAGGAGAAAACCACCATGGCCGAATTGCTATCCCCCGAGGCTCTGATTGCCGATCTGGGGCTGACATTGCGCCAGCGCCATCCTAAACCGCATCCGATCCGCCAGCTCCTGCTCAGCGGGCGGCTCAGCAAAGAACAGCTCCAGGGGTGGGCCAAAAATCAGTTCCACGAATTTCGCAACATTCACCGCTTCTTTGGCATCCGGTATCAAAAGTGTCCGATTCCGGAGTTGCGGAGATTGTTGCTTGAAAATATGGTTGAAGAAGAAGGGGAAGATCTTTTTGGCGGTAAATATCCCAGCCACCGGGATCTCTGGGTTCAATTTGCCGAGGGGCTTGGTATTGCGCGCGAAGATATTCTTAGCTACGAACCGTTGCCGGGAATCCGGGCCGCGCTCGAAATGTATGTTTCGCTGGTCCAGCAGAGTCACTGGGCGGTGGCGATTGGAACCGGTCTGGTCTTTGAGGGCGGCGGCCCGAAGCGCATGCGCGAGGAGAGGGACGCGCTGGAGAAATATTATTCGTGGATTCCATCGAGATCCCTGGACTTTTTTCGCGCGCACGAATACCACGATGAAGGCCACGGCAACATGGTGACGGAAGTCATCAAGCAGCATTGCATGGAAACCCGCCTGCAGAATGAAATGCGCGAAGCGGTAAGACAGAGAGCCGATATTATGTGGTTGCAGAACGACTGCATCTACAATGCGTTCGTTCGCCCCTGGCTGTCACCGGAGACGATCCGCGAAATCGAAGGCTGAGTGGATAAAACTTTGTTCAAGGTTCCAGGTTCAAGAGTTTAAGGAGCTATCCGGAGCTGAGTCATGTCTATTGGCGAGAAGGTCATTGACCTGCGCAGCGATACGGTCACCCGGCCGTCGCCGGCGATGCGACGCGCCATGGCGGAAGCCGAAGTCGGCGACGATGTCTACCTGGAAGATCCAACTGTCAATCGGTTACAGGCCCGCGCCGCCGAGATTTTCGGTCGTGAAGCCGGTCTCTTTGTTCCCTCCGGCAGCATGGGTAATCTCACGTGCATCATGGCGCAGACCGCCCGTGGACAGGAGGTGATTTGCGAAGCCTCGGGACACGTTTACAACTATGAAATGGCTTCTATGTGCGCGCTCGCCGGCGTACTTCCACGTGTGATAGCCGCTGACAAGGGCATCATGACCTGGGCGCAGATCGCGCCGGCGATTCGCGAGCAAGCGTACTATCGCCCTCAGACTGGATTGATCGCACTCGAGAATACCCACAATATGGCCGGCGGAACGGTTTACCCAACGCGCTTGGCTCGAGCCATATGCGAGAGTGCACATGAAGCCGGGCTTAAAGTACATCTTGACGGCGCCCGCATATTTAACGCGGCGGTCTATTTAGGCAAGAGCGCCGCCGCCATCAGCCAGGGGTTCGATTCAGTGCAGTTTTGTCTTAGTAAAGGGCTGGGCGCGCCGGTTGGCTCGATGATCGTCGGAGCGAAAGAATTCATTGAGCGGTGCCGTGTCATTCGCAAGATGCTGGGCGGCGGCATGCGGCAAGTGGGGGTGCTCGCGGCGGCGGGTTTAGTGGCGTTGGAAGAAGGACCGAAGCGGCTTCACGTCGATCACGAGAATGCGAAAATACTCGCGGAAGGTCTGGCGAATATTCCACGAATTGGCATCGATCCGGCCAATGTTCAAACGAACATTGTCATCTACGATGTCCATCAGAGCGGACTCAGTTCAACGGAGTTCGTGCAAAAATTAGCGCAACGCAAAGTTTTGGGTGGAGCCGTGGATGCGAGCAAAATTCGTATGGTGACTCACCTCGATGTGGACCGGCGGGACGTTGAGCGGGCAGTGCAGATCATTGCTCAAGTGGCCGGGCACGGTTTCTAGCCTGGACTATTCACGCGTGACACCGATCGACGGGCGAAGCCCTCCGGATCAAAGGCAATGGGTCTGTGTTTTTCGCATGGGGCATGGAGCAGGGAGCCTTTTTGAGCATTCGGTGACTTGCTCTTACCGCTTAGCCCGAATTTCTCACGTATAAGCGCGATCGAGAGGCGAGCCCTCCAGAGCGAGGCAATAGGCCATTACCTCGCAGCGGCCCGCAAACTGCGTTGCTGGAGCGAACGCCTGAGGAAAAACGCGCGCGGCGAACCGAGCACCAAACACGGCATTGAGACTATTCGTCTCTGTGCCTCGCTCCTCCGAGCTCGCCTCTCGATCGACACAGCGTCATCGTTTTTCCTCTAACTGTGAGAAAACCGGGTTAGCTCTTTGCTATTTCAGGGTCACCCATTAATCGACGAACTGCGGTGGTTCTTCCTCGTAAGATGAAGAATAGTTAACTTCCCGGCGCTCGCGTGTGAATGGAATCGACGCGTGTCTACGGAGCTAAGCCAAGCAATGCCGCCGCGTTACCGCCGAAGATTTTTTGCTTATCGGCTTCAGAGATTTTAAGCGCATGGACCACATCCACCGAGCGTTTGAGAGCAATCGGCACAGGCGGCGAGTCGCTACCGAAGACCACGTGATCGACCCCGACGGTATCGACGGCGCATTGAACGGCGGGTGGGTGAAATGAAACGGTATCGAAATAGAGCTGCTGAATATAGGTCCCAGGGGGTCTCGTAATGACGTCAGGCTCCCACGGGCCGAAACTCATGTCTTGTCTCAGCTCATAACCGAAGCCCAACCTGCCCGGCAACATCGGCAGCGCGCCGCCCACGTGGGCGCAAATCATTTTGAGCTTGGGAAACTTCTCCAAACCGCCGCTCAAGATAAAACGTGTCAGAGATAAAGTGGTATCAAAAGGCCTGCCGACCAATTCGGGCAGCCGAAAAATTTCCATCTTATCATTTCCGACCGTGAATTTGGGCGGATGGATGAAGAGCGGAACATTCAACTCGCTGGCCAGCTCAAAAAAAGACGTGGCTCGCGGCGAATCCAGATATTCGCCGTTTACGCTGGTATTCACCATGATGCCTCGAAGTTTATACTCTCGTACGGCTCTTTCGGTCTCTCTTAGAATCTGTTCGTCCCCAAATGGAATTGAGCAGGCGAGACCCACCAGCCGGTTGGGATGTTTTGCCGACATCTCAGCCGCAAATTCATTGAATTCCCGGACAACCCTTAGGGGATCATATCCTTCCGGTGATCGAATCCAATTATTGCCGAAGACCGTAATGTTGACCCCGGCCTCATCCTGCTGGCGAAACAGACCCTCGATATCAAAAATCGATTTTGGCGACTTTGGATGAAACCAGCCTGGTGGAACCAGGTGTGCATGACAGTCGATGATCATAAGACTCTACCTTTCCGGTGTTAAATTTTAAAATAGGCTCCGGGTTTTTCAAATGTCAAACCCGACTGCGGTTGGCCCGCCTCGATTGGAGAACCTCGAAGTGGAACAAGCCTATTTTTGCGCGGTTTACATTATTGAATAGACATTTTTCGGGTTTACGACTTTGGTAACGAAACCATCGGTGTGTTAGAAGATACGCATGGTTCGAAATAGTCGACAGCTAAAGCGTTTAATCCGGGGCGCTCTAGGTGAGTTAAAGGCGGATTTGATCGTTACGGGTGGAACGCTGGTCAATGTCTACTCGGGTGAGATCGCTGAAGGTGTAGAGATTGCCGTTATCGATGGGCGCTTTTGCTATGTTGGATCTAGCGCGGCACACACGCGCGGCGAGCAAACAGAGTTGTTGGATGCGCGGGGGCTTTATGTAGCGCCGGGATTCATCGATGGCCACACGCATATCGGTCATTACTGCCGGCCATTCGAGCATCTTCAGTCGTTTGTACCTCACGGCACGACGGCGCTGGTCGCGTCGTGCGACGAATTGTCGACCGTCTTTGGCTATCGCGGGCTAAAGTTTTTTCTCGACGAAGTGGATCGCCACCCCGTACGCGTCTACACATTGGTTTCCATGGTGGCGCCGCAGGATCCCTTGCTGTGCGCCACTGCATCCCTTTCTATGGCGGAGATCGCCGAGGCGCTTAACGATCCGCGGGTTTTGGGGATGGGGGAGATTGTCTCCTGGATGCGGTTGCTTCAGTGCGACGAGGATATCCTAGAAAGCATCGAGCTGGCGTGGTGCAACCGCCAAATTATCCATGGCCATACCTCAGGAGCACGCGACCAGAAGCTGTGCGCGATTGCGGCCACTGGAATATCTTCGTGCCACGAAGCGATTCGGCTGGAGGATGCGCTTGAACGTCTGCGCTTGGGTTATTGGACGATGTTGCGCGAAGGCTCGTTACGCCAGGATATGGAAGCGACGCTAAAGCCGCTGATCGCGCGCAAAGTGAACTTGCAGCGTTTGATTTTAGTCACCGACAGCATGGCGCCTGATGATGTTGCGGAGCGCGGCCATATGGATTTTGTGGTACGGCGTGCGATGGAGGTGGGCCTATCGCCAATGCAGGCGATTCAGGCCGTGACGCTCAACCCGGCCATCTATTCGGGATTAGAACAGGAAATAGGGGGCATTGCACCCGGACGCTGGGCTGACATGGCATTCCTCGATGATCTGGAACAATGCCATGTGTATGCGACTCTGATTGCCGGGAAAAGGGTCGGCAATGAAGGCGCCTCACTTGTCAGTGGCGATCCCGCCCCTCTGCCCGAGGAGATGCTGAACTGCCTCGGAGTGTCGCCCCATATCGCACCCGCGATCTTTCATATTCCCTGTTCCACCCATTCGGCAAATATCCGTGTTATGGAATTGATTAACCAAACGATTACGGCTGAGAGAGTCATGAATGTTAGCGCCGACGGCGGTCGCATTGATGCGAACTTGAATGAGGATCTCCTGAAAGTGGCTGTTTTCGATCGTCACCATGGCAGTGGAAGAGCAGCGACGGGGTTTTTGAAAGGATTCGGCGCCAAGCTCGGAGCGATTGGCGCGACGACAAACCTGGACGAGAACGCACTGATGATCGTTGGAAGCAGGGACGAAGATATGGCGCTGTGCGCAAATGTATTGATTGAATGCGGGGGAGGCATTGCAATCGTCGACCATGGCCAGCTACTCGAAAAGATTGCATTCCCGTTTGGCGGGATTTTTTCTTTACAACCGTGGCGGGAAGTGGGCTCGAGGCTACGGCGAATTCAAAACTGCTTACGAGAATACGGATCACCTTTTGACAAGCCGCTCTACGCGCTGGCTTTTTTGACGTTTGTCACCCTGCCTGCGCTCAGAATTACGGCGCGGGGGTTAGTTAATGCAAAAGAACGTAGAATTGTGTCCCTGTTCGCCGAGTGAGACGGTCAGGAGACGCTTTCTTTTTTGGCTTCTTGGCGAATGGGTAGCACGCGAGCCTCTTTTTTCATAGATACCTGGCCTTCAAGAATCGCTCCGTCCGCGACAATCAAACTTTGCGTGTTGACGTCCCCGATGACAGAACCTGGCGACTGAATCTCAAGTTTCTTTTCGGCCAAAATATCCGCCATGACCTTTCCCTGAACGAGAATGGAGGCTGCGTTGATCTTACCTTTAACAGTCGCCTCCTGAGCGATCGTTACATTAGCTAGCGCAATGATTTCGCCTTCAACCTCGCCCTCTATCGTAGCCGGTCCATCAAAATGTAACTTGCCAATGATTTTAGTTCCCGGTCCGAGGTAAGCGCCTGAGCCCGCGGGTTTATTTACTTCTGCCATGAATTTCTCCTCTCTGCCGCAAGGCCCCAAATATAGAGGACAGAAGCGAATTTGTCCACACAAAAGATATGGCTGATATCATCTTTTTTGCTGCCATTGAATTGCTTGACACTTTAACTGTTAACCTAGATAGTAAGCGCATCGAATTTATGCTTCCCGTCACGCCTCGGATGCGGGCAAATGGAGACCCGACATGGAAATCGACGATCTCAGGGATTACTTAGACATTCTCGAAGAGTATGAAGAGCTTCAGCGCATCGGCGCGGAAGTGGATTGGAATTTGGAGATGGGAGCGATCACGCGCCGATGTTACGATCTGGGCGCGCCGGCGGCGCTATTCGAAAATGTAAGAGGCTATCCTAAAGGATTTCGCGCGCTCGGCGCGCCATTGGGTGCAAGTCGTCATCCCGGGCATTCATTGTTCGCGCGCACGGCGATCGCGCTGCGTCTACCGCCGAGCACATCGGCAAAAGAGATCATGCAGACGTATCTGCGGCGCAAAGAGAAGCTGATCCCGCCGGTTTCGGTGAAGACCGCGCCCTGTAAGGAAATTATTTTGCTAGGTGACGACATTGACGTTCTAAAATTTCCCATCCCACTCATTCACGGCGGCGACGGCGGCCGCTATGTCGGCACCTGGCACACCGTCATTACGAAAGATCCAGACAGTTCATGGGTAAACTGGGGGATGTACCGACTGATGGTCCATGATCGCAATACGCTGGGTTGCCTTTTCCCCCTGCAGCAGCATATCGGCCAGATGTATCAAAAATATGAAGCCATGAATTCCCCTATGCCCGTGGCTGTCGCTATTGGAGGGCAACCCGTGATTCCCCTCGTCAGTTGCGTCCAATTGCCGCCATACGTTAATGAAGTTGAAGTCGCCGGCGCGTTACAGGAAGCGCCGATTCCGTTGGTGAAATGCGAGACTATCGATCTGGAGGTTCCCGCCAGCGCTGAGATTATTATCGAAGGCGAAGTCTTGCCGCACGAGCGCAGAGTGGAAGGGCCTTTCGGCGAATATATGGGATACGAAGCCGGAAAGTCTTCGCCGAAACCAATATTGAAGATCAAAGCGATTACCCATCGTAAGGATCCGATCTTGCCTTTTTCCAATATGGGGATGCCGATTCATGAAGGCCAAACGGCCACCGCTCTCATCAAAGGCGCAGAAATATTCGCGGAGCTCAGAAAGCTCGGGCTGCCGGTAAAAAGCGTTTTCTGCCCTCCTTATGGCGTAGGCCACATGGCCGTGGTCTCGACTGAAGTCCCATTCATAAACTTCGCTCGGCGTGTAGCGCACGCGTTATGGGCGACAAAGCCGGGCCTCTTTACCTATTACATCGTTATCGTGGACGCGGACGTAGATCCCACGAATATGGACGAAGTGCTCCATGCCATGACGACAAAGTGTCACCCGGTCAATGGAATCCATAAGGTTTCGCATAATCCCGGGTTCCCGGTATTATTGCCGTTTTTGCCGGCTAAGGAGCGACTGATCGGCGACGCGGCTGGGGTCATCTTCGATTGCACATGGCCTAAAGACTGGCCGCAGGAAACTATTCCCATAAAAGCGACATTCGAGAATCTATGGCCAAAAGACGTGCAGGACCGCGTCGTTAAGAATTGGGAGGACTATGGTTTCAAAAAAATACGGGAAAGCTGATCAGTCGAGCCATATAACATGATGCGATGACGCACTCAATGGTTCTTTTTTCTTAGCCTTGAAGCTTTAATCCCCCACGGTGACTCCGCGAACCAGCGGTCCAATTCCTCAGGCGGTTTCGGTCGGCTCATATAATAGCCCTGAGCGCCGTCGCAACCGAGACCGCTTAGGCGGCCCCAAATTTCGGGGGACTCCACTCCCTCCGCCACAACTTCGAGCCCCAGATTGTGGCCGAGATCGATGGTGGAGCGCACAATGACAGCGTCATTTTCATCGCGTGTCATTTCACTGACAAACGATTTGTCGATCTTAATTCCCGAGACCGGCAATTTTTTTAGATGACCCAGAGACGAATATCCAGTCCCAAAATCATCGACGTAGGCGCGCACACCCATTTCGCTCAATCGGGTGAGAGCAGCTAATACGTGCACGCTGTCTCCCATGACCATGGTTTCTGTGATCTCAATTTCCAAAGCACGGGGAGACAAACCGCGCTCATGCAAAAGTCGAGCGATGTATTTTGCAAGCTGATGATCGTGGAGATTGCGCGGCGAAAGATTCACGGCCACCGTGATGTCAAGGCCGGCGTTACGCCAGATTTGGCACTGATCCAAGGCCGCTCGTAAAACCCATCGGCTCAACGCATGAATTAAGCCGGTCCGTTCGGCTATATATATAAACTGGTTGGGGGGGACCAACCCGACATTAGGATGATTCCACCGTACCAGCGCTTCAACTCCACGAACACGGCAACTTTGGAAATCAATCTTGGGTTGATAATAAAGAACTAATTGGTCCTGTTCGATCGCATTGCGCATCCCGCCAAGATAGACGAGCTTTTGTTGACTGTAAGGATCAGTGGTTGGTTCATAGATCACATAACCCCGTCCGGATTGTTTGGCTAATTCCAACGCAATGTTTGCGCGTTGAAAGAGAAGATCCACGTCTTGACCGTGTTCTGGGACTAACACGACACCGATGCTGGCGGAAAGATCGATGGGAAGATCATGGATGATAAATGGCGCTTCAACCGTTTTCACGATACGAGAACAAAAGGCGCCGATATTTCTTATCCGAGTCCTTGGAACTATCGCGGCGAATTCGTCTGCGCCGAAGCGCGCTGTCAAGGCTAGTCCGTTCGAGACATCCGCAAAACGTCGGGCGACTTCCCGCAACAGAAGATCCCCGTTCTTTGGACCCAGGGTGTGGTTGATTTCCCGAAAACGGTCCAATCCCAGCACCAGCAGCGCGATTGCGGGACGGGTTCCGCAGTTTGATTCGACCGATCGCCGCAAAGACTCACGAAATCGATTGCGATTCGGTAAATTCGTCAGTGGATCATACTCGGCAAGATAGCGCAGCATCCGGTCCAGCCTCGCCCCTTGTCTGCGTTTTGTCACACGGTAAGTCTTGCGTCTGATGGCTCGCAGCAGGTTTTGCGCGTTATCTTTTTCGGTTTTGATCAGCCCGCTAGCAGGGGGTTGGCCATTGCCACTTAAAGTTCCATCGGAAAGTGAAATGAACGGCACATTTATTTTGCTTTTGTCGAGCAGCTCAATGACGGCGCCGCTAAAAAGTTGCGCCACCTTTGCATCGGCCAGAACGACGTCCCAGGACTGCTGCGCCAAAGCCACGCTAAAGGCCTCGAATGAATTCACTCTTTGCCATACGGGAATATAGCCGTCGTGACGGAGCAACCCGAGCAGGTCCGAGGTGCTTTCATTCGAATCGCTTATGAATAGTATGCGGAGCGTTTGGCCCATTGAGAAGCTCGGGACTTGTCGTTTACCGATACGAAAGCGCGATACTCGAAGGTAACTAAGATTTTCCTTTGGCCGGCGGGCATCAAAAAAGGAAAAACTCAATTTCTTGATTGTTTCAAAGGTTAAACGATGAGACCCCTGTTAGCAATGGGTCGTATATGCCAATACGTTCTTGAGTCCCCTAGGAAATTGAACGCAACAGGCAGTCGATTGACGGTTTTGAGGCAGCTCGGGAATGGCCGGGCGCAAGAGCTAACTTGCCTTAGACGTCAGGTTCTCTTCGTCCTGAACCCACTCATGAAAGCGGCTCTCTAGAATGCGCCACTGACCGCCGACTTTGAAAGCCGGTATTTGCTTATGCTGGATCATCCTGTGGAGGGTGCGCTTTGAAATCTTCAAGATAGTAGCGGCTTCGGCGAGGGTTAGTAACTTGATTGCTGTTTCGTTTTGTTTCATAAGTTGGCGCTCCCCAATTGTTTCAGATTGAGCAAGCGGTATGCCAGAAGGTAAGCTTTCGATAAGGTGCTGATTTTTAAACGACTGCACAGGTCAGAACGTAATGCAATTCAGAGTGTGCAGGGCAAAAATCGACAGTCACTGTCTGCGCCTGACAAAAATGGCAAATTCTAAGGGGAGTTTTCCCAGACTCAAAAACAATCGGGTCAGCGTTAACACGTATGGGTGGAAAGGAGAAGTATTTGTGAAAATATGGTGCGAGGAGGGGGATTTGAACCCCCACGGCCTTTCGGCCACTAGCCCCTCAAACTAGCGATAGCCAAACACGGAGAATTGAACGAAGATGCGGACTTAATTCAGGTCCGCGTTTTTGTTTGTCTTTCTCTCTCTGTCTCAGATTGTGCACATTGCTCACGTTGACCTTGTTGGCGCCATTTTCTATGAAAATTGTTTACAGGGTGTTTACATACCGCCGACGCGCTAGTTTTCAAAGACGCGTTTAGCTAGCATTTCGGTAAGACTCCGTTCCTCAATTAAACCGGCATCAACGAACTTCCGTATGAGCGCGATTACTTGGCGCTCCGAAGATCGAACAACGTTACCTTCACGGTGAACGAGTTCGACCAACTTTATGAGTTTCGTCGCAGAAATTTCTACAAGGTCTCGGTGCCACTTTGCGTTCGCATCTTTGTCTTTTGATTGCCCCGCTGCATTCTCTACTTTTACTCCCGCCTGACTAAGCAGGTTTTCCGGGAACAGGACGTAATCGAATTTGTCCGCAGTTTGGCGCCCCGCTGCTATGCCTGCAACGATCCGCTCTAAGTTCGACTTGTCGTTCTCAACGTACCAAACCGAAATCTTCGAATCGACTGAAGTATTGAAATCGGCGACTGGGGCTGCGGGAATATCACCAGACTGAACCCAGCGTATGCCCCCAGCGGTCCAATCCCAGCGACGTTTGTCTACCTTTCGTAGGAGCACGGCATCAGTTTTGTAGTTCTCTTAGCACTTGTTCCATGTCGGCGCGAAGTCCGGGGAGTTTTTCCCGATTAATGGCCTCTTGGAGAAACGAGATAGCCTTTGTGGCTCCGAGTGCAGCAAGCCCCAAAGAAGCACCATCTCTGATTACCGGCGATTTCGACCTCAAATTCTCGCAGAGAACCTTTAGCCGTGAATCGAAGGAAGCGGAGTCTTTGATTCGCCCCAGCCAGCGAAGCGTATGGGAAGCGACAAGGGGCGATAATTCACCTGAGATAATTAGGTCCTTAAGCCGTTCAATAGCTGTTGCACCATGAAGCTGTATCAGATTTAAAATCTTTTCGCCTAATGCCGCGGTCATTCCGTCCTCAATCTCGTCTTCTACAAAGCCGGCGAGACAGGCAGACCACTCGACCTCTTGTTTGCGTGGCTCCGTTGGAAGCGTAGACGCTTCAGAACACAGGAACGTGAAGTAATACTGTCCAATGTTACAGTTCTGCGATGGACTGAATTGTCGTCCCGAAATAATGTCTGTGTACCCTTGCAGACTGGGGGTCGAATAGATGATATCGCCGCTGCAGAGGACGATCGAATCGTAGGGACGAATCGTTAGGGTGTTGCTTTCATAGGGGGATGAAACAGACGTAACATCGGCTCCTCGCAGGGAGAACATTTCACTTTCTGAGGACGCTGTATTGCTGTTCGCGTCTGTGAATATCTTTCGACGTTTTGTGTACGATGATACCGAATCGCTGAACACTTCCGCTAATGCGTTCATGGTACGTCACCTTTTTCAATAATCTCAACGCCGAGTTGTACGAGTTCATTAAACGTTTGTTGTGAGTGTTCCGGAATAAATTCTCCCGGATACTCTGCCACTGTGTTTATATCGAGTTCAATCCTACAGGCGAAAACTCGTTCTCCAGCGGTGACCGTTGCCTGTTTACCAGTACCAGTAATAGAAAACGCTGTGATCTGGAACGCACCGACAGCCCATGTTGATAGGCGATTTAGCCTGAGGTCTTTGATAGCATGTGACATCCGGGGTCTGTTTATCCGATACAAAAGTTCAGATGATCCTTCTGGATCTAGTTTAACCGATGGTAAATATGGCGCCAGCATCCTATAGCCCGTAACCCGATCGGGAGCCGGCAGCAAAACGACCCCGCCAAACGCAATCCGGCTTAGGGACGGACTCATAGGTAGCCATCGTTCGATGAGTCCGCTGAAGCGGGAGCGTACCTCATCGAATCGTCCGACTGATGAGATCAACTGCGCCGCCTGTTGCTCGATACTAGCCGCACTGCCAAGCAACCAGTCAATTCGCCCAGGTTGAAGTCGAAGCGTGAGCTCACCGCCTTCGAAAGTACCCTGCATGCGGGTTTCGCATAGCTTCGCCTGAACAACCTGCGTTTCCGGCTCAGTCCCAGTAACGTCTTTCCACCAAATGTCAGGCTTTACTTCCGCATTTTGGGTGGGAAACGCTGTCAGTCGGAAGGACTCGACCTCCCAATCGTGGACAGAAGCTCGCGTAAATTCTTTTGTCGTTTCTAACGTGTTAATATACCTCTAATCTGATGCAAATTCGACGCCACGAACTAAATGTACGGGGGACTATATTCAGATACAGGCACGGTTGTCAAAAGGGTTCAAAGCTTGTGTGCATTTGCCAAGCGGCTAAACCAGGACCGCGGGAAAAACCAATACGTGGAATTTTGCTGCTGATTTTGCTCTTCTCAGATTGCGGGGTTCCGGATACACTACCACGGGAGCGAGCAGTCTACCTTAATTGTTAGGCGCTATTGACGCGGGTGCAGGCGGCAAGCGGAAATGCAACGGTGTGAAAGACCCAACCAATGACATGGGAAGCGTCATGAAAGTCGAACGAGATCGACTTGTCTCCCTCATCGAGTTCTCTCAGCAGTCCGCTCGGTTGCGCGGTAAACCGGCCGCTACCGTCGCGGCACATGGTGCCTTCGCACTCTACGAGCACGAACTCCAAGGGCTGCCGGGCATCCGTATAAACGTCAACGGCCCCGATAGCGAGGATGAGATTTGGCTTACCGTTGAGCGGCTACACGAGACGAGGCCGCCCGATATTGCCAGCGCGGTACTGCGGCCCTGGGTACAGATGACGCAGGCACCAACGGAAGAGCCGCGACTGCGCGAGGCTGCGGATGGTGCAAGTCTGATCGCAGCAGGCACGCATTGTTCATCAGTGAAACCGCCTGAGCAAGGCAAGTCGGTCATCGACCCCAAGACGACGATTACGCTTTCCGACTACGAGGCTGCCTCTCTAGTCCGGGCCCAGTTTGCTACCTTCCTCACCACGAAGTGGGGTCCCTGGGCCGAGGAAGAAAAGCGTCGCCGCAGGACCATCCGCCTCTATTCCCAGCTCTTCACGCTGAAGCACCAGCTCGAGGGTAGCATTGTCGAAGCGGCGCTGGAGTTGGTCTGGGGCGTGGGCCTCGGTATTTGGAACTCTAATGACGCGATCGTAAGCTATCCGTTGGTAGGACGGCCGGTCGAGCTGTCGCTCAACCCTGAGACAGCCGAAGTGGAAATCCGGCCGCGGGATGTCGATGCTCGTATCGAGGTCGACTGGTACGCATCTGTCGATAACCTTGGCGTTGCCGGTTTCGAGAAGGCGGCAAAAGAGTTCTTCGAGAAGGCTCCGACAACCTTTTCGCCCTTTGACCGCGGCACTTTCGAGCCGCTGCTTCGCACGGCGGTTGCCCACCTAGACGCGAACGCCATCTACTGGCCAAGCAAAGTGCCCGCCGAGGACCGGACGTTGCCCAAAGCGGACGATAAGCTCAAAGTCACCGACACATGGGTGCTCTTTGCGCGTCCGCGCAGCAACAACCTGTTCCTCCAGGACCTGGAAAAGCTGAAAAAGGCAGCCGAGGCAGCAGAGTCCTACCCGCCCGCGGTGGCTGCGGTCGTAACCGACCCAGACTCGACCAACCCGGTTGTCGAACTGCCACCATTCCGTGGTGTGTCCGCGTCATACCACTCGGAGCAAAGCGCGAGCAGCAAGAAAGCGCGCGACCTCTACTTTCCTAAGCCCTTCAACGACGAGCAGGTCCGCATCATCCAACTGCTGGACATTTCCGATGGCGTCGTCGTGCAGGGCCCGCCAGGCACTGGCAAAACGCACACCATCGCCAACGTCATCTGTCACTACCTGGCCGAGGGCAAACGGGTGCTCGTGACCTCGATGAAGGACCCGGCTTTGGCGGTACTGCAGGAGCAACTTCCTGAGGAAATCCGTCCGCTCGCTATTTCGCTGTTGACTAGCGAGCAGGAGGGGATGAAGCAGTTCGAACACGCCATCTACAAGATTGCCTCAGAGGTGCAGGGCCTCGACCGCGGCAACACCACAAGAGCCATCAACCATCTTGAGGAGTCCATTGACGCCCTTCACGGCAAGCTCGCTGGCATTGATCGCAAGATTGGCGAATGGGCGAAACGGAACTTAGCTAAGGTAAGGCTGGAGACCGAAGAAATTGACCCTCAGGACGCCGCGCGCGAGGTGGTCCAGAACGTCGGTCAGTTCGAGTGGATTCCCGACTCGCTTGGAATCGCTCCCGAGTTCGCACCACAGTTCTCGGACGCTGACGTTGTGCGCCTCCGCGAGGCAAGGCGTGCTCTACGTCAAGACATCGACTACCTCAATTCGTCGCTGCCGCAGCTCGTGGAATTTCCAGACTCCAAGATACTGCTCGAGGTCCACCAGGACCTGTCCCAGTTCGAAAAACTGAAACAGGGCATAGAAAACGGGGACGTTCCGGCGCTCGCCGATTCGAGCCAGGAGATGATCGTTCTGGCTCAGAAACTCCTCACGCATATCGAAGCGCTTCAGCGCCTCCGCGATGAAGTTGCGCAGGCGCATTGTCCCTGGACGGTCGCCATGCGCGAACGTCTGCGGTCCGGTAGGCGCGACAACCTTACGCCGATACTGGAGGCCCTCGGCGCTGAGCTTGAGCAAGCTGTCGAATCGCGGAATGCGTTTCTTGAGAGACCGGTTACCACGCCTACAGGCATCGAGCTTGATACCGAGCTCGCGGAAGCTGTGCGGAATCTCACTGAGGGCAAGAGCGCCTTCGGTCTGAAAGGACTGTTCGGCAAGTCAGCGCAAAAGAAGCACCTGGACGGTATTCGAGTTCTAGGCAGTCCACCTCCCGACGCCGAGAGTTGGAAGCATGTGGCGGAGCATCTGGCGTTGTTGAAACATCTGCGCGAACTAGCCTTGCGCTGGAACGGTCTTGTTCACGAGCTTCAGCTCGAAGCGGCGGTACCAGGGGACGGGCCGGAAAGTGGCTTGTTCGCCGCCCACGCGTACGCCCTTTACCTCACGGTGAAGGGTGTAGTGAATGCGGAAGGCGAACTCTGCACCGCTGTGTCTCACGTGTTCCCAAACTGGGATCATACTCGCGATGTGGCGGATAACGCGCAGCGATTGGCTGAGTTGGAGAAGGCCCTGCGGCACCACCTAACCAAGAACCGGCTCGCCAACGTCTGGATCACCAAAGAGCGATTTCAGAAGGTGCTGGAAGGCCACACCGGCCGCGTCATAGAAAACCTTCGCCGGTTTCTCTCCGAGACACTGGGCAATCCAGAGATCGAAGACGCCCGGATGCAGGCTGAGTGGTCAGCGCTGATGGCGGAGCTATCTCGGGTGCTGGGTCTGGGCACGTATCTTGCCGCCGTGCGCCACGTTTGCGAAAAGGTTGAGGGTTCTGGCGCGCCGCAGTACGCCACATCGCTCAAACATCCGCTTGAGGGCACGGTGGATGGCCTTCTGCTGGATAACTGGCGCAACGCTTGGCGTTTGAGGCGTCTGGCCACCTACCTTGAATCAATTGATGCGCAAGACGAGCTGAAGCGGCTGGCGAAGGACCGCCACGAAGTGGAGAGCGATTTGTCGCGCGCCTATCGCGACATCGTGGTGAAGCGAACGTGGCTGAAACTCGCAGAGAACGCTTCACCCAGTATCCGGGCTGCCCTGCAGGCGTATCTCATCGCCATTCGGAGAATTGGCAAGGGCACGGGCAAGCGCGCCGTGCGCTATCGGCAGGATGCACGCATGGCAGCCTCGCAAGCGAACCCTGCAGTACCCTGCTGGATAATGCCCCACTACCGCGTGTCCGAATCGCTGCCTGCAGAACTAGGCTGTTTTGACCTCGTCGTCATAGACGAAGCATCGCAATCGGACTTAACTGCATTACCTTCCCTTTTACGGGCGCAGAAGGTGCTAATCGTCGGCGACGACAAGCAAGTCTCCCCTGAAGGCGTGGGCCTTGAGGAGGAAAAAATCCGCAGCCTCATGAGCCGCTTCCTCGGCAATCAGGTAGAGACCTATCGACCGCAAATGTCGCCCGAACGCTCCATCTATGACTTGTACAAAGTAGTGTTCGCCAAGAGCTCGGTGATGCTGAAGGAGCATTTCCGCTGTGTCGGTCCCATCATCGAATACTCCAAGCGTGAGTTCTACAATCACGAGTTGCGGCCGCTGCGCGTGCCGAATGCCTCTCAGCGCCTCGACCCACCGCTCGTTGACGTAGTGGTGTCGGATGGGCACCGCAAGGGCGACGTTAATCTGCCCGAGGCGCGTTTCATCGTCGATGAAATCAAGGCGATCGTGGCGGACCCTAGCATGGCTCGGCGCTCTATCGGGGTCGTCTCGCTGCTCGCCGACAAGCAGGCCCTGGCGATATGGGAGCGACTAACGGATGAGCTCGGGCCGGAACTCATACAACGCCATCACATCGCGTGCGGCGATGCCCGTACGTTTCAGGGGAAGGAACGCGACATCATGTTTCTCTCCATGGTGTCGGCACCGAATGAGGTTGTGGTGGCGCCGCTTGTCCGCGATACCTTCGCCCAGCGTTTCAACGTGGCTGCGTCGCGCGCAAAGGATCGGATGTATCTGGTGCGCTCGGTAGGCCTGGAGCATCTGAGCGCCGCGGACCGGTATCGGCGCAGCCTCATCGGGCACTTTGCGGCACCCTTCACGCAGGATGAAGTGCGCGTGGAGGATCTGCGCAAACTTTGTGAGTCCCCCTTCGAACGCGAGGTGTACGACGAACTCACGCAGCGTGGCTACCGGGTGACGCCGCAAGTGAATGTCGGTCCGTACCGCATCGACATGGTAGTGGAGGGGCACAACGACGCTCGGCTGGCGGTCGAGTGCGACGGCGACAAGTACCACGGCCCGGACAAGTGGGCTGATGACATGCAGCGCGAGCGTAACCTGAGGCGTGCCGGCTGGGGGGTGTTCTGGCGGTGTTTCGCCTCGGCCTTCATCCGCCGTCGGAAGGAAATGCTGGAAGACCTCTTAAAGACGTTGGCCGAGCGCGGCATCGAACCGATTGGCGCCGAAGGTGCGCCGAGGAGCGTGCATACTGAGCACCGCGTGGTATCCTTTGTAACCGAACCGGTGAACCGAGAAGACTTGATGCCCGTTGAAGTTGCTGAGAGCGCCCAGGTGTCACCATCTGCTGTACCGCCGGTACCATCCAGCTCAGCGAGGGACAACGTGCCTCCAGCAGAAGCTCGGTTGTATCCTTCGACTGACGACGGAAATCTTCTTGACCGCGGGCGAGTGTTTGCTCCTTTGGTCAGATCGCGAGATGTCAGTCTGCCATTCAGCGAAGACTCGGCGTATTCCGGATCGCCCGAAAACGATCCTCCCAGCGTCCACAGCACACCCACCCCGAGAAGTCCAAACCGTGAGAATTCAAGGTCATCGACTCCAAACCGGCAGTACGTAGAACGGAGACCCTTGGGCAATCCAGTTGTTGAAGGGTTGGCAGCGCTCGAAGAACGATTCAGAAGCCCGCAATGTTCGCAGTGTAGTCGCGTTGCTCGCGTTAACATCTACACTGCGGGGCCCGTGGTCGTGTGCACTGATCCAGGTTGCAAACAAGTCGAACGTGTTGACGTGCAGACGTTACAGCGTCTTGCTCAACGTCTTCGAGTCACCTGTCGCAAATGCAATACCGCCGGCTTGACCAGTGTAAAGGGGCCGCTCGGCAACTATCTAAAATGCCGAGACTGTGGCGAGAATACTTCGTGGCAGTTCGTGGCCGGGTATGCGCGAAAGGATTAGAGATTGATAGTATTTGCATGGGGATGTGAGCGTGCCGGAGCCGGGGACGTGGTTGTTAATGGGAGCAGGGCTTGTGGGGTTGGGATTCGTGGCGCGACGGCGGGGGAAAGTTTAGAACGGAAAGACTCCTACCGTCGCTTTTTAACAGCGGCGGTCGCGTGTTCCAAGTGTAAGGGGTATATGGGCGTAGTCATTCCGGAAGGGAAGCGAAGCCGGCCCGTGAAGGCAATCAACGGGATCTGCGTTCAATGCGGCTACCGGCTGGCGTGGATCGTGATTCGAGGAAAGAACGTTCTGCGTGAATCAGTCGCGCATCGCGACATGAGTTTTTGAAACGAAAAAAAGGATGCAATGGCTGACGACCCATTAACCACCAGTTCACCCGAACACAAGCGGCTAGAGGCAGAAATTCACCGCATTGAGGCGGAAACCGCTAAGCTTTTGGCCGAGAGGATAGAGATTGAGAAAAGAGTACGCACGCCCTGGTATCTCGGACGCTATGTCATAGGCGGAATCGTTGCGGCTGGCCTCCTCGCTGCTTGGATCAGAATCCAGGTTGAACCGATGATAACTGCTAAACATGAACTAGCGGCTATTGGTATCGAAGTTGCAAAGAAGCAAAATGAACTGCAATCCCTTATCAATCAGATTGCGTCTGAGAAACTCAACAAGGATCTCGCTGAGCTCAGGAACAAAAACACAGAACTTCTTTTGCAACAAACACGACTGCAGTAATCGTACGAATCAAGGATTCGGGTTATTCAACAGAAAGGAGCCGAGAGTGAAGTACTGAAAAAAGAGCTCGTTGCTTTACAAACGCAGGTAAGTGAACTTCGTGAAGCAAAGACCCAAACTGAACAACGCTTAAAAAACCTTCAATTGACGACGATAACGGTATTACCTCCGATAACTGGAACGGTAACCTTATCTGAGAGCCTAGGAAAAACTGTGTTGCCTCTATCTCCGGGAACAACGTCGCCGAGTTCCTTAACGCTGCCGAGTGCTTTAACACCCAACCCTCAGTTAGTTTGCCGTACAAAATCGGGCAAGACGTGTCCCGTGACCGGCGGCCTATCTAGCCTAGGCGGGGCATGTAGCTGTGGCGCAATTGACGCCCCGGGTTCTGTTACTTTCTCGGACACGCTCTATCCGAGGTGAATAATTAGCGTTTCCGGCCCAAGGTCAATTTGATCCCACTTGGGCAACGCATTCAGCATTTGATAGCGTCCCTCTGCTTGCCAGCCCTCAAAGCCGTCACTTTCGACCGGGGGAAATCGGGAGAAGCGATTTTACGCCAGTCCGGTTATGCTGTGCCCGGCCCATCCTCGCGCGAATTAAACCAGGCGCGCGCCTCAGCACGGATGGTAGTGTTCGCGGCAAGATCTTCGATCGCCGCATTCAAGACTTCCCGCCATAGGTAAAACTCCCGTGATACGTGGGTTGGCGCTTCGCTGAAGTCAACATCGATCGTACAGTTATGCCCGGTCAGTCCGGAGATAGGTGTTTCGCGCCAGTGAGTACCGTGATTTCCGTCGGCAAGACAAGTTTGAGGCGCCCCAGGTAATCCGCCTCGGGTTCATACTCGCATTGGCAAAACCGCGGCTGGCCAAACTCAGATATACACGAACCTGACCGACGACCAGATCCAAGAAGCGTTCCGAGAAATGTTTACAAGGTGTTTACACAGAAATTGGGACGCCGCGGCAGGTGGTGAGTGAATCGGTCTAAGTGTTTGAAAATATGGTGCGAGGAGGGGGATTTGAACCCCCACGGCCTTTCGGCCACTAGCCCCTCAAGCTAGCGCGTCTGCCTATTCCGCCACCCTCGCAAATCGAGATACTACAATTTACCGCGTTGTGTCTTTCTGTTGTGGCGCGTCTTGCGGTAGCGCGGGACTCGTTGCTGCCGGCGCGCCGCTTGCCGGCCCACCTTGCGGATTGACCGGTAAAGAAGACTGTGGCGCGGTGCTGGGTGTGCGATTGTCGAAAATGGTTGCCGACGGTCTACGGCCAGCGAAATATCCGAGAGTCAACGACGTGATCATAAAGACGATCGCCATACCCGTCGTCAATCTTGTAAGAAAGTTTCCAGCACCGCTACTACCGAAAATAGTTGAACTAGAGCCGCCAAACACCGCGCCCATTTCAGCGCCCTTACCCTGTTGCAACAGGACGACCAAAATGAGTCCGACGCTAGCGATAATATGAACGACAGTGACAATAATAATCATAGCTTATTACTTTGTGACGCTATACGCACGATGGATAGAAATGCATCCGGATTTAAACTCGCTCCGCCGACCAATAGTCCGTTCACTTGAGGAGTCCTCATCAACTCCGCAGCATTGTCCGCTTTGACACTGCCCCCATAAAGAATGCGTATACGATTCCCCGTTTCCGCGCCGAATGATTTTACAAGAAAATTTCGGATCTGACTATGGACCCGACTAATCTGTTCTGATGTGGCATTTTGTCCGGTCCCGATTGCCCACACCGGTTCGTAGGCAATTTCGACATTTTGTATAGCAGCTTTCCCCGTATCCTTCAACGCGATGCGCAGTTGCCGGCTAATCACGGCGCCGGTCCGGCCGCCACGACGCTCCCGCAGGGTTTCGCCCAAACAGAGAATCACGCGCAACCCGTTTCGCAGTGCCGCGGTGATCTTCTGCGCGATCATGCGATCACTTTCATCTAAAATGTGACGCCTTTCAGAATGTCCCAGGATAACGCAATCGCAACCTATTTCCTTGAGCATCGAAGGACTAACTTCTCCGGTAAAGGCGCCGCTGTCCTGCCAGTGGCAATTTTGCGCGGCGAGGCGAATTTTGCTCTTTTTAAGGACTTCTTTCACCGGACCCAGCGCCGTGTAAGGCGGTGCGATTGCGACCTCGACCGATGCCGGTGTTTCATGCAGGTCGCGAACGATGCTACGCGCCAAATTAGAACATTCGGATCGACTCCCGTGCATTTTCCAGTTGCCGACCACCAATGGAATTGTCATACGACTTCCTCAAGCGCTTTAATCCCCGGCAAGTCTCGTCCCTCGAGAAATTCCAAAGTTGCGCCACCCCCTGTGGATAGATGGGTAATCCGATCTGCGACGCCCGTGGCCGTCACGGCGGCTACCGTATCCCCGCCCGCAATAATACTTACTACGCGTGAGGAAGTCTCGGCCAGGACATTTGCCAAGGCGCGGCTCCCTTGACTGTAAGGCTCTATTTCGAATAGGCCTACGGGACCGTTCCACAAGACCATTTTGGCGTGGCGAATTTTGTCGGAAAATTGCGCTACCGTTTTTGGCCCGATGTCGAGGCCCATGCGATCCGATGCGATTTGCGTCTCCGCGATTTGTGGATTTTTCTTTTCCGCATCACCGGTGACATGATCGACCGGGAGCAATAGGGTTACGCCGTGGTCTTTCGCTTCTTTCATCAATTCTCGGGCGAGCGAAATTTTGTCGCTTTCCACCAAAGATTTCCCGACCTCCACCCCCTGGGCCTTCAGAAAGGTGTAAGCCATTCCGCCGCCGATCAAGAGCGTATCTACCCTGGTGAGGAGGTTTCTGATCACACCGATCTTGTCGGAAACCTTGGCGCCACCGAGAATGGTGACGAAGGGTTTGTCCGGGTGGAGGAGGACCCGTGACAAGTAGTCGAGTTCCTTCTTCAACAACAGACCCGCGCCTTTGCTGGTTTTGAAAAATTTCGCCATCCCTGCGATTGACGCATGCGCCCGATGGGCCGCACCGAATGCATCATCTATGTAGACCTCGGCGAGCGCTGCCAGAGATTGGGAAAAATGAAGATCGTTTTTTTCCTCTTCTTTGTGGAAGCGCAGGTTTTCGAGCAAGACAACCTGTTGAGCGGGATCTCGCACAATCCGCTCGACCTCGCTACCGATACAATCGGGCGCTAAAACGACGGGCTGCTTGAGTGCGGTCTCCAAATAATCGCGCACCGGCGCCAGACTGTACTTCGCAACGACTTTGCCATCCGGCCGTCCCAGATGAGAGGCGATCACTAGCTTCTTCGCGCGCTCCAAAATCAACCGAATCGTGGGCAGCGCGCTTTCGATTCGGTGCGGCTCGGTGATTTTTCCTTGGTCGATGGGAACATTGAAATCAACCCGCAAGAAAACAGTCCTATTGCGTAAATCCAGTTCTGCAACACTTTTGATCATGATGAGTTTACCCCAGTGTTTTTGCCCTTGCTAGCTGAATTTGCCGTTCACCAATTGACTAATTATAGTGGTTGTAATAGTTTTTCAAATAGATCTGCAAACTCGCAATGTCTTCTCTTTGGTGGCTTCACCTCTTAGCCCAAGAAGGGCTCTCCGTGTCCCAACAGCATGGTATTCTGGATCTCGTGCGGGGATCGGGGGCCATCGTTCAAGGGATTCTCTATCTTTTAATTTTGTTTTCGGTGGTGAGCTGGGGAATTATCGCTAATAAATACATTCAGATTCGGAAATCTAAGCGTGAATCAGAGAAGTTTATCGAAATTTTTTGGGAACGCAGGAATCTCTCGTCGATTCATGATGCCAGCCGAGATTTGAAAGCGAGTCCAGTGGGACACGTTTTTCGCGCTGGATACGAAGAGCTGGTCAGGGTATCGCGGAGCAAAAAGGAGTCTTCGTTGAACGAAAACCTGACCACTGAATTGGGCGGAGTCGATAATGTCACGCGCGCCATGAAAAGAGCAACCAGCGTTGAGATTACTAAGCTGGAGAATTATCTGAGCTTCCTAGCCACGACCGCAAGCACGGCGCCGTTTATTGGGCTATTCGGAACAGTCTGGGGTATAATGGATGCTTTCAGAGGTCTAAGTGTCACCCATTCTTCGAGCATTCAGGCGGTGGCTCCGGGAATTGCCGAAGCTCTGATAGCAACGGCAGTTGGCTTGGCGGCAGCGATTCCTGCACTCATGGCCTATAACTACTTTGTTCAACAAGTCAAAGTGCTGGCGGTGGAGATGGATAATTTCTCTCAGGAATTCTTAAATATCGCGGAGCGTCATTTTTTCAAGTAAAATTCGAGGTGTGTTATGGCCATGGATGGCTCACAACGTGATGGGATGACGATCTCCCAGATCAACGTCACCCCGCTCGTTGACGTTATGTTGGTTCTTCTGGTTATTTTCATGGTCACCGCCCCGATCATTCAACAGGGGGTGCAAGTCAATTTGCCGCAGGCAAAAGCGGGCGCAATCACTGGATCTGAAGAACTGCTGGTTGTATCGATCGCCAAGAACGGTAAACTATATCTTAACGACAATGCTATGACCCTGGATGAATTGGGAAAAAAGCTGCGCGCAATCCGCAAGCTTCAAGCGGATAAACAGGTGTATCTGCGGGCGGATCAGGATGTTCGCTATGGCCTTGTCATGAAAACAATTGCAGAAATCAAGCAGGCCGGAATCGAAAGGCTGGGCATGGTTACTCGTCCGTCTTCAGAAGAGAATTAACATGGCCGGAGATAGTTCTGCGCCGACCATTAGCCTACGGGAACGTTCTTTCCGCTTGAACGGGCCAGAAGAAAAACTTTCAAAATGGCTGGTCTTTTCTCTGTTCATGCATGGCGGGTTGATCGCAATCTTGTTTATCATGCCGTGGTTACCGTCGCGCAAGGCTCCTACTTATCCAATTTACACGGTTGACTTGGTCGGCGGAGAGAAGATCGGCGGCACGAATTTCGGTACCGAGTTGCCGGCTCCGGCGCCTAAAGTGACGCCTCAAAAAGCGCAACCCGAGGCTGCACCGGTAAAGGAGAACAAACCGGAGCCGAAAAAGGAAAAAGTCGAAAAGATAACGACTCGCGATAAGATTAAAGCCGCCCCGGTATTGCCGGAAAATAAGCTGGCGATGAAGGAACCGGCTAAGAAAGAGCCAGCGAAAAAGGAGCCGCCGAAAAAGGAAGCGAGAGCCGAGGCGGCCAGTGAAGCCACTTCGGAAGAGAGCTCAGCTGATCGCGTACGTGAAAGGTTAATTCAATCGGCTGTGGAACGGGCGAAAAACCGGACCGAGAGCTCGCAGAAAACCGCTAGAGGCGAAGTTATTAGCTCTGGGCCTGGCGAAGGGGAAGGCGCGGCCGCCCTCGGACCGGGGGGACGTGGCGGCGGTGTTGCCAAGGGAATGGACTTTATCATTTACCAGAACAGGATGCTGAGCACCATCAAAGACAACTGGGCGTGGGTGGGGGGAAAGAGCAACCTTCGGGTTGTGGTTCGTTTCAACATCAAAGATAACGGGGAGATTGCGGGTTTGAAGATCGTTCAGCAGTCGGGCGATCCCTCCTACGATGAATCCGTGCTTCGAGCGGTAAAAAAGTCAAGTCCGCTTCCAGCGCCACCGGATACCGTGCGCAAGGACTTCGCCGAAGTGGAAATAAGCTTTCGACCCAAGGATTTGGGAGCGTAGCGCAATGATGCTCAAGGTTGCTTTCGCAATAGTTTGTTTGGTGTTTTGTCCGCCTTTGTATGGGGCCCAATTTGAGATTTCTGGTCCGGGAGGCCCAAAATTTCCCATAGCGGTTTCGCCGCTCAAGAACTTGAATTCAACAAATGATGTCGCCCGTCTCTCGGAAGGGCTCGCGGACACGATGATTCACGATCTCGATCTTTCCGGTTGGTTCAAGGTTTTGGATCGCTCCGCCTACATTGAAAACCCGCAGAATAGCGGCATCACACTGGGAACGTTTGACTTCAAGAACTGGTCCACGATTGGCGCCGACGGTTTAGTCAAAGGCGGTTTTTCGGTCCAAGGCGACGAAGTTACCGTGGAACTACGACTGTTCGATGTGTACCAAAACAAAGAGAGAATTGGGAAGCGTTATGTCGGAAAGGTGAAAGACTATCGCCGGATCGCGCACAAGTTCGTTGATGAAATCATAAACCAGTTCACTGGCGTTCCCGGGATTTTCAACACTAGAATCGCTTACGTCTCTACCAGCGGCGGCCGGTTCAAGGAAATTTACGTGTCCCATTTGGACGGCAGCGAAAAGTTTCAAGTCACCAATAATCACACAATTAATTTATCGCCATCATGGACACCCGACGGCCGTTCGATCCTTTATTCTTCCTTCAAGGAACGGGCTCAAACATTGTTCCTGTTTGAACTTTACAGCGGCCGTGAGGTGAAATTTTCCCCGCGCGCAGGCCATTACATCGGAGGCAAGATGTCGCCGGATGGACAGAGTGTAGCTGCGACTCTGGAGATCGCGGGGAATAGTAATCTCTACCTGCTCGATCGCAGCGGCAGTGTTATCCGGCGGTTAACGGAAGATCCGGGAATCGAAGTATCGCCATCTTGGTCGCCGGACGGCCGGCAGTTAGTGTTTGTCGCTGATCGTAGCGGTTCACCGCAGCTTTACATTTTGGATGTCGCGAGCGGAAAAACGCGGCGCCTAACGTATAGTGGAAGCTACAACACTTCGCCCGAATGGTCGCCTAAGGGAGATAAGATCGTCTACACGGGCAGGGTGGGAAGCCGCTTCGCCATTTTTACCATCAATGTGGATGGCGGAGATCCGCGAAAACTCACGTCTGAAGCCTCGGATAGCGAAGATGCGACATGGTCGCCGGATGGTCGATTTATCGCTTTTTCATCCAATAGGGCGGGGAAATATCAACTCTATATGATGCAGGCGAGCGGCGAAAACCAACGTCGATTGACAGGTTCCGGGGGAGATGATACAAAACCAAGTTGGTCCCCTCGGTTAGATTAATTCTTCGCCATTCATGTCAAACGTGCGAAATTCCTCCAAAAGGAGTTCACCCATGAT
>JBGPIK010000030.1:0-29731 GCA_041484845.1 Binatia bacterium | reverse complement strand
GTATTGATTCAAGGTTGTTTGACCGACGATCACCAGGCCCATTCGGGCGTGAGTTACTATGGGTTGCCGATACGGGAGTCGCTTGCGACCTTTGTTCACCCCAATGAATTATTGGACGGCGCCGTGGCTGTTAATACAACGCGCGGCATCGGTTATTTTCCGATCACCTGGGATTGGCAGAACCATCCGCTGGCGCTCGGGCTATGCCGTGATCACGGTCGGCGGCTGAATTTTCTCGGAATTATTTTACAGCGAATCCGTTACGAGACCTTTCACGGCAAGGAAGTGATCGCACAGAATGCCGCGCTGTTAGCGGAAACACTCGGCGCGCAGGGGGCGATCGTAACTTGGCTGGGCTCCGGTAACGCGTTTGTGGACGTGATGCTGACGGTGCGCGCCTGTGAAAAGCGCGGCATCGATACGGTGCTCGTGACGTATGAATACGGCGGCAAAGACGGCGTTGATTCGCCGTTGCTTTTCTATGTGCCTGAAGCCAACGCGGTCGTCAGTACCGGAAGCCGTGACCGTTGGCTGGATCTGGCGCCAGCGGACCGCGTCATCGGTCCTTACGAGCAAGTCCAAATCTTGAGTTATCCGGGCGCGCCGGTGGCGGAGGCCGCGGGGCCTTTAACGTTGGATGCGCGCGATATGGTGATCGGCGGCGTTGACAACTGGGGCCAGGAATCCTGGATCTGTTGCGGCTACTGATTGAATCCGGCAGCCATGGCACATTTCACACCCGTTATTAAAGCCGCGACCAGCGCATTGATCCATACACCCGGCCTGGTCCGCTACGGTTCGAAACCGTCGCGTGAAATCGGCGCCAATCCGGCGCGGCTTTTCGAGTTGAATAGTAAACTGCGAAGCTTCGCCGAAGCTCAAGGCTATCTGCCCAATCAAGTCTTTGTCGGGCAGCAGTCGCCGGAAAAGTTGCTCCAAGTGCCGCGGCCATGGTTCGATCATGAAGCCGCGCTTAGCGAAGAGCGCAGAGCCTTCGGCAGTGTCATTGATGAAAGGCCCTTCCTGGCGTTAATCGCGCTGGCTGACCTATTCAAACATGTTTCGTTGCTGGACTGTTTTTGGGAAGAGACGTCGCCGCTGCTACGAGCGTTGCCTGTTTGCCGGGCCCTGGTGCGGACGACTCCCGCTCTTATAGACGCAAACGGTCTCAACGCTAAAATTAACGAAGGGAATGGACTGCCTTTATTTGCCGGAGTCGATCCCCAGCCGGTGGGTTGGATTGCCGACGGTCATCACGAAGATGAGTCGTTGTCGGCCGGGGTGCTCCTGGAAAATCTTTGCGCCAAAGTGTCGGCGGCGCTCGCGCTGGAAGAGATGTTTGTCAGAGATCAGCGCCTGAAGAAGCAGGACGTGAGCTTGCTCATAGGCTGCTCGGAGGAGGCGGTCGGCGATCGTTATCAGCGCGGCGGCGGCAATTTGGCAAAAGCCATCGCTGAATTCAGCGGCTGCGATATGGCGTCCGGCTTCGACATCAAAGACTTTTGCGCGGCGCCGATTCCCGCGATGGTTACGGCCGGGGCGCTGGTTCAAGCGGGAGTTTTTGACAATGTCATCGTCGTCGGCGGCTCGTCTTTGCCTAAGCTCGGAATGAAATTTCTTTATCATGTGGAAAAAAACATGCCGGTCTTGGAGGATATGCAAGCGGCGGTGGCGGTGTGGATCGGTCAGGATGATGGAACCAGCCCCGTGATGAATCTCGGGAGCGTTGGACGCCATCCGGTATCGGCCGGCGCATCACTGGACCAGCAGCTGAAAGCTCTCATCATCGAACCCTTGGATCGCCTGCAATTGGGATTGCCGTTGGTTGATAAGTTCGTCACGGAATTGCACAATCCGGAAATCACGTTGCCGGCCAACGGCGGCGACGTGGCGGAGCGAAACTATCGCATGCTCGGCGCGGTGCTGGTGAAAGCCGGTAAGCTGGCGAAGACGGAAATTCCCGCTTTCATGAAAGAAAGAGGGTTGCCAGGATACGCGCCGACCCAGGGGCATATCGCGTCGGCCTTGGCGTACGTACCGCACGCGTTCCAGGCCTTGACCCAGGGCCGATTCCAGCGCTGTTTCCTTTTTGCCCGCGCTAGCTTATTTCTCGGGCAGATGACACAATTGAGCGACGGCATGTCGGTGATGTTGGAACGGCATCCGTGATCATGAGATTAGCAATTCAATAGAGCGGGAGAAGAGACGCATGGAACTTCGAGGCAAAAAAATAGCGATACTCGGCGAGCGCGACGGCGTGCCCGCCCCAACGATCGAGCAGGCCATTGAAAATTTGGGCGCTGAGGTTGTCTACGCGACGACCCAGTGCTTTGTTTGAACCGCCGCCGGCGCGGTGGACCTTGAGGTTCAAGGTCGAGTCAAAGAGCTTGCGGAGGAGTACGGGAAAGACAATCTGGTGGTGCTCCTCGGCGCGCCGAATGTCGATGCCGCCCAAGTGCAATTTGAGACGATGACGCGGGGAGATCCGACCTTTGCCGGTCCCCTCGGTGGGATTGAGTTGGGGCTGGAGGTGTATCATGTTTTCGAGCCCGCGGTGAAGGCGGTGATCGACCCTACTCGCTACAGCGAACTGATCGAAACATTGGAGCTTGGCCTGGAGGCCGACTCCATCGTCGCGGCGCTGCAGCAGGCGCGCGCCGGCGAAAATCAGTAAGCGGAAAATAATTTTCCGCAGGACGATGCTGATGATTCAGAACCGCCGCCGGCGGTCTCCGTGCTTGAACAGCCGAATGATCAGGTGTTGTCTCGGTGCAATAGCCTCAAAGGATGGTTGAATCTTATGCCGGGTATTCGAGTGATGCATTATGTCAATCAGTTTTTTGCGGGTATCGGCAGCGAGGACAAGGCGGACGTCACTGTCGGCTCGATCGTAGGCGCGGTCGGTCCCGGCAAACCTCTGCAACAATTACTGGCCGATTCAGCGGAGATCGTGATCACGAGCTACTGCGGAGACGACTATTTTGCCAATCACGTCGACGAGGCGGTCGCGGCGGTTGCCGAAATCGCGCGCCAATACAAAATCGATCTGCTGATCGCGGGCCCGGCCTTTACCTCGGGACGATACGGCTTCGCTTGTGCCGAAGTTTGCCACGGAATATCCGCTGCTTTAGGCATCGATTGTGTAACGGCGATGCACACGGAGAATCCCGGCGTTGAAACATATAAGCAGTACAAGGATCGGCGGGTCTACGCCTTTCCCACTTCGGAGATCGCTTCCGGCATTCGTGACGCCCTGACGAAGATGGCGGCGTTTTCCCTAAAACTCGTAGCCAAGTCTCCGCTTGGACGGCCTCACGAGGAAGGTTATATCCCGCGTGGTTTCAGGGTTGACACATTCAAGACTCAGAACGGCGCGCAAAGGGCGGTTCAGATGTTATTGGATAAAGTCGCCGGGCGCCCTTTTGTTTCCGAGATTCCCGTTGAGACGCTCGAGCCGATTCCGGTGGCGCCTCCGATCGCAGATCTGAAGCGGGCTTCCCTCGCTTTGGTTACGACGAGCGGGATTATACCGCCGGGAAATCCCGACGGCTTTAGAGGCTTCCAAAATATCCGCTGGGGAAAATATTCGATTGCAAAAGACGACTCGATGCTCGACCACGAATGGGATGTCCTTCACGGCGGTTACAACACGGAATTCATCAAAAAGAATCCCAATTGGGGTGTGCCGCTGGATGCATGCAGGCTCATGATCAAAGAGGGATTATTCTCCCGCTTATACGGTCATTTTTATTGCACTCCTGGCGCGCGCGGATTGCTTTCGACCATGCACCGGCTGGGACGGGAAATCGCTCTCGAGATGGAGGCCGGCGGAGTCGATGGGGCGCTGCTGGTTTCCACGTGAGGATCCTGCACTCGCAGCGGCGCTGCGATCGCAAGAGCGGTGGAAAAAGAAGGAATCCCCGTAGCTTTCATTACGGCAATGTCTTCTATGGCCAAGCAGCTCAAGGTCAATCGCATTGTCACCGGAACGAAAATCCCTTATCCCTGCGGCGATCCGAGTTTGTCTGCAGACGCGGATTTAATGCTGCGGCGCGCGATCATTCAGGCCTGCCTCACGGCGCTTGCCACCAACGTTAAAACACCCACAGTGTTCGCCCCTGAGATCACCATCGCTTCCGGATAGGAGAAACTATGAAGCTGGAAATGGCCACTTTCGTCGCTAGAAATGTCCGCTTCGGAGAACGGACACGTTTTGAAAGTGGCGTCCTCGACGTAAACAAAGACGAGCTGATCAAGCTGGTCTTGGAGGATAAGCGGGTCGTGTTCGCCGGTGTGGAGATCGTCTATTCCGGGGAAAAGACACGGATCGTCAAGGTTCGAGATGCTGTAGAGCCCCGGGTGAAGGTATCGGGTCCGGGTTGCGTTTTTCCGGGAATCCTCGGACCCGTAGAGACGGTCGGTGAAGGCAGGACGCATCGATTATCGGGCGTGACGGTGATGCTTTCTGCTGAGTACGAGCCCACGGTTCTCAGCGGCACGGGAGCGCAGAGCTCTGGGATCGTTGACATGTGGGGTCCGGCGGCCCCGCTTACCCCGTTCAGTTCCCTGATCCATATCGTGCTAATGATTGAACTCACATGCGGCGTATCGGAAATGGAAGCGCATGCGGCAATGCAGCTGGCCGAGTTTAAGGTCGGCCGCCGTTTGGCTGAAGCTACGGTCGGTAAGGCGCCGGACGAACTCGAGACCTTTGAGCTCGTCACGCCCGATCCTGCGTTGCCGAAAATCGTATACATCGCGGCTGCATCGTTGACCTGGCACAATCCTCACTCCGGGCTCGCCTACTACGGTTTGCCCATTCGCGAGTCCTTGCCCACGTTGATGCATCCGAATGAATTTCTCGATGGCGCGATCACTAAGGACATGCGCATCGGCAACGGAAGCCGGCCGACAACCTGGTCATGGATGAGCCCCGCAGTGGTTCTCGAGCTGCTCCGGCAACATGGCAAGACCCTGAATTTTCTAGGCGTCATCCTGCAAAGGACGAGATTCGAAACCGAATTCGGAAAGGAAGTGACCGCGGCGTGCGCCTCTCAAATGGCGCGGCTCTTGGGCGCGGAAGGCGTGATCAGCAGCCGGATTTCCACTTCGGGCAACAACTTCATGGATATGATGTTCACTGTTCAGGCTTGCGAGCGAAAGGGAGTGAAAACGGTTTTTATGACTCCGGAATGGGGCGGCAAGCACGGGGATGAAATGCCGCTCGTATATTACGTTCCCGAGGCCAGTGCCATGATCAGCACCGGCAGTTTCGAACGCGATGTACCCATGCTCAAACCGGATCGGGTCGTGGGCGTGGGCAACTGCGAATCGGTGCAGCTCTACGCGGGCGACAAGTTCTATGATCCGGCCAGCGAGTTTACGCTGCCCGCCTCATTCTGTTTTCTGGACGGCGTCGATTGCCTGGGCGGCATGCGTCTTACCTGCGAGCAGTATTGAAGACACGGTTGTGAACGGCGGCCTCCGTAAGTGCGGGAGTTGCAATTATCCCGGATTCCGCAGTTACAAGTGGACGCAGGTAGCAAAGTGCGAGCCCTCCGTAGCGAAGGCAATGGGCCTCTGCCTCTAAGAGCTTCGAGATCACCGCTGCCGTTAGTGGTATCCGTAACCTGCTGCAACAGATTGCCAAGCACCAAAGAAGACTTTGAACCTGCGCAGCTCGGCGCCTTCGCTACTCCAGTCTCTCCCATCGCCCAGCCGGCACCGTAACTTCAACTTGGGGAATCCGGGATTACGTTACGCTGCCTTCAGTCGCGCAAAGCGAAGCCCGGCTCCGACGATTATCATGGACACGACACAGAGCAGAAGACCCAAAACGGCCACGGCTCCGTAGCGACTATCTTGATATAAGAAAAATATGAGCGGCCCGAGGGGCTCGGCCCCGGGACTGTAAAGAAAAATCGAAGTGCCAAATTCTCGCATAAGCTGCGTTACCAACAAGATCCATCCGGCTACAATGCCCCGTCCCATGAGAGGAACCACAATCCGCCGAAACGTGGCCGCAAAGCCGGCGCCGCACGCGACCGAGGCTTCTTCCAGCTCATTGTGAATTTGTATGATCGTGCTGTTAGTCGCGCGCAGGCCATAGGGCAGGAACCGGCTGATGTAGGCGATCAAAAGAATCCATAACGTATTGAACACCGGGACCGGAAAATCAACGTAAGCCCAAAGCAGCCCCATCGCTAGAGCGGCTCCGGGAAAAGCCCACGGGATGAAGGCGAGCGCCTCGAGTATTTGCCTGCCGAATATTTTTGTCTTGACGGTAATGTAGGATATCAGCGTCGCCAAAATCATGCATAGGCTGGCGCCGCCGATTGCCAATCGAAGACTGTTCCAGAGCGCAGTTAAAACCCGGTCGTCTCTAATGATGTCGTGGTAATGCTTGAATGTCAGCGCCGGCAGATCCGCGAAAGTGGGGACGAAGTAGTAGGGCAGAAACGATATGAGCAAAAGCGTCAGAAGGGGAAAAAGCACCATGACAATCAGCAAAACAAAGGCGACGACCGCGGCTAAGCTCCGCCACCTTCCCAGATCGGTAGTGCGCGAAGAGAAAGCTTTCCCGGATACCGTGGCGTAACGTTCGACTCGCGAGGTCATGCGGCGGTAAATGTAGACCAAAAAAAAAGCGATGGCGAGCAGCGCAACGGCAAAAGTCGCGGCCAAATTGTGATTGCTCGGAAAGGATCCCATCGCTTCCCTAAAAATCTTGGTGGTAAAGACCTCGAACCTGGCCGGTACGGCGATGATCGCCGGCGTGTCGAAGCTTTCTATCGCTCTCACAAAATTCAAAGTCCATGCCGCCAGAATCGCGGGTCTGACCAACGGAAAGGTCACTTTACAGGTTAACCCGACTTCACTCGACCCCGATACTTTGGCGGCTTCTTCCAAAGCGGGATCCATGCCTTTGAGGGCCGCCGCGAGGATGAGATAAGCGACGGGAGCGGTAATCAGTCCTTCGACCCAAATGAGTCCCCACACGGAGTAGATGTTGAACGGCCTTATCCCGATCAAATGCTCGCAGACGGCGTTGAGCAAACCGTTGGTTGGATTGAGGAGAAATACCCACGAGATCGCAACCAAGAGTCCAGGGAGAACGTTCGGTATAATCGCAGTCAATTCAAACAGCGCTTTGAACGGCGCGTTGGTTCTGACCGTGACCCACGCGAGAGAAAGGGCAATGAGCAGCGAAAACGTCGATGATCCTAAGGCAAAACAGATCGAGTTGACCATCAGTCTATAGGTTTCGCGATCCGAAAAAACCTGGAGATAGTTTTTCAAGGTCAGCTTTCCGGGCATGCCGATCGGAGCATCGGTAAAACTTCCGTAAAACAGAAATACAGTCGGATACAGCGCCAAAAAAGCGACGGTGATTCCGACCACGAGAAAAATCAGATTGGTGGGGTTGTGGAGGGTCGAGATGAAATGCCTTAGACTCGTCACGGACGTAATAGCTCGAGCGGCTGCCGCGCTGGCGTCAGGCCTTGTACCCGTAGGCGTCATTTATCAAAGATTTTTTTGAATTCGTTTTTCTTCTGCCGGTAGTCGTTGTCGGTCATGGAAACCATTTGGAGGAAGCCCTTGAGCACCTGTTCCGCTCCCGGAACCGGCGGATACACTCCGCGTTGACTCACGAAATAGCCTTCCTTCGCCATCAGGTCCATGCTCTCTCGCCCGAGAAAATAGTCGATAAAAAGTTTGGCGGCGTTGGAGCGGGGCGCTTTGGCGCTCAATGCAATGTAGTGTCCGTCGCCGAGATAAGCCGGCATGCCCTTCACATAGTCGAGCGGCGCGCCGGTGTCGGATTGCGTCGCGACGTAATGAATGTAGCTAATGCCCACGGGCTTTTCTCCCGAGACGATCTGCGTCATGGCGGGGCGGGGCGAGTTGACCAGCGCGGGTTTCTGATCGGCAAAACGTTTGATCCAATTGTCGGCTTTCTGTTTCGACCCCATGATGGAGTGCAGACTCGAATACCAGGCGGTAGCCGTGGCGTCGAGACTCGGATCGGGAGAAACCAGCTTTCCTTTCCATTTGGGATCCAACAAATCATCGTAAGACTTCGGCGCATCTTCGGGCTTGATGAGCTTGCGGTTGTAGAGGATTCCCAAAATAACCATCCGATACCGCGGCCCAAAAAAAGGATCGATAACGTCCTTATCGAAATTTTTGTTCAACGGCGATGCATACGAAGCAAATAGGCCCTGGTCCTTGAGAAAGCGCATGGCCTCGTTGCTGGTGTAGACAACATCGTAGGTTACTTTTCCGGCGCGAAACTCCGCCATGGCCCGATCCATAACGACGGTTGTGTTGCCGCGAAAAAAGCTGCCCTTGAGCTTGTATTTCGAGTTGAACAAATCCATTTGCGCCTTGGCAATATCGTTGTCCAAGGAGGTATAGCCGATGACGGAGCCTTCCTTCTGGGCGGCTTCAATCAAGCGCGCATCCTGAGCGTGAGCCGTAACAAGGCCGGCAAAAAAAACGATGGAGCACAACAACAGGGATGCGGTGAATTTTGTCGGTATATTTTTGCCAGTCATTCCGGGTCTCCTTTGCGCGGGAGTGAATATAGTTCGGCTAGAGTGAAAAAACAACGAGTTTGCGCCGTGACGGCCCATCGTCGCGATCAAGCGTAGTATGATCGTATGATGCCGGCGCCTCGCTGGGCGTACTCAGCGCAAACCGGCATCACTATGTAAGGGTTGAGTTAACGGGGACCGCAGGTGTTCCGCCCGCGTAAAACGAACCTCCTGTAATCAGTTCCGGGGGCCGATGGACGATGAGGCCATCTACTTCTGCAACTGCGGCAAAATGTTTTCAAAGTAATCGAGCGATTCCGGATTGATCAGGGCGTCGCGGTTGGTTACGGGTCTGCCGTTGATGATGTTGGTCACCGCGCTTTCGACTTTTTTCATATTGAGCGTATACGGGATATCCGGCGCTGCGACGATGAGCGCGGGGGCATGGCGCGGCGAGGCTTTTTCCTTAATCTCACTGCGGATCAGGCTTTGTAACTTTTCCGTGAGCGCGGCGCCGGGTTGCAGCTTGATGAACAACAGCACGCGTTGATCGCCCTGCCAGTTTTGTCCGATCGCCAGCGCATCGGCCACCCCGTCGATTTTTTCAACGACCGCGTAAATCTCCGCCGTGCCGATGCGCACGCCGGCAGGCTTTAACGTCGAATCGGAACGCCCGCCGAAAGTCATGCCGCCGGTGTCGCTGTGGATTTGTATGAAGTCGCCGTGCCGCCAGACGTTTTTGTCGGGGAAAAAATCAAAGTAAGCGCCGCGGTATTTTTTTCCATCCGGATCGTTCCAGAAGGAAAGGGGCATAGACGGAGAGGGCGCTTCGCAGACGAGCTCGCCGCGCTCATCGCGCACCGGATTGCCGCTTTCGTCATAGGCGTTTACTTTCATAGCGAGGGCGGGGCCTTGCAACTCGCCCGCATAGACCGGACTGATGGGATTGCCGCAGGCGAAGCAGCCATTGATGTCCGTGCCTCCGGAAATCGAGTTGAAATGGAGATCTTTCTTAATCGAGCGATAAACGTACTTAAACCCGTCCGCCGAAAGCGCGGAACCCGTCTGGGAAATTTGTTTTAGCGACGCGAGGTCGTACTCTCTGCCGGGCTGTAATCGTTGACTGTCGAGATAATTGAGGTAAGTGGCGCTGCAGCCGAAGATGGAAATCTTTTCGTCCTCAATCATTTTCCACATAGCGCCGGCATCGGGATAATTGGGATTGCCGTCGTACAGAAAAAGCGTGGAGCCCGTAGCCAACCCGCTCACGAGCCAGTTCCACATCATCCAGCTGCAGGTTGTGATGTACATTAGCCGGTCATCGCGCTTTAGATCGGTGTGCAGCCGGTGCTCTTTGATATGATTGAGAAGCACGCCGGCGCCTTGCACGACGCATTTAGGCTTGCCCGTCGTGCCCGAAGAAAACATGATGTAAACGGGATGATCGAACGGCAATTGGGCAAATGGCAGCGCTCCGCCGTCGCGCGCAAGAAAATCCTCGTATGGGACAGCTTTAGGAATCATGCCGATATCGGAATTGTCCATCGCGTACTGGACAACGACGACTTTTTTCAGCGATGGAATATTCCTGGCGACATCGGCTGCTTTGGCGCGGGTATCGAACACTTGCCCTTTGTGAAAGTATCCATCCACGGTAAACATAACTTTGGGCTCGACCTGCCCGAGCCGATCGCGAGCGGCGTCGGCGCCGATGTCGGTGGCGCATGATGCCCACGTGGCGCCGATCGAGGTGGTCGCAAGCATGGCGACGACCGTTTCGATGAGATTCGGCATGTAGCCGACGACACGATCAGCCGACGACACTCCGGCATCGCGGAGCGATCGGGCGAGACGGGCGACCTCATCGTAGAGGGCTGCATAGGTCATCGTGCGCGATTTCACGGTCTCGCCTTTGAAAACCAATGCGATCCGGTCATCACGATAGCGAAGAAGATTCTCGGCAAAATTCAGGCGCGTGCCGATAAACCACCTTGCGCCGGGAAATTTGTCGAGATCGTCCACGACGATCTCATACGGACGCGACGCTTTGATGCCCGCGTAGTCCCAGAAAGTTGCCCAGAACGCCGGAATATTCGCAATCGACCAGCGATAGAGTTGCGGATAATCGTCGATGTCGAGTGAAAAGGATTGGTTGACGTGGCGTATAAAGCGCGTAATGTTCGCGTTTCGCTTGCGTTCTTCGGACGGAATCCAGAGAGGGGTTTTCACAACATGGCCCATAGAGGTCAGAGGTCAGAGATCAGAGATCAGACGTCAGACGTCAGTCAGCAAGTCAGCGGCCCGTTCAAATCCGCAATCCGCAATTTCGTTCAATCCCCACACCTCTTTCCTCCCCCGCAAACGGGGGAGGAATAAGGAGGGGGTTGCTGACCTCCGATAACTGCTCTCTGGGCGCGATGAATCGCGCCCCTACCGCTGTCATACTCCAATTACCATCGCCACCGTGGTCGTGCCGGAGCCGCCGATGTTGAGAGTGGCGATCTTTTTTGCACCTTCGATCTGGTAATCCCCGGCCTGCCCCGTTACTTGTTTGAACGCGTCCAGAGCCTGCCGCGTCCCGGTTGCGCCGACCGGGTGACCGCCGCCGATCAGTCCGCCGCTGGCGTTAACCGGCAGCTTGCCGTGAAATTCAATTACACCCTCCTCAATGGCTTTCCATGAATCCCCGGGTTGGGTGATGCCGAAGTGATCGATGGCCATGTATTCGGACGTGGTAAAACAGTCGTGCGTCTCGATGCCTTGAACGCTCCACACATCGGCGAGACCGGCGCGCCGGAAAGCGTCCACAATCGCCTCGCGAGTATGCGGAAGAACGTAGGGATTGTTCCTGCTCTCGAAAATCTTAGTGTCGAATTTCATCGGCGCCGTACGATGGCCCCAACCGAGAATACGCGGCAACCGCTCAAGTTCAATGCCGCGGCGCGCGGCGTAGTGTCGCGCAAATGATTCCGAAGCCAACAAGAGGGAAGCCGCGCCATCGGTTATCTGAGAGCAGTCGCGCACTTTGAGCCGGCCCGCTGCCGGTTTGATGTATTTCCCCGAAGCGAGGTTTTGACTCTCGTCAGCGAACCAACTGCGCGTTTGCGCCAGCGGGTTGCGGCGGGCATTGGAAAAGTTAATCTCGGCGATACGGGCGAGATGTTGTTCTTTCAAACCAAATCGTTTCTCGTATTCATCGCCGAGCCGGCTGAAAAGCTTGGGAAAGGGAAACTCGATACCCTTCGCCTCCTGATCGTACCAAGCGGCGGTGCCGAGATAATCACCGCCGACCGTTGGATCGACGGTCTTCATCTGCTCGATACCGATCACTAAAGCTGACTGGTAACGGCCCGCTTCGATCTCCGCTGAAGCCATCATCATCGCCACCGCGCCCGAAGCGCAAGCGGCCTCGTGACGCGAGCTCGGCACGCCGGAAAACCGCGGATCGTTTTCAGCCAAAAAACCACCCAGATGGCCTTGCTTGCAATAGAGCTCAGCCGCGAAATTGCCGATATGGGCAACGTCAATATCGTTCGGTTCGAGCTTCGTGACCGCGAGAGCGCGCGACACAACTTCTTGCATCATAGAAACAATATCCCTGCCCTCTTTCATCCAGTTTCGGGCAAAATCCGTCTGATAACCGCCCAAGAGAAAAACCGGCGCACTCATCGTGTTTCTTGAACTCCTTAGTTACGGACCTTTACCGCCGAGGCACAGAGTTCGCAGAGGGTTTTAGATTTGAAGAACGTTTGTTTTTCTCAGCGTTCTCCGCGGTCGTGAGAAAAAATTCAAAAACCATCAAAATTGCAAATTTGGCCTCAATGAAATCAAATACTTGCAACGCTCATTTTTGCGAAAAAGGGATTTTTTCTCACGTCCCGCGTCTCTGTGGTAAAATATCTTTTCCTGTTTGGTTGCGGCTCAGCCGCGCTGCGTCTCCGTGGTGAAATTATCTGAGGGTACAGTCACAAGTCAACTTGAAACTCCGCTGCTACTTGGGCTAGACAGAATGTTTTCGCCGCGCCGGTTGACCAAGGGGCGCGCAATTGCATAGATAAGGGTTGCTTGTGGGGACTGCTTGCATCGTGAGATAAAGATCCCCTCTCATCGAGAAAACAATAATAGGGAGGTGAGCTATGCCCGTGAAGGTGATGCGTATCGCAGACGCGCCGGTGAAGATCATGCGCTGGGATCGAGGCAAGACCTTACGATTGGTGGATGAGGCTGATGGCGCGAAGAATGTCGACGTGCATATTAATCTGATCAATATTGATTCCGGCCCGGGCCCTACCCATTACCATGCCAAAGCGGAGAATATCTACATTGTTTTGGAAGGTACGGTCGAGGCGATTGTGGAAGGAAAGACATACCGGGTAAGCGCGGGTGAAATCGCTTTCATTCCCCCCGGGGTCCACCACGCTGCCGGAAACTGCGGCGACACGGTCGCGCGGGTCATTGAGATCTATGCGCCCGCAGGCCAGGACTTTCACATCGTCGAAAATGAAGAATCCAAAAAACATAGTTAAACCAAAGCGGCAGAGCCGCAACCAAAAAAAAAGAGGATTTACCGCAGAGAACGCAGAGTTCACAGAGAGTTTAAGCAAATATTTACTCTGCGTACTCCGTACTACTATAGTTCAAAATTTTTGCGGCTTGCGCAAATTTTATCGGCCAAGAAGAAAACTCACCGCAGAGGTCCCGGAGAGAGAGTTTGAAATAAACAATCTCTGCGTGCTCGGCGCCTCCTGTGGTGAATCCCGGTTTTTCGAGTTTTGGTTACGGCTCAGCCGCGCTGGGCCTCGGCGGGGAGAAAGGTCCATCCATGGATGCTGAGAGGTTCTATGGCTGAATTTGATCTGTGTTTTTCAGGTGGGCGAGTGTTTGTCGGGGGCGGGCTGATCGATGCGGACCTGTACGTGAAAGGGGAAAGTATCGCTCTCCTCACCTCACGCGGCGCGAGCAGGGAGGCGGGTCGCGTGCTCGACGTGTCGGGAAAGTTTATTCTCCCGGGGATCATCGACCTGCACGCCCACACACGCGATCCGGGTTACACGCACAAAGAGGATTTCTTCACGGTTTCCCAGGCGGCGGCGGCCGGCGGAATTACCACATGGGTGGATATGCCCAATGTGGAACCGCCGACCACCACAGCGGAATTGCTCGAGGAAAAACGCGCGCGCGCCAAAAAGGCGTCTCTAGTCGATTTTGGCCATTTTGCCTCGGGCGTCAATCTGGCAGAGATTCCCAAGCTCGCCCAAGCCGGAGTGACCGGGTACAAAATATTTCAGGTTTCCGGCGCCTATCCGCACGACCCCAGGCTCGCGCTGAACGAAGAGGGTAAGCTTTTAGAACGCTTCCGCGCCATCGCGAAGACCGGCCTTCCGTGCGTGGTCCACCCTTTCAACCAACCGCTTTTCGACTTCTTTTCCGAGGAAGCCTTTGCTCAAGGCAAGCCGCGGAACCACGTCACGTTCGCGCAGATTTACACGCGGGACGTCATTTGGGAGAGTGCGATCGCAAGCTTGCTCATGTTACAGCGCGAATCCGGTGTTCGTTTGCACGTCGTGCACACGCATGCGGCGGGCAGCCTTCGCCTGTTGCGCCAGGCCAAGCTCAAGAAACAGCGAGTGACGGTCGAGATCGACCCGAAGTATTTTCATCTGGGGATCGAAGATCTCAACGACAAAGGGCCGCAAATTTGTCCCGCAGGTTTCATACCGCAGGATCAGGAGCGGATGGCGGAAATTTGGAACTCGCTGCGCGACGGAACCATCGATACCTTAGGCTCCGATCATGCCCCGCACACGAACGACGAAATTGAAAAGCAGCGCATCGACGCTTGGAGCGCCGCGATGGGAAGTCCGCAGTACGATCACTATCTCTCGGTATTCTTGAACGACGTTCATCAAGGGAAAATCACCTTGCCAAATTTGGTTCGCTGCCTGTCGGAGAATCCGGCCAAGATTTTGGGAATTTTCCCGCGCAAGGGCGCGCTTCTCCCCGGATCGGACGCCGACTTGGTAGTGGTCGATTTCGACAAAGAAAGGACCTTGAATAATGACGAGCTTTACACGAAGGTCAAGTGGAGCCCCTACGCCGGTTGGCGGGTAAAAGGGACGCCGGTTCTTACGACGGTCAGGGGAAAAATCGTCGCTCAAAATGGCAAGGTAGTAGGGGAGCGAGGGCACAGCAGGTATATCGGCGGCGTGGCGCAGTAGGGGCGCGATTTATCGCGCCCGGAAGTCAGAGATCAGAGGCCTGCCCTGAGCAAAGTCGAAGGGTCAGAAGTCAGAGGTCGGCAAGAAAAACGCAATTGTAGGGGCGCGATTCATCACGCCCAGAGGTGAACATCAGAGGTCACAAATCCCGGATTTGATTTTACTGACCTCTGACGTCTGACCTCCGATCTCTGTCGTACGGGGGAATGATGGCGACTAAAATCAAGTTCGGAGTCTTGTTGCCCCATTTCGGCAAGGACGCCTCCGCCAGCCGCCTTATCGACGGCTCGCGAATGTGCGAAGAGCTGGGGTTTGATTCCTTATGGGTAAGAGACCATCTGCTCTGGCATCCGCACGGAATGGAAAAAGCGGGGCTCAAGTTCGTTGAACCGTTCATAACCCTCGCCGCGGTCGCCGCCGTGACGAAAAAAATAATTCTCGGAACAGCGGTCCTCATTCCCGTGCGTTGGCCGCTCAAGCTCAGCCAAAATCTGGCGAGCCTCTCTTACATAGCCGGCGGGCGGGTCATTGCCGGCATCGGCTTGGGATTCACTCCTGCCGAGCTTTCGGCTGTCGGCTTGAATCAGGAAGAACGGGTGGAAATTGTCCGCGAGACAGTGGCGATCTGCCGGCAAGTTTGGAAGGAGAACAAGGCATCCTACAAGGGCAAAATTTTTTCATTCGAAGACGCTACCATTGAACCCAAGCCGGTCGAGCCGATTCCATTCTTCTATGGTGGGAGTACGCGGGCTTCCATTCGTCGTGTGGCGGAATACTGCGACGGATGGATTCCCGGACGGGTGCCGCTCGCGACATTCGACGACCGGTTAAAATATTTACGCACTCTTACCGACCGAAAAATCACCCTGGGAAATATCCCGATTGTCTGCATCGAAAAGGACCGCGCCAAGGCATTGGCTAAAATCGATATTAAGGAGTTGGCCGGGAGTTCGGAAGGGAGCCCGCATTGGATCAAGCCGCCATCGGGTCGCTTCGAAACCATTCAAGACCTCGAAGGACTTTTAATCGTGGGGAATCCAGATGACTGCGCCCGAGAGATTGATAAATTCACAGAGAGGGGCGTCGAGCATCTGGTTCTCGACCTGCGGCTCCAGTATGATCACTACGAAGAAACGCTCAAGATGATCAGCGAAGAGTTGCTGCCGCGGTTTCGGTAATCGCAAAGAGCGGGAAGACAGAGATCAGAGATCAGAAGTCAGACGTCAGAAAAGAGCAAGCAAGCAGATTCTGAATTTGCTGATCTCTGATCTCCGATCGCTGACCTCTGGAGCCAACCCCCTCCTTACTCCTCCCCCGCGAGCGGGGAGGAAATAGGTGGGGGCTTTAGACTAGAGGTCAGAAGGCGGGAGCAAAGCGCAAAGGGCAAACCGCAAAGCGCAAAGCGGAAGAGATCAGAGATCAGAAGTCAGCGGTCGGCAAAAACCACGAAGTAGGGGCGCGATTCATCGCGCCCATCCACAGAGCAAAGAACAACGAGCCGGTAAAAACACTTTGCGCTTAGCGCTTTGCCCTTTGCCAAACGAAAATGAGAACCCCATCCCCTCAAGAGATCCAACGTGTTGTCGACGGCCTTGCGGCGGATGAAGTTGTCGCGTTGGCGTTGGCATTGGGGAATATCGACAGTCCCGCCGGCCACGAACGCGACGCAGCCGAATACATTTTTCATTGGATGGATGAGCGCAGCTTCGAGCCGCGCAAGGTTGGCCTTCTTCCCGAGCGGTTTAACGTCGTGGGCAGAATGAGAGGAGCGGGCGATGGGCCGACCTTGATTTTCAATAGCCACATGGATACGTCGGTAGCGGCCGACGAGCATTGGAGCACAACTCACGCCGCTGACCCGATCTACCACACGGCATGGCGAGAGGGGGAGTTCTTGTTCGGCAACGGCGTCTGCAACGACAAAGGCGCCATGGCCGCTTGGATGGTCGCTTGCGATACGATCCGCAGAAGCGGGTTGAAACTTGCCGGCGACATTCTACTTACCGCAGTCGTCGGCGAGATCGGCCTGGAGCCTGTCGACGAATATCCGGCGCCGATCTTTATGGCCAAAGAGTTCGGCACCCGTTATGTGTTGAACCGAGGCTTCGTCGGAGATTTCGCGCTTGTCGCCGAAGGCACCGATTTTCACGTCGGTTGGACCGAGGCGGGGAAAGCCTTCTTCAAAATCAAGATCTTTGGCGAGGAGCCGCCGGTCTACACGCCCTATGTCACACGCACTTCCGAGGTCAGTCCTAATGCGATTGTACGCATCGTGCCGGTCATCCAACGGATCGAAGGATGGGCAAAAGAATACGAGACGAAAAACCGTTACGAATCCGCCGGCGGAGTTATCGAGCCGCGGGTCAGCATAGGCGCCATCCGCGGCGGGCTTCCCTACAAGATCACTAAGACCTCGCAAGTTTGCGCGTTGTATCTCGACGTGCGCATCACACCCGTACAGAATCCGGAGCAAGTGCGCCGCGAGCTCCACGGGGTCCTTACCGGTGTTGGAGTGCCGTTCGAACTCGAACTCTATACGTACCGGCGTGCCTACGACGGCGTGCAAGGGTACGGCAGTAAGGGTGGAAACGAGAAATTGTTGAGCGCGATTTACTCAGCGCACAAAGCGATGTTTCACCAAGAGCCGGAGCGATGCCTTCCCCAGCACACAAGCATGTGGAGGGATATTAACGTCTTTCATGAAGCTGGGATTCCCGGAGTCATGTACGGCCCGGGCATAAGTCTCTTTGGCGGACTCTCTGCGATCAAAGCCGAAGAATTGATCCGCGCCGCCCGGCTGTATATATGGATCGCGCTGGAAAGCTGCGCGTTGGCAGACTGAGGGAGAACAGAGGTCAGAAGTCAGAGATCAGAGATCAGATGTCAGAAGTCAGACATCAGAAAGTCTTTCAAATCCACAATCCGAAATTCTGCTGCGTTCAATCCCCCACCTCTTTCCTCCCCCGGTCACGGGGGAGGAGTAAGGAGGGGGTCGCTGACATCTGACCTCTGACCTCTGACGTCTGACTTCTGACGTCTGACCTCTGATCTCTAGTTCTTCAAATCCGCAATTCCCCTACCCCTAATCGTTCCCGCTTCCCAGCCGTTTAGCCGAAAGCTGGGAAAAGGCTGGTTTTTTAGGCTAACTCGACGTAATATCTTGCAATTGGCAGAATTGCCTTTTTCTATAATTTTGAACAAATTTTTTTGACATTTGCGTGTAAACAGAGTATACAAAAGTACCTGAACAGTGTTTTGGGATGTGACGGCTGCAGTTTTGCCGAGTCCACTGACTCGGCACGGATTTGTTGCTTACCCCAAAGTACACTGTGAGCGCATACCGGGAGGTTAACAATGAAAAAACCTTTTTGTAGAGTTCTTGCCCTTGTGTTGAGCTGCATGATGCCGGCGATGGTTATGGGCGACGCGGGCAGTACCGCGCTGATCGGCATGGTGCGCAACAACCAGAACCAACCGGTTTCCGGCGTGAAAATATTGGCGAAAGTCTCTTCGGGGCAGATCGTTAGCGAGGGAACAACCGATGGTCTGGGGCGCTATGCGGTCCTAAATCTTCCGGCGGGTAGATACCAGCTCACTTTGGATCCAACCAACTCTCCTTACAAGGGCCAAACGGTCGTTAGCGCCGTTGGCACCGATGGGCTTACTGTCAATTGGCTCGTATCACAAACGGCGCCGGCCTTAGCGATGGCTACGCCGGGCACAACCCCGGGCACCGCACCCGGCACTACACCTGATCAAGATTCGAGCAATAAGGGTCTGTTCGGTTTAAGCCCCATGGCGACGGGTGGAGTCATATTCTTAGGCGGTTCTGCCATTGGGTTTGGTGTAGCGGCCGGCGTTGGGGCATTTCATGACGGTTCGCGAGGGCAGGGGAATAGCGCATCGCAATAAATTTTTCCGTTGTTATTCATGAGAGGTAAGGCTGTATGAAGATACTAAGGCCGATTTATTCCCTCTCTGTTCTGTTATTGTTTGTCGCAACCGCCGCGTGGAACAGTAGCTGTGTCCGAGCTTTTGACTCAATGACGAAAGACCAGGATCCTTCTGCTGCCACCGCTTCGTCAAACAAGGAACCTCCCGCCGTAACGGCAAAGAAACCCTCTTCTCCCGTGCCTTCGCCTGTGGATGTTTCAAAGAATAGCGACCTGGAAAAATTGGCCAAGCTCTGGAAGGAACGCACTCAGGAAAAAACCGTGACCGATTACCCGATCGGTATCGGCGACGTGCTGGAGATTTCGGTTCCAGCCATCGAGGAACTGCGCGGCCGGGTGGTTCGGGTATCGGGTGACGGCACGATCTCGTTGCCGTTTGTCGGAAAACTCGGCGTCACTGGAATGACCGAAGAGAAACTGCGCGAGCAGGTGACCACCCGTTTGAAGAAGTACATGTATGACCCGCGGGTGGTGATTTTCGTTAAAGAGTACCGGAGCCGTCAGGTGGCGGTTCTCGGATCGGTGTTTAAGCCAGGACTGTATAGTATGAACTCGGGCACCGACACCATTCTCGACATGTTGTCCCAGGCGGGGGGAATAACGTCCGGAGCCGATCCCCGTTTGTATTTCATTCCTGCCGAGTCCGTTGGCGGTGACGGTCAAGTCCAACAGATCGCGGCAAGTTTATCGGATCCAAATATCAAACAAGACGCCGGCGGTCTTCTGAGCCGGGCCGATCCCATACTGGTGGATCTTAAAGAGTTGGCCTTGGGTGGATACCAGCACTATTTATCTCTCGCCGTGCGTCCGGGTGATCTGATTATCGTGCCCGGAGGCGGGCAAATTCTTGTCGAGGGCTGGGTTGATAAGCCCGGAGCCTTCAACGTAACGCCGGGTCTAACCGTAACCGGGATCGTAGCCGCCGCCGGAGGGCTTCTCTATCCTGCCGACGACACTGCTGTGCGGATTACCCGTAATGAAAGAGGAGGCAGGAGAACTTTCCTGACAGCCGATCTGGCAAAAATAAAAAACGGCGAAGCGCCGGATATTTCCTTGCAGGGCGGTGACATCATCGAGGTTTCAGCAGCGACCGCGCGGCTTGTGCCGTACAGCGTGTATCAGTTTTTATCGTCGATTATCAAGATTGGGGTAGGCGGCACCATTCCTATCGCTGGTAGCTAGTGGACAATAATCTCTCACCTTATTTTATCAAGCGAAACTCTCTCCCTCAGAATGGCGTGATCGAATTGTCGAGCACTATGGAGGTGGACGGCAATAGCGCCAATCTCAAAGAGTACTGGTACCTGCTCAAGCGCTACCGCTTGCTCATCCTCGGATGCGTCGCGGCGGTCGTTTGCGCAACGATGCTTTACGTTTTTACCAGAACTCCGCTCTATACCGCTAAGGCCACTATACTGATTGAGCGCAAAGCTCCGCAGGTGGTGAAGCTGCAGGATGCGCTGTCGGAATCCATTGACAACGCGGAGTATTATAAGACCCAGTACGAGATACTAAAGAGCCGCGCTCTCGCCGAACGTGTGATCAAAGAGCAGGGGCTGGAAACTAAAGCGCCGTTTTCTAGCCAGGAAAGCGCAGCCAAACCCGGATTCTTTTCCGGGCTTTTCAAGGCGGTTACGGGTGGGAAGCGGCAATCTTCCCAAACGGCTAAGAAGGCGGACGAACCGCAATTGACGGTTAAGCCGCAAAACGTCGGCGCATACCTCGGTATGCTCAGCGTTCAACCCATTCGTGGAACAGATCTCGTGCAGGTGGCGTTCCAGACGCCGATTCCCGCGCTCTCTGCACAGCTCGCCAACGGCCATGCGGCGTCTTATATCCGTTACGGCCTTGACCTTCGCTCTCAAACCAACGAGGAAGCGCTGGCCTTCCTGCAGAAGAAGCTTCTCGAGTTGAAAGAAAGAGTGGAAAGCTCTGAGGTCGCGCTCAATACCTATCGCCGCGACAAGGGTATCATCTCACTCAGCGATAAAGAAAACATCGTGGTGGACCGGTTGGCGGATCTCAACAAGCGGCTCACCGAAGCCGAGGCGGAAAGAATTAGTGTCGAGGCCAACGTGCGCACCGTTCACAGCGGCAACTATGATGTCCTGCCCGGTATGCTTAAGGACCCGGTTGTCGAGAATCTCAAAAAAGAAATTGCGAAGTTCGAAAGCGACCAAATCCAACTCGCCAAGGAATTCAAACCGGGATACCCGCCCCTCGATAAAGTCACGGCGCAGCTTGACAACCTGCGCAATCGCTTGAGGGTCGAAATCCGCAACGCAATCAAGACAGCCGAATCGGCCTATCAAACCGCGCGCACGCGAGAGGCGGAGCTCAGGGCCAAGATGCAGGAGCAGAAAACCGCGACTCTCGATCTCAAGGACTCCGCGGTTCAGTACGCGATTCTGGCGCGTGAAGTCGATACCAACAAGCTGCTCTACGATAGCGTGTTGCAGCGTATGCGAGAGATGCGGGTAGCCGCCGACAGCCAGAGCACGAATATTTATGTTGTCGACAAAGCCGAGTTGCCTGGCGGCCCGTCGTACCCGGACAAGAGACATAGTTTGTTGATAGCTCTTTTCCTGGGTCTTGCAGGCGGAGTCGGACTCGCTTTCTTGATGGATCATTTGAATAGCACGTTCAGAACTCCAGACGAACTGGAGCGTTACATCCATCTGCCCAACCTTGCAGTCGTTCCGGATTTTATGTGTCTCAATGGCAACGGTCATCGGTATGGCTATAGCTATGGATATGGCGCGAGACATCTCAGACCGCCTAAAGATGAAAACGGCAACTTGCCCGCGAAAAAAACGCCCAGTGAAATTATCATAGAACAGGACCCGTTCTCCGTGGTTGCCGAGTCCTACCGTAATTTGCGCTCGGCGCTTTTGCTCGCCAAGGCGGACGAACCGCCGAAAACGATCATGCTGACAAGCGCCACGCGCAGCGAGGGCAAGAGCACTACTCTGGTGAACACGGCGATCGTTTTCGCCCAGATGGGCGCGCGTGTGTTGATCATGGACGGAGATTTGCGCCGCCCGCGCTGTCACAAAATCTTGAAGATGCCGAACGAGGTGGGTTTGGCGGAATGCCTGGCGGGGCAGATAGAGGCGGAAAGAGTATTACGGCCCACGCAAGTGGACAATCTGTTCATGATCACCAGCGGTTCTAAACCCCCTAACCCGGCAGAGCTTTTGGGCTCGAAGACGATGGCCGCAACGATCGCTATTCTCCGCGAGCAGTTCGATTACGTATTCATCGACTCTTCTCCGGTGCTGCCGGTCAGCGACGCGTTGCCTTTGGCTACGATGGTGGACGGAGTGCTGATGGTGGTCGATGGCCAAAAAACGCCGCGTCAGCTCGTCAAAGACGCGCGCGCGCGTCTGACGAGCCCGCACATAAAAATGCTCGGCGTCATGCTCAACCGCGTCGACGTTCAAGAGGGCAGCTACGGGAGCTACTACGGCCACTATTATAATTATTATAAGCACGATGAAGCGGAGTCAGCTTGAACCGTTAGGCGTAAGGCGTTAGGCGTGAAAGGCAAGAGCAGGGAGCGATCGCCCTCCTTACTCCTCCCCCGTGACCGGGGGAAACAGGTGGGGGCTTGAACGCAGCAGAATTGTAGATTTCGGATTTCGGATTTGAACTGACCTCTGATTTCTATGACTTGGCTTCCTAGCATCCCAGCTTCCCAGCAGGCTAGCAGAAAACAGAAGTCAGCAGTCCGGCTTGCTAACTTTGTTGGTGATGTTCTGTAGTTTGTCTTTTGTCTTAAAATTCTTACGCTTATTAGATGCGCGCTTTTCAGACCCTTAGCGGTTTGCTCATAGCTGTGAATTACTAGCTGTCCTTAGGAATTTCTAACGCTTAGCGCTTTGCCTTTAGCTAACGTGATTAAATGGTGTGACCGCGTCGTAATCGCGGGTCTGGGTTTTCTCATCCTCTTTACGCCGCTGGCTTTCGGTTCGGTTCATCCATGGGCGTTCGCGTTCATGGAAGCGGTCATTTTTTTCCTGCTCATCGTATGGATGGTCAGGCTCCTGATAGCAGGGAGCAGGGAGCAGGGGGCGGGGAGAACAGAGAGCAGAGGTCAGACGTCAGACGTCAGAGGTCAGCCCACCGTAGTCCGTGGTCTTTTAATCCCGCTTTTTCTCTTTTTTGTTTTCGTTCTCTTTCAGCTTCTGTCACTCCCGCCGGGACTGATCCGTCTGTTGTCGCCCTCAACATTCGAGCTGTACACGCACAGTTTGCCGGGGTGGACGGAGGGAATACAGCAGGGAGCAGGGAGCACGGAGCAGGGTGGAAGAGAACAGAAGTCAGAGGTCAGAGGTCAGACGTCAGAGATCAGAGAACAGCTTCCTAGCATTCCAGCTTCCCAGCCGGCGAGCAGGGAACAGAGATCAGAGATCGGAGGTCAGTTCAAATCCGCAATCCGCAATCCGCAATCCGCAATTCCCCCAGTAAGCCAGAGGTCAGAGGTCAGAGATCAGAAGTCAGAGATCAGAGGTCAGTTCAAATCCGCAATCCGCAATCCGCAATCCGAAATTCCCCCGGTCATTCTGCCAACACCCGACGAGGTCAACTCCGGCGTGCCGGTTCCGTTTGAGCAGGGAGCAGGGAGCACGGAGCAGGGAGAGCAAAGCGCAAAGGGCAAAGCGCAAAGCGGCAGGGAACAGAGGTCAGATGGTAGTTCAAATCCGCAGTCCGCAATCCGCAATCCGCAATCCGAAATTCCCCCGCCTGACGCCTCACGCCTCACGCCTGACGGTTTTTCCCAAAGATGGCTTCCCCTCTCTCTCGCCCCTTCTCGGACTCGATCGGACCTTCTCAAGTTTGCTTCTTACGCCGCGCTGTTCTTTCTGGTGTTGCTGTATCCCTTCTCAGAGGTCAGAGGTCAGAGGTCAGAGATCAGCGGTCAGAGGTCAGTGGTCGGTGGTCGGAAGTCAGCGGTCAGAGGTCGGTGGTCGGTGGTCCGTGGTCCGTGGTCAGCAGTCAGTAGTCCGTGGTCAGTGGTCGGTGGTCAGCAGTCAGCAGTCAGAGATCAGTGGTCACGTTTAATGTTGATAGTCGTCACCTTCTCGGGGCTGATCGTCGCTGTGGTTGGTTTTATCCAGCGTTTCACCTGGAATGGCAAAATTCTCTGGTTTTTTATCCCGTACGATTGGGGTACTGGCGGTGGGGCCGGGGATCTCCGCGCATCGGGACCCTTTATCAATCCGGATCACTTTGCCAATTACCTTGCCTTGATTTTGCCTCTGGCTCTTGGCCTTGTGATTTACAGCCGGCATATTTTCAGCAAGGAATCGCAGCTTGCCGCGAAAATTTTCTTCAGCTTGATCGCGGTGGTTGCGTTTACTTCAAGCCTGTTGAGTTTGTCGCGCAGCGGATGGATGAGCGCTATTCTGGGAATCGCGCTATTGTTTTGGATGTTTCCAGGGCGCGCGGAAGAAGAATCGCGGCCCCATAGCGCGACGAAAAAAGTGCTTGTGCTGCGTGGTTCGCTCTTGGCTGTCGCTATTTTACTGATTGTCGGTCTCTTCTTTGTCGGACCGGGAGGAAGGCAGGAGGTCGATAGCCGTTTGCACGAGACCGTAACCGAAGACATGGGATTTGCCGGCCGCGCGGTTATGTGGCGAGACACGTTCAAAATGGTTTCGGATTTTCCCTTCCTCGGAGTGGGTCTGGGCTCGTGGCAAGATTTATACCAACGCTATCAGAGGGCGCCCTGGACGCCGATATTCTTTCGCGAGGCGCACAATGACTATCTCGAGCTTCTGGCTGAAACCGGAGTCGTCGGCTTTCTTTTACTACTGCTGTTTTTCTTCAACGCAGGAAAAGGACTCTTGGCTCACCTGAGCCAGTCCTCCGATGATGCTCGATCGAAAGCTCTTGTGGCCATGCTCCTCGCCGCCTTAGGCACCATGACCTTTCATGAATTATTCGATTTCAACTTGCAGATCCCGGCCAACGCTTTCCTCTTTACGCTACTACTAGCGATCGCAGTGCGGATCGCAGCAGGGAGCAGGGAGCAGGGGTTACGAAGTAGAGATCAGAGGTCAGACGTCAGAGGTCAGAAGTCGGTCGTCAGTGGTCAGTGGTCAGTGGTCAGGGTCTCGCGGTTCACCCCTTACGCTATATGCGCTTTGTCCGCATTCTTAATCGTGGCGGCCGTTCGGCAGGAGATGACGCCGTATCCTTACAGTCTCAAAATGCCCGGCACGCTTGCCGAAGCCAACGAGATGATTCTGGCTCATCCGGCTCTATCCACGCCGCATCTTTATCTGTTGCGGTTGTCGGAAGAAAACACACAGCTCGACTGGCAACTCGCCCAATTGCGCGCGTCACTCTGGCTCAACCCCACTGATCCCTACATCCGCGATCAATACGCTCGTATGCTATTAGGCGCCGGCAAGCCGGCGGAGGGCTTGAGCGAAGTGACCCGGTCGGTTTTAAACGCGCCTTCATTTGCGGTGCATTATTACTTGAACGGTCGCCTGCTGCCCTGGTTGTCACCGGCAGAAAAAAATGCCGTGGAGAGCGGCTTTAAGAAGGCCAACGCTCTGGAATATCCGGAAGCGATGGACAGTCTCGCCGCCTTCTATGGCGCCACCGAACGTTTTGCTGATCAAGGGAAGCTTTACGAAGAGGCTGCGGACCGCGCGAGAGACGCGAGTGTAAGCGCAGATCTTTTCATCGAAGCGGCCGCCGGTTATTTGAAGGCCGGCGACGATAAGGACGCGGAGGCGCTTTTGCGCAAAGCCGCTGCGCGGAACCCTAAAGATCCACGTTCGTATCAATTGCTCGCGACGATGATCTATGGGCCGCGCAAAGAAACTGGCGGCATCAGTAAAACCATATCCGAGGGACTGAAAAACGGCGCTCCGGCTTTTGAGCTTTATCTAGCGCTCGCCGAAGCCACACACAAAGCCGGAGCGCTGGACGAAGCAAAAAAAGCTTTGGCCAAGGCCAAAGAGGCGCTCCGAACCGGAGAAGGAGACGGACAACAGACGTTACGTGACTATTATTCACTGGCGGAAACCGCGCAGAGATTAGGCTTTGGCGATGAAGCGAAAGCGACTCTGCTCGCGGTTCTTGACGTCCGTTCGACGTCCACCGAAACTCTCCTTCGCCTGGCTAATCTCTACTTTCAGGAAAACAATCTCGATCGGGCTGCCTATTACTTCAGAAGCTACGTCGAAATCAATCCTGCCGCCGCCGTTTTTTATCAACTGGCGCTAGCCGAGGAACGGCAATATCGCTTCGCTGCGGCGGAAGCCGCCTATAAACGGGCCATGGAGCTTGCGCCGGAAGTTCAAGGATATCGGCAAGGTTATGAAGCGTTGAGGGCGAAGGTGGCGCAGAATAAGAAGCAAGAGGGGTAAACGGCTTCAGCTACCCATGGTTGAGATTCGTTTGTGAGTCATGTCACCATCGGGCTTGCAATCAAATCAAAGTGCAAGATTGCAGCGCTGTGTTTTGGCGCCAGATTGATGCGACCGGATGTGGCAAAGGCAAAAGTTCCTTGCTCTTTATTGGGTACTAACGTTAGTGTAACAATTGCGAGATAGGCTGCATCGTAATACAGCCTGTCTCGCCGAAACATTGGACCATCAGTGGCTTACTCGCGTGCTGCGCAAATGCAATAGGGGCGGAAGCATGCCTAGTGGGTTTTTAATGTCAGCCTCCTTGCCCCGACCTCCGACTTCTGACCTCTGTTTCTGCTAGACCGCTGGGAAGCTAGAATGCTGTAAAGCCGATCTCTGACGTCGGGTTCGATAAATTCGCATTCAGCAATCCGCAATGTTCTTTCCGACGTCTGACCTCCGGGCCTTCCGTGGCTTATTTCTACTTTCTTCTTTCTGCTTTCTACTCTTTGATCTCTGATCTCTGGTGTCCGACCTCTTCCCCTAGCAGCTCGGGGCGGCAATAGTTACTAGCGTTGCAGTGTCGAATGAATTTTGATAGATGGCGCAATCATACGCTGCTCAGAAACGCATCAGTACCCATTGACCGCGGCGACCATGCAACCATGAACCGAGGCAGCGGGAAATGCGTGTGAACCGCGCCAGTGACCAGGAACGAAGCAATGCCATTGCATTATGTGAAAGAGAGCGATCTGGTAACGCGGTCTATTGCCAACGAGACCATCATCGTCCCTGTTCGGACCCATGTGGTAGATCTCGAATCGATCTATTCTACGGATGAGGTTGGCAGCCTGATCTGGAAACTGATTGACGGGCAGACGGCCGTTGAACGGATTGTTGCGGCTGTGCGCGAATCGTACGAAGTCGGAGACGAGCAAGCCACAAAAGACGTGCATGAGTTCCTTGATGCCCTCCAGGCGGCCGGTCTGATTCGACCTGCTGCCGCGGCGACCGAAAGCTCCCAGGGACTATAAATCATGCAAACACAGAGTTACGGCGAGTTCAGTTTAGCGCTGCACCAAAAGGTCGAGAATCAACGGGTGCCCATTACCGGGACCATTGAGGTGACGAGGCGTTGTCCTCTGACCTGCGCGCATTGTTACAACAACCTGCCGATGGGAGATCGGGCGGCTCGGCTCAGCGAGCTCACGTATGAGGAGCACTGCCGCTTGCTCGATGAGATCACCGAGGCCGGTTGCCTCTGGCTTTTGTACACGGGCGGGGAGATCTTTGCGCGAAAAGATTTTCTCCAGATCTACACTTACGCCAAGCGCAAGGGTTTGCTCATCACCCTGTTCACCAACGGCACGATGGTTACGCCCGCGGTCGCAGACACTCTGGTCGAGTGGCGCCCCTTTGCCATTGAGATCACGCTCTACGGACGCACCAAGGAGACATACGAACGGCTGACCGGAATATCCGGTTCCTATGAACGGTGCCTGCGCGGGATCCATCTGCTCAAAGAGCGCGGCCTGCCGCTCAAACTTAAAACCGTGGCCGTCACCACCAATCAACATGAAATCTGGGATATGAAGAGGTTTGCGGAAGAAGAATTAGGATTGGAGTTCAAGTTTGACGCCATGATCAATCCGAGGATCGACTGCTCCTCAAGCCCGCTGGGGGTGCGCCTCAAGCCTGAGGCGCTTGTCGAACTCGATCTGCGCGACTCCAAGCGCGTGGCCGAGTGGCAGAAGTTTGCTAAGCAGTTCAACGGCCCCGTCCACTCCCCGGATCAAAGCGATCAGGTCTACCATTGCGGCGGCGGGGTCAATGCTTTTGCCATCGACCCTCAGGGAAAGATGAGCATTTGCGTTCTTTCTCACTTCGACACCTATGATTTGCGGCACGGGAGTTTTCGCGAGGGTTGGGAAAGCTTTCTTGCGAAGATTCGGCGGAAAAAGATCACGCGATTAACCAAGTGCGTACAATGTCAAATCAAAGCGATGTGCGGCATGTGCCCTGCTAACGGCGAATTGGAAAACGGCGACCCAGAGGCGCCGGTGGATTTTCTTTGTCAGGTGGCGCATCTGCGGAGTCGCGCGATCGACATTGAGGTTCCTCCCCACGGCGAATGCGAATACTGCGAAGGCGGCAAAGGATACGAAGAATCAATGCGCTCGCTCGTGACCCTTAGGCGCGCTATAAGCGAGCAAAGAATAGAGTTCGGCTCAAGCGAGGACAAAAGTTTTTTACCGCAAGCGAATAAAGCCGTAGTCCGTTTAGATTCGGGCTGCTCTAGCGGAGGTTGCTCTTCATGTGGTCTGGAGGCTTCTCGGCCGTAGTTGAGAAATCGGTCGCTCGTGTAGGTTAACAATAGGGGATTGAATTCATGGAAGAGCGAGACGCGCAGCAACCGAAGAAAATTTACAAGAAGCCGGAGCTGCGCCGAGTTCTGTTGAGACCTGAAGAGGCTGTGTTGGGAACCTGTAAGACGTCAGGTTCCGGTGGGCCGGTTGGAGGTGATTGTGGGGTATCGGTATGCAGCTCTGTAGGGTCTTGAATGCGAACCAGCAAGCGTCAATCTCTGTGGGTCGATTCCTCGCAGCTTGCTGCGTAATGAGCTATTCCAGACCTCTTAGAGTCCGTCATTCCCGAATGCTTCTATCGGGAATCCAGGCGAGACCGAACCTGGACCCCCGATTAAAACATTCGGGGGTGACGCCGTTGGGACAACATCTCACCGCTATGTTCTGATATCCCGTAGCTTGCTGCGAGGTAGTTCATTGAGCCAAGCCAAATGCAAAGAGTGATACCGCTTTTTCCAATTACGCGCTTCCTTTGATTCAGGCCACACTCCTGCGCTGCGCAGCGTGGCCGCTCCTAACCGAACATTTGCCCAGTCAGAAATCTTTACTTCCAGACAAAGGACGTTTGTACGCTTTCTATTAACATTGCTGATATCACAATAGCTCTCGCCACCGATGACCCAGGGCTGGAACCGCAGATTCAAGGCACAATGGAAAAATTCGTGGTTAGCGGAGCCGATCCCGATGTGCGAATCCGGGCGGCCTGGAGTGATTTATCCAGGCTTAACGGCGGCAAGATTACTTTCGATTCCGGTGGAGTCTGGAAATTGTATGTTGACGGGGGCTGTCATCGTTTTCGTTTTCACGCCGCAGCCTTCGGCCTAGCGCCATACAAGGAAGCCTGCCTTAATTCTGATTTTAGCTCCGGGGAAGTGGCCCTTCATCGTCCTTATTTCGCCACCGGCCGAGTGCCATACGCATTGGAGTATCCCCTGGATGAGTTATTGTTGATGCATCTTTTGGCGCAGGGTAGAGGCACAGAAGTCCATTCCTGCGGCGTCGTCGATGCCAAGGGTGACGGGCATCTATTCGTCGGGCAGTCGGGCGCCGGGAAGACGACCATGGCCAGACTGTGGCAGCGTGAAAGAGGGGTGAAGATTCTTAGCGATGATCGCATTGTGCTGCGTAAAATGGACGACACAAACTGGATGTACGGTACGCCCTGGCATGGCGAGGCCGGGCTCGCCGACCCTTCGAGGGCGCCGCTGACACGGATCTACTTTTTACGTCACGGAGGGAAGAACGAACTCCTCCGACAAACCAAGACCGAAGCCGTGGCGCGCCTCT
>JBGPIK010000029.1:0-29843 GCA_041484845.1 Binatia bacterium | reverse complement strand
CAGGCCCAGACTGTTGGAATTAGCACCCATGGCTCGGGCGCGGGGGGGCTTGGAGCCACAGGCCCATCGGCTGCGGCCGGAAGGCTTGTCGCTTCGCGCCACGTTCCGAGGAATCGGGGTTAGTCTCATGTTCCGAAATCTACACCGTGAGGCGAAATTGTTAATGGCCTCTCGCGGTATTCGCTCCTTCGCTTTTTCCTATCTCAACATCGTCTTCGCCATTTATCTGGACCGGCTCGGCTATTCCACGGTTACCATCGGTATCATTTTTACCGTCGCGTATTTGAGCGGCGCGCTGCTGACCGCTGTGTGGGGCTATTTGTCGGATCGCGTAGGGCGCAGAAAGATTTTGATGCTTCTGGCTCTTCTTACCATCGTGTCCAACGGCATCCTTGTCTACTTTACGGGACTTTTCTTTATCCTCGCCGCGGTCATTATCGCCAATGTCGGCGCCGGGGGATCCGCCGGCGGCGGATCGGGCGGCGGTCCGTTTAACCCGGTGGAAGAAGCCCTGTTGGCCGAAAAATGCACCGATGATAATCGCAACGAGATCTTCGCCCTGAACTCTTGTGTGGGTTCCCTGATGGGCTCTTTGGGCGCTCTCGCCAGCGGATTGCCTCAGTATCTTCAAGAACAGCGGGGGTGGACGGCTGTCACCTCGTACAAACCGCTCTTTGCTTTGACCATCTTATTCAGCGTCGCCTTATTATTTGTTTACGGCGCGATGAGCGAACGGCCGCAGACGCGAAAAGCCGAACAGAAGATCTCCAAAGCCTCCGGTGTATTCGTCACCAAAATGTCGCTTCTGGCCGTGGTCGATAATTTCGGCGCCGGCATGGCCGGCTCGCTGGTCTCCTATTGGTTTTTTCTGCGCTTCGGAGTGGAGCTAAAATCGCTTGGCGTGATTTTTTTTGCTTCCTACTTTCTTTCCGCGCTGTCATTTCTCAGCGCGCCCGTTATTGCGCGGCGTCTCGGCGTCGTCCGGACGATGGCCTTTTCGCATGGGTTGGCATCGGCGATTTACCTGATTCTGCCGCTGGCGCCGACCCTGGCTCTTGCCGCTTCACTGTTGATGGTGCGCTCGTTTTTCGCGTATATGGACAATCCGCTGCGAGCCTCATTTACCATGGCCATGGTTAGATCCAACGAACGTGGCGCCGCGGCCGGGGTGACCAGCCTGGCGCGCATTGTTCCCTACGGCATCAGTCCGACCATTTCGACCTATCTAATGCAAAGCATTTCGCTGACGCTTCCCTTATTCATCGGGGGCGGGTTACAATTAATTAACGACGTTGCGTTTTATTTAATGTTTCGCGATGTGCGCCCGCCGGAAGAAACAAAAGAACGGGCCGCGGAAAGGATAATCGCTTGAGCCGTTTCTGGCGCATCGCCGAAGAACGGATACGCGAAGCGCAGCAGGCCGGCGTGTTCGACGATTTGCCCGGCAAGGGAAAACCGCTGGAGCTCGAAGACTTAAGCTGGATTCCGGAAGAGCTTCGCATCGGCTATCACATCCTCAAGAACGCCCACGTCTTGCCGCCTGAGGCCGAATTGCGAAAGGACATCCATACCCTGGAGGACTTGCTAAAACACGTAGAAGACGAAGGCGAGCGCCGCGCTCTCGCGAAAAGCCTTCAATGGAAGCTCGTCCGCCTCGATCTGCTGACGCGCCGTTCGCTGTCGCTCCAGTCGGTGCGCCGCTACAGCGGAAAAATAATTGCCAAGCTGCGCGCCAAATAGCGCATCATTTTCGCTTTGCCATGACGGGTTTTTTTTGATAGAAACACCTGTCTCAAGCTGTCCCCTGTGGCACATTTTTCCGCGCACGCATCAATCTCAATTTGTGTTCGATCAAGGAGGTCCTTATGGCAGATGAAAAAACTCCCATCAAGATCAAAAAAATCGGGCACGTGGTCTATGCGGTCAGCGACCTGGACCGCAGCACGAAATTTTGGACCGAGATCATGGGCTTTAAATTCTCCGACCGCAATGAACACGGGATGGTGTTTTTTCGCAACGCGACCGACCACCATACCGTCGCGCTCGTTCAGGCAAAAGAAAAAAACGAACTGCCCAAGCGCGGACAGGTCGGGTTCGACCACTTCGCGCTTGAAGTCGCGAGCGTTTCGGAGCTCTTCGAAATTCGCGCTTTCCTGAAATCCAAAGGTGTCCCTATCACCTACGAAGGACGGCGTGGACCGGGCGGCAACCCCGGCGTTGAATTTCTTGATCCCGACGGCTACCAGATCGAAATTTACGCCGCTATGGACCAAGTCGGCACGGACGGCAGAAGCCGGCCGGCGACCGAGTGGAAACGTGCGACCACGCTTGAGGAAGCGGTCGCGAACCCATTACCCGGCGCCGAATACCACTGAGCAATTCCAAAAACTTGCGGTCTCCCGCCGGCACGAATGCGCGACTCGGGATGGCCTTCCCCGGACGAAGACAGATCGGAGCTGAATTTATTCATGATCTCCATCCGCCGTCTGCACAAACAGTTCAATGTGACCCAAGGCATTGTCGCTGCCGTGAGAGCGCTGGATCTTGACGTCGCTGAAGGCGAGCTCTTTGTCATCGTCGGCGCCAGCGGCTCCGGCAAAACCACGCTGCTTCGCTGCATCGCCGGACTCGAAGCGCCCGAGGCGGGGGAAATTCGCATCGCCGGCCAAGTTGTATCATCCGATACCCCTCCGACCTGGGTTCCCCCGCAGCGACGCAAACTCGGCATGGTCTTTCAATCCTACGCCGTATGGCCTCACCTCACGGTTTTTCAGAATGTCGCTCTGCCTTTGGCGGAAGGCTCGCAACGCATCGCGCGCAAAGATGTTGCCCGCCGCGTCAAAGAAGCGTTGCGGCTGGTGCAGCTGGAAGAACAGGCGGATCGTCCCGCGACATTGCTTAGCGGCGGCCAACAACAACGCGTCGCTCTCGCGCGCGCGATCGCCGTCAACTCGCGCCTGCTCTTGATGGACGAACCTCTGAGCAATCTTGACGCGCGCTTGAGAGAAGAAGTACGCGGCAAGATTCGCGAGGTGGCAAAGAAACTGGGATCCACGGTGCTCTACGTAACCCATGACCAGATCGAGGCGATGGCGATCGCCGATAAGATTGCGCTGATGCAGGCCGGCGAGATCCTCCAGGTCGGCGCGCCGATGGAGATTTATCAAAATCCTACCCGCGCGGATGTCGCCGAATTTTTTGGCTCGGTGAATTGGCTCGAAGCCAAGGTGATACAACCGGGCCTGGCCGAATCGGCCATCGGAAATTTGCAGGTTCGAGGGTGCTCTCACCCCGGCGAAACGGTCTTATTGGGATTTCGCCCCGAATGTCTGGCGCTTGCCGGCGATGTCACAAATGAGCCCAACACCCTATGCGCCAAATTTCAATCGAGCACTTTTCTCGGCGACCAATTCGTTTTCACGGCAACGATCAACGATCGCCCCTTGCTGGGCAAGAGCCGGATCGCCCCGGCGCAAAAAGACGGACTAATCGTGCTCCGCGTCGAGCCGGAGAACATCATGCTGTTTCCCGCGCGCCACGATTTATCGTCGCTGATGATATCGTGAGGCAGGCAATCTTCGTCATGGTGGCCGTCAGCAAAAGGAAGGATGGAGGCTCTATGATCACTCATAAACCACACCCCGCTCAGTTGCCCGCTAGGCGCATGGGCGCCGCGCTCGCGACTATAATGGCACTCGTGTGGACGACTCCGGCTCGCAGCGCCACACTCGCCGAGCTCATCGAAGGGGCAAAAAAGGAAGGCGTGCTGCACGGCCAGTGGGGTCAAAATAGTTTTGGCGGCAGCGAGGGTTTCAAAGACATCATCGAGGGCATGAACAGGAAGTACAAGCTGGACTTGAAGGGCCAGTATACGCCGGGGCCTGACATGCAGCGTCTCATGCTCCGGATCGTGCAGGAAGCCGCCGCCGGTCAACCCGCTAGCACGGACGTCTATTTGGGAAACGCTCAAGCGATGCTGGACGCATTGAACGCCAAAGTTTTGCGCCAGATGACGTTCAACACCTTCATCCAAAACAAGCCCCAACCGGACGGGAAATTTAACGCGATTGCCGCCGACGGCACTCACGTGGCGGTCGCCACGGCCGTCGTCGGCATACAATACAACACCAACCTGGTCAAAGGCGCCGACATTCCGCGCCGGATGAACGACGTCCTTAACCCCAAATGGAAGGGCAAGATCGCTTCGACTCCCTATGCCGCCGGTATGCGTGAGTTTGCCACGCCTGATTTTTACGGCCGCGAGAAAATGGTCGAGTTCACAAAAAAACTGTCGAAACAAATCGGCGGTTTGATGCGCTGCGGTGAAGCGGAACGGATCACCAGCGGCGAATTCTTAATGTTGGTTTTTACCTGCGGCGGCAACGACGTCAATGTATTGCAACGAACCGGCGCGCCCATCGGGCACACGGTGGTCGAGGAAGGGACGGTGCTGCACATGCGCTATGCCGGCATTCCAAAAAATTCGCGCTCGCCCAATGCCGGAGCACTCCTGATCGACTACCTGATGAGCGCCGAAGGCCAGTCGCTGCTGTGGAAACATGACGGCCTGGACCTGCATCTTTTTCCCGGCTCACAAACCAAGCGCGAGCTTGATAAGGTGCGCGCCGCCAAGGGCAAAATCATCATCAACTCACCCGAATGGCTCGGGTCATTTAAAAATTACGACGCCGTACAAAAGGAATTGGAAAACATCCTCCGCGAAGGCGCCAAATAGCCAGCCTCATGGCTAAGCGTGAGGCAACCGCTTGCGCGACGGATTGTATATGAGACAGGCCGTTCTAAGGCTACCCGCACTTTTCCACGGCAGAAGTCAAACGTCGGCCGCCCTTTTATCTCTGGCTCTGATTCCCATGGCTGTCATCCTGATTTTGGTGGCGGTCATGTTTTGGGTAAGTTTACAGAAAGGCGCCTTCGGCACCCCGAGCGCCGTCTATACTCTCGCCAACTACGGTGAGGTTTTAAGCGATCCGTTTATCTACGTTGTCGCTACGAACACGATTATCTTTACTATAAGCGCGACTTTCTTTGCGCTCCTGTTCGGGCTGCCCATCGCCTGGCTTGCGGAGCGAACGACGATTCCGGGCAAGACTTTGATCTACGCCCTGATGACGCTGGGTTTGTTAATTCCGGGGATTTATACCGCCATGGGCTGGACGCTGATCGCCCATCCCCGTATCGGTATTTTAAACCGCTGGCTGATGGATCTATTCGACCTCGCGGAAGGCCCTGTCAATATTGCCACCCCTATCGGCATGGGCTTTGTGCAGGGACTCAGTTTGGCGGCGCTGGCATTTATTCTTACGGCGCAGATGTTCCGCGCCATTAATCCGACCCTGGAAGAAGCGGCGCGAGTCCACGGCATGGGCTATGCCAGAATTCTTCTCCGTATTACCTTGCCACTAGCCCGACCCGGCATTCTCGCCGCGATGATTTATATCCTCACCATCGGTATTGCGACTTTCGATATTCCGGCGATTCTCGGCTTGGGTAATCGGGTTTACATGCTCAGTACGTTTATCTATCTGAAGGTCCATCCGCAGGGCGCCGGCCTGCCGGAATACGGCATTACCGGAGTCGTTGGAGCGGTTATGATTTTGTTGGCCGGCCTGTTAACGCACTGGTATAGCGGGGTGCTGCGCCAAGGCCATCGTTTTGAGGTCGTTACCGGGAAAGGCTATAAACCCGCGCTTCTTTCGCTCGGCGGTTGGTCCGTCCTTGCCTGGACCATGATCATCGTCTACGTGTTGATGTCAAAACTGGTGCCTTTGCTCTTGATCGCCTACGCCGCATTGACGCCCTACTTCGTGCCACCGTCGTGGGCGATGATGCATCAACTCTCCCTCACTCATTTTTATCACATGGACTGGGAACTGGTTTTGCGCGGCTTGACGAACACGGCGATTTTGGTGGCCGTGGTGCCGCTGGTGGTTTTACTCCTGGGCTTTAGCCTCTCCTGGCTGATCGTCCGTTCCAGAAGCCGTCTGCGCTACGCGCTGGACTTCGGCGCGTTTCTGCCCCAGGCCTTGCCTGAAGTGATCCTGGCCATCGGCGCATTGCTGCTATCCCTGTTTGTGCTCGGACGGACCATCCCGCTCTACGGTTCCGTCTGGCTCATCGCCATCGTCTACATCGTCGCCCGTCTTGCGTTCGCCACGCGCGCGCTCAACGGCTCGCTCTTGCAAATTCATCGCGAGCTTGAAGAGGCGGCATTCGTCGCCGGTCTTTCCACCATCCGAACGGTCTGGAGAGTTTTGTTTCCACTCCTGCGGCCGACCCTATGTTCAGTTTGGATCTGGACCGCGCTGCTCGTATACCGCGAGTTAACCGTCGCGGTATTTCTCACCGTTCAAGACAACATCACGCTGCCGGCGGTGATTTGGAGCTACTGGTACGGCGGCACGCTGAATAAGGCATCCGCCGTCACCTTGGTGATGACCGTGGCGCTGGCGCCGCTGATCTTACTCTTCTGGTGGTTTGGCCGGCGCAGTCAGGTTTCGTTGCATTGAACCGGACAAAGCGCAGTTCAATGTTCAAAAGTCTGTCCTGAACAAAGTGAAGGATCTTTCGTAGCCTATGTGACAGATCCTTCGAAGCTCAGGATGCGCAGGACGCGCACCTGGAACATTGAACCTTGAACCATTTTCGCATCAGGCTGCTCTCGATCACTGTAACGCCGGATTAATCCATGCTAATGAATAACCCGAAGCAAGCTGCGGGGTCTCAGAACTCGGCGATGAGATTTGTCTTAAAGCCGTCACCCCCGAATGTTTTTATCGGGGGTCCAGTTCCGAACCCGCCTGGATTCCCGCTTAAAGCATGCGGGAATGACGGACTTCGGATAAGCAATTTACATAACGCAGCAAGCTGCTGAGAATCGACCCAAAGAGATTGAAATCCTAGGAATAAGATCGCTTATGGATACCGAAAATCTCCTCAATATCATCCGCAGGCGGCGCAGCGTAAGAGTCTACAAAACCGGCAAGGTCAGCGATCTCCAGCTGGAAACCATCCTCGAGGCGGCGCGTTGGGCGCCTTCCGGGGCAAACACACAGCCGTGGGAATTTGTCGTTACCCATGATCGCAAGAAAATGAAAAAAGTCCGGCAGATCTACGATGATGAATGGCGTCAGCGCAAGCGCGAAGATCCGGTTCACTACAAGGGACTCAAAAAAGACTACGTCGGAGACGTGAGCGTTTTGGTCCTGGTCTGCGGCGATGCGCGCACAAAACAAGTCTACCTAACGACGCGGCAACCCGGAGACCGCGAGAAACTGTTTCAGGCCAGCATTGCCAACGCGGTCCAACAGATGATGCTCGCCGCGGCGAGTATGAATCTGGGTACCGTCTGGGTTTCGGTGCGCGAAGAAGTCGAACCCGCCCTGAGAGAACTGTTCAAGGTCCCGCCGGAACTGCGTTTGCTCTGGGTCGTTCCCATCGGTCACGCCCGCAACTGGCCGCCTGCCAAGCCGCGCCGGCCGGTTACCGCATTTACTCACTTTGAGGTTTATGACGCGAAGAATATGAGGCCCGAAGCGGATATCCATCCGTGGCCGAAGAAGTAGGCGAAATGAAAAAGCGTACGCGCTCAGGAGACTTTATGATCGGGACTTCAGGCTTCCGTGTGAAGCAGGGCTCGGAGATTGCACCGCTGAGGCGCGGGTCGTGAGAAAAAATTCAAAAACCAGCAAAATTACAAATTTGGCCTCAATGAAATCAAATACTTGCAACGCTCATTTTTGTAAAAAAGGGATTTTTTCTCACGACCGCGGAGGGCGCGGAGAAAACTTGGTCCCTGTCAACTCATTTAAGAATGTAACCAAGAGTGAGTTGTTGCATCATTAGAAATGTAACCCTGTGATTAGAAATTAGGCTGAGTTGTTACTGTCCATTTTTCAATCCCATAAGATCGAAAGTAAGTCAGTTCCGGTAAGGGGTCGAGGTCAGACTTCGACGACTCGACAATCTTCCGATGACGGGAAAGTACGTGGTCCCGAGCGCCGCGATGTCGCGAGCCTTTCTGGGAGATGGAACTGAGGGGAAGAGTCTTTTCATAATTCCACTCGTCAGCATTCCCGTTTCCCAGCGCCGCCGTTTACCTTTCCGTCTCTTCCTTCTTCGCTGTTTGCGCTAATGCAGTGGACGGTTGCGGATTTGTCGCCGCTGGCGGAGGTGGACCCGATTCGATCATGGCTTCTCGTCGTGTCGTCACTCATCGCCAATCTATCGTCGTCTGGTGCCAAACCGCTTCGCCATCTTTCTGCATCTTGAAACCAATCCGGCAGGTTTAGACTCACGGGGCTTCACTCTAAGCTAACGCTCTCCAACTTCATCGTCTCTACGCCCCCATGCCGTCTCCCTTGTTTCCACTCAAACTCCTGACTACAATATGTTCCACATGGAAACGTCGCGAGCCATCGAAGCTTCGAAAAAGGCGGGACCCGAAGTCCAAGCAAGTTGACTTTGATGAGTAGTCCCGAACGATGCTGCAAACGGTCAAAGATCATCTGGGCCATGAGATTTATCTGACCGATGAACGCTGGAACCACATCTGCGAAGAGCATCCGGAAATGCAGGGCTACGACGGTCAGGTGCTGGAGACGATTCAAAGAGGCCGAAGATTTCAGGACTCGGTCCGTCCCGATGTGTTCCTCTATTACCGAGACTTTGAAGATTTGCCCGCCGGCAACAGCACGATCGTCGTCGTTGTCCGTTTCGGCTTTATTCCGGGGAACGCCGAGAACAATTTTATCGTCACCGCTTACCAGATCCTTCGGCCCGGGAGGTGAGAACCGATGAAAGCAACCCGCATCACCTATGACCCCGAAGGCGATATCCTCTACGTTAACTTTGGGCAGCCCACCGCATCCACCGGCTATCAACTCTCGGACCAAATCTTGCTGCGCGTCGATCCTAAGACGCAGATCGCTTCCGGTCTGACGATTCGTAATTATTCTCATCATGCAACCGCCTCGCGGGAGATTCCCTTGCCGGGGATCGAAGAGCACTCTGACGTTAAGCCGTTGCTGCTGAGCATCCTTGGCTCCGCCCCGGTTAACCAGTTTCTCAGTGTCACCGCGGGAAAAAAGGGAATAAGCGCCATGCTTCTCAGCCCTTCCCTGCAAGAAGCGGTCGCCGGCTAAGTCTGTTTTATTTGTGCCGATAAGCAACAAACTGGCTCACACAGCCGTCTAAGAATGCAACGCTTAGCGGAAGAGAATCCAGTGAGGCGCACCGGATTGCATGGATTCAAAAGCATGAACACACAACCGCTCGCACGTATATCCGGGACGCATTTCAACCCGTCGTACGCTTTACGCGGTCTTTTGTGCTGATCTGATTTTTTGCTCAACCGATTCTAATCGCGAAACAACCGTCGGCTATTCCACGCCATTAGCCATAAGCCAAGCGCAACAAGCAACATCGTCAAAGGTTCCGGGATCGAGCGGGTAGCTGGATCAACCGTCACGCTGCCGTCTAAGGTCGTAGCCTGAAGAGGGTCACCGTTCGCTTCCCACAAAAGAGTGGCTGAATAGGTAAGCGGACTGAGTCCAACTGATTACCCAATATCGAGTTGCCATAGACCGCCCTGTTGACGCTGACACGATGGAAAAGACTCCCGGTAGTTTTTCTTTCCGCACGACTGATTCTTAGAATTTCCCGTCAGCCCGACCGGAACTCGAACGGAAGCGGTATTGTGTCCCCGCAATTCCTGCGCGTTGTTAAGCAAGCTCGTCTCGTATACAATTGAATTCGTTTCAATAACCGATAAAGCACAGAATCAAAGCAAGAAACCAACAAGGAGGGTGCGGGACGTATGACCGAGATTGAAATCCTGCAGGAACTAAAGAAACTAACCAGCGCGGAGCGTCTGGCGGTCGCGGAGGCTGCCCTGCGTCTCCTTCGCGAAGATCTCCTAAGGACGGCTCAACTCTCAAGCGGGACGGAGGTGAAACAGGAACTGGCGAAAGCGGCACAGGCCCTGTTACCGGAGTACCAGGCCGGTGGGGATCTCACGGCCTTTACGGTCCTTGACAACGAGGATTTCTGTGCAAAGGGGTGAAGTCTGGCTCATCAACTTGGACCCAACGACCGGCGCCGAAATAAAGAAATCGCGCCCAGCAATTATCGTCAACGACGATGCCATTGGTATCTTGCCATTGAAGGTGATTGTTCCCGTTACTGAATGGAAGGAACACTATTCGATGGCGCCCTGGTTAGTCAAGCTACTGCCCGACAGCGAAAACGGACTTGAGAAACCTTCGGCTGCGGACGCATTCCAGGTTCGCTCAGTTTCTCAGAAGAGATTCGCACGACGTCTTGGAAAGCTTTCTGATACCGCGCTAAAAGCCATCACCGAGGCTCTTGCCGTCGTGTTGTGCTTCCGATAAGAGAAGTCTCCCAACCGCCTTCCTACTTGTTATCCCTCTGTTACCGTGAACTTCCACATTAGCTGTCGGCCAAGCTCTTAAAACACCCATCAACGGGTCCCGCTACGAAGCCGTATCTGTTTTACAGGTTGATTATCCTACAAATAGTCCGCTCGATTTCTTGTTCTCCTCCCTAACACATCGTAGCCACTGATCACTGATAAGCCCCCTGAGCATATATGCCAGCCTCAACAAAATGGGTCGGTTTTAACGGCGCCTACAGAATGCATCGGCCTCTTCGAGCGTTATAGGGAATTAGCTCTGCGAATATTCTGGCTCAGCAATATCAACCCGAGGCCAAGCAGAAGCATGCTGGAAGGCTCCGGTATCGGATTAGCGAGTACACTAACAACAGTCACGCTGCCGTTTCCTAAATCCGCCGCAAGAGGATTACCGAGGGAATTTTCTAACGCGTCCACCGTAAAATTCAACGGGCTGATTCCGACACCAAGCGTGTCGAAAGTTAGCCGTGTCAGAATGACGTCCGGCTTCTCCAATCTATCGAGGTCGCCGCGCTATCCAATCAAAGCTCAAAGAGGTCAACCGACCGGGCGCCAGTCGTCGTACTCGTGAAGGTTCCCAAACCAAGCAACTTTAACTGATCATCCAGTCTCGGGTCGCCATAGGCCGCGCTGTTGACGCTGACACGCTAAAACAGACTCCCGGTACCTTTTTGTTCGCTCTTATTTTTCGGCTATTCAGGGTTTCCTGTGAAGAAGAATTCACCACAAAGACCCAACGCGGTTGAGCCGCAACCAAAAAGAAAAAACAGATTTTACCACTGAGACACGGAGTTCGCAGAGTTCGGAGTATTTTTTAATCAAAACCTCTTCGCTCCGCGCCCTCCGTGCCTCGGCGGTGCAATCTCCGAGCCTTGCTTCACACGGAAGCCTGAAGACCCTATTTTTCTTACGTAAATCTTCAACCGAAAGAAGTAACCGGAACCCTCTGTAACCGGCGAGCGCGTGAAATTTTTCCACGCCTTTCGCATCTACCACCCGAGATCCCACTTAAAAGTCATGTGCCTTCGGCAGAGCCGGGGATTGACGGATTGTAACGAATGTTATGTCTGACCCCGGATTTTCCTCGGATTTTCCTTGCGGCAATCCATTACAGAGCTCGCGGAATTCGCTCGCTATTTGACATCGAGCGGCCATGCCCCTAATATCTTAACGAACGGTTTAGAGATAGCTCTTCGGTCCATCAAAGGGAGCCAATTATGACAGAACTTGCTGAAAACGTAGACCATCCTTACATTGTTTCCCACAAAGAGTTTTGTGGTGGTAGTCCTGTCATTAAAGGAACTAGGTTTCCCGTCCGGTCGGTTGTGAACTATGTGCTCCGTCACGGAGTATCACCTGAAGAGATCGTTGGAGAGTTTTCGCACCTAACGCTCGCACAAGTCTACGATGCGCTCTCTTACTACTACGATCACAAGGACGATATAGACCGAGATTTCCGAGAGAATTCGGAGGAGAGACTGAAACCAAAAAAGGCTGATTGATGGCCAATATCGCCCTGCTGCTCGATGAGGATGTCCGCGTGAAACTGGGCGAGATTCTCCGGCAACGAGGTTATGACGTGATTCACGTGTTGGAGGCTGGCCGAACAGGCAAGACCGATCCAGAGCAGCTTGTCTACGCTACCACCCAGCACCGTGCAATTTTGACGCACAACATTCGCGATTTCAGAGTCCTGAACAAACAATACCACCACGAGGGCAAGGAACACTTCGGCATCTTGCTTTCTGACCAGATCCCGCTGAGAGATCTACTTCGAAGAACCCTGCGTTTCTTAGGCCGCCACACAGCCGAGGAAGTAAAGAATAACGCCCTTTGGCTGAGTGATTAATGGCCGGCATTTTCAGCGGCCCTTCCGAGCTAACGGCGGGCTGACGAAAAAGACCTTGCCTCTGAGACCAAGATCCAGCGGGCTACAGTTGCTGCTGCCTACGTCGAAAGGCGACTAATCCCGCCAAACCAGAGCCAAGAAGGAGCAACGTGCTGGGTTCAGGAACAGATCTCGCCGCGTCAACAGTTACACTGCCGCTTCCGTTATCCGCCGTAAGAGAATCACCGTTAGAATCCCCTAATGCGTTAACCGTAAAACTTAATGGGCTAGTTCCTACGCCAAGCGTATCGAAAGTTAGGGTCGCGAGAATGAAATCGGACGCCTGCAAGCTATCAAGATCAGCCGCGCTATCCAATGAAAGCTCAAAAAGGTTTACGTATCCAGCGCCAGGAGTTGTGATGATGAGGCTTCCCAAACTAAAGAGGTCCAGTTGGTCGCCAAGTATCGGATCGCCAAAACTCACAGTGTTAAAACTCAAGACAGCGGGGTTGAAGTTGACGTTCAGGTCGTAAGTGCCCAGTGACGGCGCCAATGAATCCCCCAGACCTGAAATCTTGATGGCCACCTGAGCGGAACTGCCCAGCGAAACATTCTGAGCCGATGGAACAAAGTTCAGAGAAATTGCGTGGACAGAAGACGGGGGAAGGAAAATGGTTAGGCTTAGTAACAAAGCCCAACCTATTACGAGTCTCTTCATAATCAAAACCTCCCGGTGATGATCTTTTGGATGACGACCCCGCTATGAATCCTGGCAGGAGCCTCCAATGTACTACCAAACTCCATGCCATTTACCTCAGCGATTTTAACCTCGCGGATTTATAGGTCTTTCAACTGCCCACTACTTTTTGCTTCCTCGGTGAAACGTAAAGTTATCTAACACGTGCCTACACTGGCTCTAGTTTTTTCGTCGAACCATCCGAAAACGTTAAGAGTTCCATTCCACCGTTCAAACTGTAAAGCTTTCTGACGAGTGTAAAGCTTTTCGACATAATCTCAGACGCCTATTGCGTCGCGCATCGGGGGCGCGTGCATAACGTCACCAACTTGCGCGAGTCAAGCGCATCGATTCTCCCATCGCCATTCAAGTCCCGAAGATCATTTGGCCCACTGGCATTGGTGTTCAGCACGGACGTAATACGACTCAGGTCGTTGCTGTCAACGTCTCCATCTCCATCGATATCGCCCAAAATCGGCACGGTGATCGTCACGTTGGCGGCGAGGCTATTATCCTGGCCATCGTTCACAACGAGACTAAAGGTATAGGTGCCTGCAACCGTGGGCGTGAAGGTGGGAATTGCAGTAGTTGCACCCGACAAACTCACTGCTGGCCCTGATATTTTTTGCCACGAATAAGTCAGCGGACCAGGCCCATTGTCGGGATCCGAGCTGGCGCTGCCATTCAATGTCACCAGGCTTCCAAACCGAACCGTCCGATTCGGCCCGGCATTGGCGACCGGCGGCTGATTTGGAACGGTTACAACCTGCGAGGTTCGATTTCCTGCAGCATCATAGCTGTATTGAATTACGGTTCCGTTTTCATAGTGCACGCGACTGAGGCGGTTCAACGCGTCGTAGGTGTAGACAGTGCTATCGGCGCAAACACTGGCGGAAAAACACAAGCAGATCAGAAACGCTCCTGGGAGAGAGAAAGATAGTTTACGAAACAGGTGTGGTTTAACTAAATCCATGTTACTGCCTTTCGTCAATGCTGACGTCGATAAAGTGCTGGTTAAACCAAGAGTTTTACTTGCAACCATCACTTAAACAAACCGAGTACTGATGAAGTCCCCTTGTCTACCCAACGGCCTAATGTTTGTGATGCCTTGGTATTCAGATCTCCGAGCCTGTTAATCCCTGTATCGAGCAATCCACCCATAGTCTGGCTAACATTATAATTCAGATCTCCGAGATAATTGATTGTAGAATCAATTTTTGGACCCAGACCATAATACGCCCGATAAACCTGGTCACCGCTGATGCTAAAATCTATTTGTCCGCCAGTAACGAAGTTTGCGACTGAGTTCGGAATACCTGTTGCCCAATTGAACTCAATTGCCACTCCAACGGATAAGCCGTGACCAACAGAGTCGAGCAAATCGCCAGCCGAGAGTGAGCTGACATCCGTCCATATACCTCGCAAACCACCTGCAAATAAGCTCGAATTCACGTTGGCGGCCTTCATTTCGGCGAAGATGTTTTCATATACGCCGACAACGTCAAGCAAAGTTCCTGCGGCATCGAGACCGTTTAGCAAACCAGTTGGTTTCAATATTTTCTGCAAAGTTGTAGTGTCAGCTATTCCGCTCAATATTCCGACAGCGTCTGACCAGACATCGTACGAGCTTTGATACCCTGGAGTTTGAAGCCAACCAAAATTATCAAGCAGAAAACTGTGTGGATAATCAGATGGGGAGCTGGTTACGTTAACGATCTGTGCTTCTTGGGGCGACAGTCCAGAAACATCAGCCAAGGCAATAGGGTTGTTGAATGCATAGGCAAACCTATTTAGGCTCTGGCTACTGGCAGAGTTTCCCGCCAGCGGGTCCTTGCTGATGAAACGTCCTAACGATGAGTCATAATAGCGTGCCCGAACGTATGAGAGACTGGCGCCCTCGTCCATGAGGCCGTATCTCCCAAGGTACTTGAACGTGTTCTGCGTTACGCCACTACTGGTCGCGACTTTGCCGAATGGATCGTAGGTATACGAATCTGTTACTACCTGCGCGGCATCAGTGAGAGCGACGGTACTACCAACGGGGTCGGAATGGTAATAGCGAGCTGCGTTACTCGATGTGATTCGAGAGATAAGTCCTAAGCCGTGGACGTAGTAAGCAATAGGAGTTCCGCCGGCATCGCTCTCTACCAGGACTTTGCTAAGGGAGCCGGCTAGGTCGAGAGTGTATCGGGTTGTAACTCCTCCGCGCGTCCCGACGAGGCGATGGCCCACGCCGTCGTACTGGTAAGCGTTTACGCCGCCGTTAACGCGCACCAGGCGATCTTCAAAATCGTAATCGTAGGGGGTTCCCTGTTTGTTGGTGAGATTTCCGTCGGCATCGTTGTTTACCGGGCCGCCGTTCAATGTCACGAGGCGGTTGTCATTATCGTAGGTCAGAATATCGTTCTTCCGTGTAAAGACCGGGGCCAGCGGCTCTATTCTGTTGATTGACGTCCGGTTACCGACTGGGTCGAGCGTAATTCCGTAGCTCGCAATGGTAGAAGCGTCGGACTTAAAGTTGCCAAGCCCAACAAGCCGCTCCGCATTGTCATAGTAAAAATCGGTCATCGTCGCATTGGGATTATCGGTGGAAAATAGGTTTCCAGCCGGATCGTAGGTATACGTCGTGACACCGCCTAGCCAATCGGTTACTGTCTGCATTCGGTTGAGAGCGTCGTAACCGTAACTTACCAGTTTTCCGTCGGGATAAATCAAGCTGGTGCGATTACCAGCCTGGTCGTAGCCATACCCTACGGTTTTACTAAATGGATCGACGTATTGAGTGAGGCGATTCAGCGGATCGTATTGGTAGGTGCTTGCGCCAACCGTATCGATCATCTGCGTACGGTTGCCGGATGCGTCATACTGGAAATTCACCCGGGAGAGGTCGGGATAAAGGATTTCAACCAGGCGATTATTTGGGTCATAAGCGTAGCGGATCAACTGGCCTTTTGCATCCGTAAGCTGGATGCGATTGCCCACCTGATCATAGGCGTAAAGGTAAGAATTTCCCAGAGGATCGGTTTTAGAAGCAAGACGGTTCACAGCGTCGTAGGCAAACCCTGTGGTGTTGCCATTCGGATCACTGATGGCCGTTCGGTTTCCCACAGCATCATAAGCGTACGAGGCTGTACCTCCCGCCGGGTCGGTTACTCCGACGAGCCGCCCCAGAGCGTCATAGGTGTACCGCGTCACGCGCCCGTTAGCATCCGTTATCTGTACCACGCGTCCTAACGCGTCGTACAATGTTTGCGTGCTGTTACCCAAAGGATTCGTACTGAATCGCAGGCGATTCAGCGCATCGTAGGCAAATGTTGTGGCGTGCCCCAGGGCATTAGTTCGCTGGATCAGGTTTCCATTCGGATCGTAAGCGTAGGTGGTCGGGTTGAGCAGCGCGTTTGTGACCCCAACGAGACGGTTCGCTGCGTCATAAGTAAATCGAGTCGTGTTTCCTCTCGCGTCCGATGCTGCTGTGCGGTTATTCGCGCTGTCATAGCCGTAGGCTATAGTGCCTCCCAGCGGATCGCGGACGGAAAACATAAGGTCATTCCCGTCGTAACCAAAAGTGGTGGTGTTACCCCGGCGATCGGTTAAACTGATGCGGTTGTTGTTGGCATCGTATGCATAGGAGGCGGGATTTCCAAATGGATCGACTGCCCGGAGAATGTTATTGTTGTTGTCGTAAGCGAAGCTTGTCGTACGCCCTATCGCATTCGTGACCCCGGTTCGCCTCCCAATTGCGTCAGAGGTGAAGCTCGTTTGACTACCCAAAGCATTAGTGATCCGCAGCAAATTGCCTTGGGAATCGAATGTATTGGTCGTAAGACTTCCGCGCGCATTGGTGAGACTAACCGGCTGGCCAAAAGCGTCGTAGCCGATTCTACTAATGTTCCCCAACGGATCGGTCACCTGAGTCAGGTTCCCTCTCGCGTCATAGCTGTATGTGGTCACATTCCCCAACGCGTCCGTCCGATTGGTCGGATCGTTGAAGGCGTTGTAGGTCAGCGTCGTAACGTTACCGAGCGGGTCGGTTTTCGATGTGACATTGCCTCGATTGTCATAAGTGAACTGTGTAACACTACCATTTTTATCCGTTATGCTTACCCGATTATGATTGCTGTCGTAGACGAAATTGGTTGAGTCACCATTTGGATCGATTTCCTCAATCAGGCGAAAGAATGGGTCATGAACGCGGACACTCATAGCGCCGCGGGAATCCGTAATCGTTGTAGCGCCCGCGCTAGGCGTATCATAGGCAAAAGTCGTAGCGTTACCTTTGCCGTCCTCCTGGCGAATTACCCGTCCAGCCCCGTCATAGTTGTTCAGAACAAGAGTATTGCCTTTTGGCAGAATGATGCGGGTGAGCCGATGCGGAGCGTTGGGAGCGTCATAACTGTACCGTGTCACGCCTCCGTTGGCTTCGGTAAATGACACAAGGTCTGCATTAAAATCGTACGCATACGACCATGCGCGCCCTGCTGCATCCGTAATCCGAGTAATGAACCCGCCGGTATACGACAGCGTGAGCGCTCTCCCGGCAGTGTCGGTAAGCGACGAAAAGTTCCCGCTTGCGTCATAGGTAAGCCTTATCGTATTTCCATTCTGGTCTCGGATAGTGCTCAGCCGTCCATTGAGACCGAAGAAGTATATTGTTCGGTCCTTCTTCGTTAAGGTGAATGTCCCGTCAACATTTTTCGTAAGAGAGTCAAACGTGCCGCCGAATTGGGGCAAGAACGCTCCACCGCTAGCAGCACTGTAGAATTCCACGTGCCCATCCGGCTGTTTTATAGCAACGGATCCGTCGGTCGAACTCTGAGTCAAAACAAGGTTGAATGAGTGTGTCCAACGATAGCCGAAGGGACCAACATAGTTGTCTTTCGAATTATATGCCCTCGAGAAGATCAAAGGCATTCCTTTACCTGGTATGGAAATGTCTTGTTTAAAGTAAAAGTAATCGCCTGTCGCGGCATTAACCGGCTCAGCGACTAAAGACGATGAATTGTTTAACCCATTGCCAAGCGTTGCTTGTGGGAGTTTATCCAGTAGAGGTAACGGGGGCATTATAAACTGGCCTAATGCGACCGGACCAGTTCCTACCGTTATTGTCTTCACGACAGTGTTACTGGTGGTGTCGATGACTGACACAGTGCCCGGGCTACTGTTGCTATTAGCCACATACACACGAGTACCAGACGGATTTACCATGACCCCAATAGGACCCTGGCCGACCGGTATAGTAGCCATTACGGCATTGCTATTGGCATCGATTACCGAGACGGTGTTGCTCAATCTGTTCGTCACATACACACGAGTACCGGAAGGGCTTACAGCCACACCTGTAGGTGACGAGCCTACAGGCAGAGTTGCTACTAGAGTCTCGGTCCAAGCGTCAATTACAGATACCCCGCTGGCGGTGGCGACATAGACGCGAGTCCCTAATGAATTCACAGCCACACCTGCCGGTATTAGGCCCACAGCTATCGTATTCACTACAACGTGCGTCGCTGTATCAATTACGGAAACGCTCTGACTTTGGCTATTTGCCACGTACAGTTTGCTGCCAGAAGGGCTCAAAGCCACTCCATCAGGGTCTCTACCGACCGCAATATCGTTTCCGATCGTGTTATTAGAAGAAGGATCACGAACCGTTACCCAACCGCCGTTACTCCTGCGATCTGCTATATAAAGCCGCGAGCCATCGGAACTGACCACAATGCCGCGCGGAAAAATACAGCAAAGTGCCTCCCGAACCAATGTATTGTTTGTTGCATCAATCAAAGAATACTGGCCAATACCGAGAGTGAGATAAACTTTTGTGCCATCCTGGGTTATCGCCACACCATAAGGATTAGGAAACGGCGGTGAAAATCCCGCTTGTATGGTTGCGACCACAGTATCCGTCGCAGTATTAATGACTGAAACTGTTCCACTGCCCGAGTTGCCGACGTAAGCGAATGGCTGGCCGTTAACTTTTTCAGGCAGGAAGATAATTACCACTGCCAGAAGCAACGTGACATGGACAAGCCCTTGTAATTTTAGGAAGATACGCGAACTATTAATGGCACTCATTTGCTTCTACCCTCCACCGGAAGTCCCACGAAGAAACGTTGAAATTAAACAGAGGAACACGCCGCAAAGCCCCTTTGCGGAACGCAACCGGATGTGTTCCGAGCTCCGGTCGTAACCACCCTCTATTGGTAATCACGCTGCGAATCTTTGCGCTCCCAATTACACGACTTGTAGTTTCCACGGCTCCTCCATCGCTGGCACAATTGGGCAACTTACGCCGCAATTGAGAAAAATATCTACTGACAAGTGTAAAGTTTCTTTACAAAGCTGCGCGGCCAATTCGGCTCGTGTGGCGTGTAAACGAAAACCACGAGTTATGTTCCGCCATACTTGTCGTACGAGGGCGTTTCCTCCTCGTGCAGCACCGCGACTGTAGTAGCGCGCTTTCACATATGTCAAATCATATTTTTGAATGACTGTTATAAGTAATATTTATGATCCGATCTCGAAGCCCTTTGACTTTCCCCTGTTGTTGACATACAGGTGTGCAGCACAACGTTGCCGGCAACGAGCCGCAACCAAACAGGAAACACTTTTCACCACGGAGACACCGAGGGCACCGAGTAAATATTTGATTAAGCTCTCCGTGTTCTCCGCGTCTCGGTGGTGAATTCTCCGAAATCTTTATGCCACTCTACGACTTCGAAGTTTTTGCTATCGTCGCGGGCTACCGCAATCTCACTCGGGCCTCGGGAGACCTTCACCTGAGCCAGCCTGCGCTGACGCATCAGCTCAAAACTTTAGAAGCAAAGTACAAAACAAAGTTGTACCGAAAGGTTAGGAACGGCATCGAGCTAACTGACGCGGGAAAACTAGTTTTTAAATACGCAACGAAAGTATTGAGGCAACACGACGGGCTCAAACTAAGACTTTCTACTACAACCGCTGCCATGAAAGTACCGTCTCTCACAGTGGGAGGAAGTTATAGCCCCTCGATTGCTTTGCTCCCCGGTCTGCTCACTCGGTTTAGAAAGAGGCACCCCGGCGTCCAATTAAACCTCACCACTGACAAGAAAAGGGAGATCGAAAAACGAATTGAGACCTCGGAAGTAGACATCGCGGTGGTTACCAACCCGACCCCGTCGCAGTTTTTAGTAGTCGAGCCCTACCGCAACGAACCCTTGGTCGCCTTCGTTTCCTCGACACATCCGCTGGCCGGGAAAAGGAAGCTAACCCTTAAGGATTTAATTCGCATCCCCCTCGTGATCCGGGACGGCAAAGGTGGTCATGGCAGCACGGAACAGATTCTAAAGGATCTGCGAAAGAACGGCGTCAGTTCTGAATTTGCCATGCGTTGCGATTCACCACAGGCGGTGAAAGAGGCGGTCAGGCAAAATCTGGGACTGGGGATATTATTCAAGACCTCGATTGCGGCGGATATCCGACGGGGCGAGTTTAAGAAAATCAATCTGGTCGGATTGGAGCTGGTCGGCAAGAGCTATATCGTCTATCACAAATACAAACTCCTCACCCCCAGCGCCCAAGCCTTCCTTGAGCTTTTGCGTCGGGAGAAAACAAAATCGCGGTAGTCCTGCAGTGCGATTAAGGAGCATACCGAGCGAGCTGCGGTTACTAAACGCGATGGGAATTCCCGCGCCCGTCCTTTACGAAATCGACGGGCTCAACCTAGCCCGCGTGCTTACCAGTATGCAACTTTGAAGGATATGTGTCTCTTGATCTCAGAGAAATCGTCTCGATTGCACGTGATCAGAGTGCCACCGACATCTCTAGCGGAGAGCGCGATCAGGACATCAAAAGCCATCTCTCTTAGTTTGTTCACCTCATAGCCTTTGCCGCTTCTAAGGCGGGAGAGAACCTCGGCAGACTCGATCCATTGGCGTTCGGTGGGCGTAACAATCTTTACGTTTCTCGCCAGGTCGGCGACAAAGCGAATTTCCAACTCCGCCTTGGCGCCGCGCCGGAGTTCGTGAAGCACAACGGCCGAGCAACGAATAATCCACGGAGACCGCACCAGAGCAAGTGTGAAACGCCCGGTGCGGAAATTTTCGATGTATACGGAGGTGTCTATGAGGGCAAGGTTACCGTTCGGCAAACGAAGTTTTCCTACCGACCCCGCTGTATTTGCGCAGAATCCGATCATGCTGCGCCTTTTCCGTCGCTAATGCCAAGGCGCGTTCAATGGTCTGGGTAACCGAGTCAGCTCCCAAAGCTTTCCTGGCGCGAGCCAGTTGAGCCTTTTCCAGTCTTACCGTGACTTGTTCCTTCGCCATGGGTGTCCTCCAGCGTCTTACAAAACACCACAAAGTGCATGACAAGTCAAACGTGTTCAACGGACAACGTTTGGGCTAACCCGGAGAAATCGAAAAAGCCGATCCGGTTTGTTGTCAAATGAAAACCTCACAGCAAGCTATGGAGTATCAGAACATAGCGGCGAGATTTTATCCCAACGGCGTCCCCCCCGAATGTTTTAATCGGGGGACCAGGTTCGGCCTCGCCTGGATTCCCGATAGAAGCACTCGGGAATGACGGACTCTAAGAGGTCTGGAATAAATCATTACGCAGCAAGCTGCGGGGAATCAAACCCGCAGCGATTAGAGCCCGCGTCACCGAATGACGCAATCGCCTCGAAGAAACATCGTGCTCGTACTGCGAACATGAATAACGAAACAGTATTTCCACGAAACGGCAGGTCTAAACCAACCGGGCCAGAATTTCATCCGGAACTTTTTCGCGAATGTGAGGATAAGCTTCGATCAGACGCGCGATATCGGCGAGATCTTTTTGGCGCTTGCTGGGTCGGCGGGAAGGGTCGAGAGCCGCCCAAATTTTGCTCTGAAGGACATCCTCAAGGCTGGCGACGGGCAATCGAACTCCCAGGATGTCTCGTACCGTCGCTTTGGCCAGGAAAGCTTCGTAGCGCGGATCGGTCTGAAGCTGGAGGCGCAGATCTGAGCCTCGCGCGGAAACATAAATGCTGTGAGGAAAACGTTCGACGGTAAATTCTTCGCTGAGGAGTCGTTCGACCTCCGGCAGCTGCTCTACGGCAATAACAACATCAAGATCGAGGCTGACTACCGGGTCCGCGTAAGCATTCACCCCTTGTCCGCCGAGCACGCAATAGCGAATGGCATGCTTGGTTAACAACTCGATCACCCGACTTAAAAAGTCAGTATGATCTGCCACTACAACCCTCCAGAAAGCTTCTGCTCGCATAGTGTAACTCGCTCGTAAATCAGCTATCGAGCATGACAACAGCCCGCGCGGCGCGCGACAATGCTAAAGGCAAACAAGGGCACGAGAGGCACCCGACACGGGAAAGAACCGCTCAAAACGATGGGTTTCGCTAAGGCTCAACCCATCCTACAGCACCACGACTCGCGCAGGGAAAATCTCTCAGGCGGGTCGCCGATCGTGGAATATTAGCAGTTGCCCGTTATACCCTCTGACGCGTAATCGTCCGGTGCCGTGTGATGGTCTCACGACGTCGAAATTTCATATTGTTCGTGACGCAGCTCGTGACTGACTTTGATAATAATCTTGTGATTAATCTCCCGTTCGAGGCTATCTAAGCTGTTCGTTTTCTCATCGTAAAGAAAATTCGCCACGTCCGGATGCAAGCGGACGATGATGTTTTTATCGTCAGTCATATCCACTTGCTGTCTCTTGATCGCCCTTAAAACGTCGTAAGCGATAGTGACCGGGGATTTGATCCGGCCGCGCCCTTCGCAGTACGGACACGGGCTCAGCAGTTGATTTTCCAAGCTCTCCCGCGACCGCTGCCGGGTCATCTCCACCAAACCGAGCTCGGAAATCTTCAAAATATTGGTTCGCGCTTTATCTTTCTTGATCGCTTCTTTGACCGCTTCATAGACTTTTTTGCGGTTAGCTTCTTTCTCCATGTCGATGAAGTCAATGATAATGATGCCGCCGACATTTCGCAGCCGCAGTTGGCGCACGACCTCTTGAGCCGCCTCCAGATTAGTCTTGAAGATCGTTTCTTCCTGACTCCGCTTGCCGACAAAGCGGCCGGTATTGACGTCGATCGCCGTCAAGGCTTCGGTTCGCTCGATAATGATATAGCCCCCCGAGCGAAGCCAGACCCGACGCTCGACGGCCTTTTCGATTTTATCTTCGATGCCGAAGTTCTCGAACAGCGGCTTGGGCTCGGCGTAAAGGACAATCTTTGATTTGAGACGCGGCATGAAATGGCTCACGAAATCGACAACGCGCCGGTGATCCTTGGAGGAATCGATCACAACCCGCTCCGTATCGTTCGTGAAAAAGTCGCGAATCGTGCGTGTAATCAAATCCAGGTCCTGGTGAATAAGCGCAGGGGCGGATACCGTTTCGGCTTTTTTTTGGATGCGTCTCCAGAGCTTGGCGAGAAACGCCAGGTCACCTTGAATTTCCCGCTTGGTGCGGCCTTCGCATGCCGTGCGCAAGATAAATCCGCCGTGCGCCGTGCCTACGGTGTGGGCGATTTCCCTGAGCCGCTTGCGTTCCTCGTCGCTTTCGATGCGGCGCGAAATTCCAATACGTTTGGTATGCGGGATGAAGACCATATAGCGGCCCGGGAGCGAAATATGGGATGTAATGCGCGCGCCCTTCGTACCCAAGGGATCTTTGGCTACCTGCACCAAAACCTCGTCACCGCGTGAGACCCGCTTTTCTAAAGGCAGGCGTCGAGACGGCGGCGGCTTGGGAGCTTCCTCGAATTCTACATCGTCCCCGGATGGGGGAACGAGCTGGCCGTCTTCCGGAACATTGAAAAAATCCGATGCGTGCAGAAACCCGGCTTTTTCCATCCCGATATCAACGAAGGCAGACTGCATGCCGGGCAAGACACGCGCGACCTTTCCCTTATAAATATTCCCCGCAATGCCCATTTCCTCTTTGCGTTCAATGAGGAATTCCGCCAGGAGTCCGTCTTCCATTATGGCAATACGGCTTTCCTGCAGGGATGAGTTAATAAAAATTTCTTGTTTCATAAAATACGAATATTAGTTTCGTAATGGTTGAGAGGAAGTCGGGAGCGGCGGGGGCACGGATAACCGGCGACATCGGACATCCGCAGAGACCATTCAAGCAGCCAGTTCGTTTATAAAGTAATTTGCCCCGGACTTCAAGAACTGTTGTACCCGTAACCCTTATGAAGTTTGACATTCCGTTCCCTGGCCGATATTTTGATTTTACGACTACGACGCACGGTCACGAAAATTCTTAATGAGTTATCCGGCGACAATAACCGCGTATTCCATCCTGGGCACAAAGGTCCTGATCCTCAATCGTTCCTATTTGCCCATACACGTCACCTCGGTGCGTCGTGCTTTCATCCTACTCTACCAGGGAATCGCCCGCGCCGTTAACGAGCAGTATCAGACGTTTGATTTTGACAGCTGGAGCGATCTGTCGGTCTCGGCCCACGACGAATCGGTCGGATTGGTAAATCGTGTCATTCGGGTTCCGCGTGTAATCCTTCTACTTGGCTATGACCGAGTCCCCAAACGCCAGGTGCGGTTTAGCCGCTACAATATCTATGCAAGGGATAAATGCACCTGCCAATACTGTGTTCGACGCCTCCCCCGCCAAGAGCTTAACCTCGATCATGTCATACCGCGCTCCCAGGGAGGGACTTCCACATGGGAAAATGTCGTCTGTTCTTGTCACGAGTGTAACAGGCGCAAGGGAGGTAGAACCCCCCAACAGGCGGGGATGCTGCTCGCCCGCAAGCCGTTGCGGCCGAAATGGACTCCCTTCATGCAGGAAACGTTCAGCCTCTCGCGCTACAAAGAATGGACCCCCTTCCTTAATTCGATTGACGTATCCTACTGGAATACCGAACTTTTAGAAAAATAGTTTTATTTTAGTTTTGCCCCAAGATATTGTGGTTATATAGCGAGTTATGGCCGCTATATGGTAATTTCTTCTTGACACTCTTGGTCTACTGTGAAATATTCTGAAGTGATTCTTCCGCGCAAATTTTAAATGAGCAAAATTGCTATAATATATCAGCTATGCGCTTAAAACGCCTTGAAATGCTTGGGTTTAAGTCTTTCGCGCAGAAGACGGTTCTCGAACTGCCAGCCGGGGTCACGTCGGTTGTCGGCCCGAACGGCTGCGGTAAATCCAACATAGTCGATGCGCTTCGCTGGGCCATGGGTGAGCAGAGCGCCCGTCATTTGCGCGGCCATCAAATGGAAGATCTCGTGTTTAACGGCAGCGACAGTTTGCCGCCCACGGGTATGGCAGAGGTTTCCCTCACTTTCGACAACGAAGACGGCCGCGGGCCAACAGAGTTTAGCAACTTCACCGAAATCATGGTCACTCGCAGACTGTTTCGCTCGGGAGACTCTGAATACGCGATTAACAAGGTCTCTTGCCGTTTGAAAGACGTGGTAGAACTCTTTCTCGGGACTGGAGTCGGCAGCAAAGCTTACTCGATTGTCGAGCAAGGGCGCGTCGATGAGTTGGTCAATTCGAAACCGGAGGAGCGGCGCGCCCTGATTGAGGAAGCCGCCGGCACGAGCAAGTACAAAAGCCGCAAGCTCGTCGCTGAGAGGAAACTCGAAAGAACGCAACAAAACCTTTTACGCGTCAGCGATATCGTTCGCGAGATCGAACGTCAAATTCGCTCCATGGAGCTGCAGGCAAAAAAGGCGGAGCGCTTCCGCGCCCTGCGCGCGGAACTTAAAGAAAAAGACCTCACCTACACGGCCCTGCAATGTCGAAGTTTAAACGAAGAGATTTCCCGATGCGAGACGGAACTAGCTGAGGTGGAGAGTCGCATAGCACAATATGTGAGCTCGCTCCACGCGAAAGAAGCCGAGAGCGAAGCCATACGTCTCTCGCTGATGGAGGCCGACAAGGAGATTGGCGCGCAGCAGGAGAAAGTCTACGAGCACAAGGTCCACATCCAAGCGGAAGAACAGCGAATAGACTTTTATAGAAAGGATCTCTCTCGTCTCGGCCAAACGGAGATCGAAGCCGCCGCCGCGCTGCTGCAGCTCGAAGCCAAATTAAAGACCGTTGCCGACGAAATTGGCGAGTTGAGTAAGGCCAAAGAAAACTATGTTCAACTTTCACTTTTTGAAGAAACATTTCTAAACGATAAAGAGCGCGAACTCGCGACGCTCGACGCCCGTATCCAAAACGTACAATCGGAGATCGACGGTGAAAAGTCGGCTCTAATCGAGGCCGCCAACCAGATCGCTTATTTGAAGAATGACTCCGCAGCCAAAGAAAAACGGCGCGCCGAGATCCATGCCGAATTAACTCGAAGCGCAACTGAACACGACATTGCGCTCAACGCTTTAGAGTTGTGCGCAGACAAACGCCGGGGAGCGCAATCGGCTCTCGGCAGTTCGCTTGAAAAGGCTCAAGAGCGTGCGCTGGAGATCGCCCAGGTTAGCGCGTCGATCCAGAGCTTAAGTAAGGCCAAAGAAGAACAAGAGCGTAAAGTCGAAGCCCTCAAAGAACAAATTCAAGAAACCCGTTCGCGCCTCGTCTCCCTCGAAGACCTGCAAAAGAATTATGAAGGCTATCAGGAAGGCGTCCGCGCGATTATGCTCAAGCGCGAGCAGGAAGCCGCGCCGAATGGAATATATGGGCTGGTCGCGGAAGTGATCGAAGCACCGGAACCCTACGAAAAGGCGCTCACGGCCGTGCTGGGTGATCGCCTCCAATACGTGATCGTCAAAGGGCAGGACCAGGGCGTAGAAGCGATTGAATACCTGAAGAAAGAGGCTTCGGGTCGGGGGAGTTTCATTCCGCGCGAATTGTCGCGCAAGCAACACCGGCCGCTGCCGTTGGGTGAAGCCGAGGTGATGGCGCCGCTTCTGGAGATGATCACCGTCAAGGATGGCTACGATGATGTGGCTCAATATCTGTTGTCGGACGTCGTCGTCGTTAGAGATTTGAAATCCGGACTGGCGCTATGGAACCGCAACGGTTTCTACAGCACTCTGGTCACGCCCGACGGCGAGGTCATCGACCCGATGGGCATTGTGACCGGCGGCAGCGGAGCTTCGCTCGACGGCAGTTTATTGACGCAACGACGGCGCATAAAAGAGCTCCGAGGCGCCCTTGCCGAGCTCGATACGCAGCTTCTCGCCGAGGACCCGAAGGTCGAAAATCTGAAAGAGGAACTGGACCGGGCAACAACCCAGAAGGCGGCCCTCGCCGCTGAAATCCACCGCCTCGAACTGGATCGCGTGCGACTCGAGCACGAACATCTGTCCGCCGACGGCGAACATGAACGTTTAATCCAAACCGTTAAAGCGCTGACGCAAGAGCAAAGCGACTTCACAACCGCCGTTCAACTGCTGGACGACCAGATCCAAGCGAGCAACGCCACGGTTGAAAAGCGCCTGCAAGAAAGAGCCGAGCGCGAACAAAAACTCGACCACAGGCTAACGGAATCCAGTGAACTGCGAAAATCGGCAGAGGCTCTCGAAACCGCAGTCACTCAGTCGCGCATCCGCAACGCAGCGCTCGGCGAAAAAAGGGAGAATACCTTTCACAACCTGGAAAATCGCAGCAATTTACAAGCAGAAACTTTGGCCGCAATCGACACGCGCCAAAGCCAAATCACCGATATCCGACGGCGTCGAGCGGATATCGAAAATTCATTGACCGAGACTGAGCGTTCCCTCGAAACGGGACAAATCCATTTGCGCGAACTGGAAGAGCGTCTCCAAGCCGATCGCCAGCGGTACAAAGCCGTATCGATGAGCCTTGCGGAGCTGGAAGAATGGATCAAGGAATTGCGACCTCAGGGGGAGGCTTGTCAAGAAGAAAAAACTCGGGTGCAATTGGCGTTGGCAGAAAAGCGCCTGAATCTACAGCACCTTGCGGATAACATCCGCGACAAATACGACGTCGATATCGGACAACTCGACACTGAGTTTTCGGGCAACACCCCCTCCCGGGAGGATTTGATTGCTGAAATCGAAGAGTTGCGCGCGCGGCTGGACCGAATGGGCGAGGTGAATTTGGCCGCAATCGGAGAATATGAAGAGCTGGCGACTCGATTCGAATTCATGAGCCGGCAACAGCAAGACTTGGAAAAATCAATGGCCGATCTCCAACAAACGATTGTCAAGCTGAACCGCATCTGCCGGCTTCGTTTTAAGGAGAGTTTCGAGGAGATCAACGCAAAATTCGAAGCCATTTTCCCCAGGCTTTTTCGCGGAGGTAAAGCTAAGTTGCTGTTGACCGATGAAAGTGATTACCTTGAAACCGGGGTAGAAATCGTCGTGCAACCTCCGGGGAAGAAACTTCAATCCATCACTCTATTGTCCGGAGGTGAAAAAGCGCTAACGGCGGTCAGCCTCCTGTTCGCGATTTTTCTAACCAAGCCGAGCCCGTTTTGCTTTCTTGATGAAGTGGATGCTCCTCTGGATGACGCGAATATCGATCGATTTAATGATCTCATCAAGGAGATGAGCCAATTCTCGCAATTTGTCCTCGTGACCCACAACAAAAAAACCATGCAGGCGGCGGAAATGCTGTACGGGATCACCATGGCGGAGCCGGGCGTCTCCAAAGTCGTGTCCGTACGCATGAGTTAGCCGCCCTCACTCTTTTCAACGTCAATCATTCTCGCGCGTTGCCACTTGAATCGCACAGTCTTCGAGGAATCACCCGATGGAAGGCAGTTCTTTCTTTCAAAGGCTAAAGAATGGATTATCGAAAAGCCGTGAGGGCTGGGCGCAGAAAATCAGCACCCTTTTCAAAAATCGCCGCTGGGACGACGAGTCGCTGGAGGTCATGGAGGAAAATTTAATCGCCGCCGATATTGGTGTTAACGCCACTCAGAAACTCATGGATGTGCTGCGCAATGAAGCGCCGAGCGGCAGTGGAGAGTCGGGCCAGGAAATGTCGTCCCGTTTGCAGGCGGCCATGATTGAAATACTGGAACGTTCGGTGCCAGTCGCGAAAACGGCATCGTGCTCGGTTCACCCTTGGATCATCATCTTTCTCGGCGTGAACGGCGTGGGCAAAACAACAACCATCGGCAAACTGGCGGCTCAATATCGTTCCGCAGGCAAAAAGGTTCTGTTAGTTGCCGCCGACACCTTTCGCGCCGCCGCCATCGAACAACTGGATGCTTGGGGCCAACGCGTCGGCGTCGATGTCATAAAGCATCGGTCCGGCGCGGATCCTTCCGCGGTCGTGTTCGACGGCATCCAAGCGGCCAAGAGTCGCGGCATCGATGTTGTGCTCATCGACACCGCGGGGCGTCTGCACACAAAAGTTCACTTGGTCGAGGAGCTAAAGAAAATTCGCCGCGTGATCGCTCGAGCGCAGCCCGGTGCTCCCCACGAAACGCTGCTCGTTTTGGATGCAACCACCGGCCAAAACGGGCTGCAGCAGGCGCGCGTTTTCAAAGAAGCTACCGATATCAGCGGCATCGTGTTGACTAAACTCGACGGCACGGCCAAAGGCGGAGTCATCATCAGCATCCACGAAGAATTGGGAGTGCCCGTACAGTACATTGGCATCGGTGAAGATGTCGAGGATCTGCAACCCTTCGATGCTGCCCGCTTCGTTCAAGCCCTGTTCGATAACTGACTCACTCCCGGCTTCAAGCGAGGAGGTTCGTCTCTGGTTGGCTGGCTAGCCCGCATTTCTCACATCAAAGTCAATCGAGAGGCGATCTCTCCAGACCGAGGCAATGAGCCTGTGCCTTGGAGCAGCCCGCAAACCGAATTGCTGGAGCGAACGCCCGTGGCAAAGCGCAAGCGGCGAACCGAGCACCGAACACGGCATTGAAACTGTTCGCCTCTATGCCTCGCTCT
>JBGPIK010000028.1:0-30711 GCA_041484845.1 Binatia bacterium | reverse complement strand
CTTCTTCCGCTATCGAGACTGTGTGCGCACGGTCATCGGCCTCAATCGTCAAATCGAACTGGAATCTGTCCGGTTGTGGGCGTTGGGGTCGAATCGATGCGGGCAAATCGAAAAATTTGGCGGCATCGATCAGACCTTGCGCTTCCGCGACCTTTTTTTTCGGCAAGTTTGAAAAATCGAGCGAAGCGGTAGTGCGGATGCCACCGAAACCACCGCTTCGCTTCAACGTGATACGCACAGACTACACGACTCCCACTTGAGTCCACGCGGCGATGACCGCTTTCTCTTCATCGCTGCCGGCGCCGTAGAGCTGCGCCGCCGCCGAGATCGTACTTTGTCTGGCGGCTTTGAAATTCGAGCTCGGACGCAGCCGGTCGCAGAGGGCCATGTACCAGATTTTTCCGGCTTTTTCCCAGGCGAAACCACCGATCGCCGCGGCGGCTAGAAAAAAAACTCGATTGGGAATCCCGGAATTGATGTGCACGCCGCCGTTGTCGTCGCTGCCTTTATAATAGTCTTTCATATGCCCCGGCTGCGGGTCTTTGCCAAGGGTCGGATCGTCGTAGGCGGTGCCGGGATCTTTCATTGAGCGCAGCGCGACACCTTTGATTTTCGACGTGAACAAGCCCTTGCCGATCAACCAGTCCGCTTTGGCGGCCGTTTGCTTCAAAGACCACTGCTTGACAAGGGAGCCAAACACATCCGACATCGATTCGTTGAGCGCGCCCGGTTGCCCCTGATAATTTAGCCCCGCTTCGTTTTGCGTTACCCCATGGGTTAGCTCGTGGCCAATGACATCGAGACATTTCGTAAACCGTTGAAAGATTTTGCCGTCGCCGTCACCGTAGACCATCTGGTTGCCGTTCCAAAAGGCGTTGTCGTATTTCTGTCCATAGTGAACTGAGGAATCGAGCCGCAGCCCTTTATCGTCCACGGAGTTCCGCCCGAAGACTTGTTGGTAAAAATCATATACCGATCCAGAATAATCATAGGCTTCATTCACCGCTTTATCTTTGGTTGCTTTGCCGGCCTCGCCCCGTGCTAAAGTGCCCGGCAATGATTCCTGGTGTTGGGCGTCGTAAATCGTGCGCCGCTTGGATCCAGCGACAGCATAATTCGGCAACAAGCTGGCGACGTCGCGGTACCCGCGCAAGCGCGCCGACAGGGTTAAGGATCGCATCGCCCATTCCCGTTGCTCTTCATTGCCGCGCTCGACCATCTTGTCGAGAATATGCGGCGGCACGATCGTGCAAATCGAAAAATGATTTTTCATTAGTCAATCCTCCTTGATTGGGTTCATCGCGTTAATATGCGTTCAACTTCAGCGCCCATTTGCGAATCCAAAGGAAGTCACTTTTTAGCTCTTATTAAGCGTCTCTTCAATCCTCCTTTCCCCTCGTTTATTTTTCCAGCCTATCCAGAATCGTGGTGTCGTAAAAGTCTTTGGGCGAAGCCTTTGCCGCCTCTGGACGAACGGTCGCTGCCAAGAAGTCCAGGATGCCCTGAAGACCGGCGTCGGAGACCTTCAGATCCTTGGTAAAGCCAGGTGGATTTATTTCGAAGTCATAGGTTTTCTGCAGCACATCGGGGTCGGATTGCTGCGTGTATTTCTTCAGCACGAACATGGCCAGTTTTGGGTCCTCGTACCAGCGTAGATTCGCCTGCCGCAGGGCTCTCAGCAAGCGTAGCCACATATCCGCCATGGAATGGATTCGATCTCGTCGAACCACGACGCCCGTGTTCTGGTAGGGTCTGTCGTAGGTATCGACCAGGCGGGAAAACTTTTCCGCATCTGCCCTAAAGCTGTAAGGCGGAGCCAGTATCACACCCGCGACCTGGCGCGTTTGCAGCGCCTGCCACATGATTCCCGAACTTCCCAGAGGCATAAGCTGCACGTCCGTGGGCTTCAACCCCATCTTCGACAGCGCGACTCGCGTTCCGTAATCTGAGGGCGTTCCCGGACGATTTGTGCCCACAATCTTTCCCCGAAGTTCGGCGGGACTTCGGATATCCGGCTGCGCGTGGAAGGAGAAGATCATCTTATTGTGTAATCCCGCGATAAAAGCAATGTTGGCGCCGCTTAGGACCGGCGGTATTACAGACGGCGCAGAGATCACGACGGCATCCACCTCGCCTGCTACAAGGGCAGCCACGGCGATTTTTGCGTCAATGTAGACGATTTTTGCGTCCAGCCCCTCGCGCTGGTACGCCCCGATCTCGGTCGCAATCCAGATGGGCGCCATGGTGGTCACCGGGGACACGTACGCAATACGGATTGCATGCGGCTGTTCCCGGCTGCGCTCTGCGCCTCGAACATCACCGCTTAACAAGGCCAAAAACCCTATGCTAACAATCACCGCTGCGAATCGACCCATGTCTCCGTTCCTCCGGCGGCCTTTATGCCCCGGTCAGGAAAGCATGTCAACGCAAATTCATCATGGATTGCGGATATCACATCTGCATGCCGGGACATGACGGGCCGTTAGAGAACCGCCTCAGTTACGCCACAACAATCGACGACGAGCGACTGTGACCACCAACAAGACCGGCCATTTGACAGATTGAGCTGCCATCGGTTACGGTGGCGGCCGAATGCGCTTGGCGTGTTTTCGGTTGCACCTACCTGGGTTCTCGCTTTGATCCTTCGCAAGGCGCAGGGTTGAAACCGTACGGTATGCGCGCACGGAAGTAATAGCGGAGGGATAGTTATGTATCGGATCTGCGTTGATGTCGGGGGCACGTTCACCGACGGCCTCGTATTGGACGAAAAGGGCGAGCTCAGGCAATTCAAGTCGCCAACCACGCCGCAAGATCCCTCTCTAGGATTTCTCGCCTGCCTGGAAAAAGCAGCGAAACACTTTCGCCAGCCGCTCGCGACGTTTTTAGGAGAAGTTGATCTCCTCATTCACGGCACAACTCTGGCCACTAACACTTTGATCAACGAAAACGGCGCCAGAACCGGTTTGATCACGACGAAGGGATTCCGGGACCTTATTGAGATTCGCCGCGGTTACAAGAACATCCGCGTCTCCATGTATAACGTCTTCGTTCCCCCATACAAACCGCTAGTGCCGAGGCGCTACCGGATGGAAGTCGAGGAGCGCGTGTCGGACTCGGCAGAAATTTTGACAGCGCTCAACGAGAAGGAAGTGCAAGAGGCGACCGAAAAACTTAAAGACGCCGGAATGGAATCGCTGGCGATCTGTTTTCTCCATTCTTACGGCAATCCGCAGCATGAGCGGCGAGCCGCCGAGATTGCGAAAGCCAATTTCAACGGCGGCTATGTGACGACTTCGCACGAGATCTTGCCGGTCTGGAGGGAATTCGAGCGCTTTTCCACGACCGTGGTTTCGGCTTACGTCGGTCCGGTCGTAGAGCGTTATCTGAAGGCCTTGGTGAAGCGCCTCGAAGAATCTGGGTTCAAAAGGAACCTCTTGCTTATGCTTTCCAGCGGGCTGGTTGAAACTGTGGCACACTGCTCTCCGCGCGCCGTGTTATTGATCGGCTCGGGCCCTGCCGCTGCTCCCGCCGGCGCCAATTACCTCGGACAGGCCGTGGATCAACAGAACGTCCTTTCTATGGATATGGGCGGCACGTCTCTGGATGTCTGCTTGATTCGCGACGGCGAGATCCCGACCACGACAGAGAGCTGGGTGGGTGAGGAGCGGGTGGCGGTTAAAATGGTGGACATTCACTCCGCCGGCGCAGGAGGCGGCTCGATCGCGTGGATAGATTCGCTCGGCCTGTTGCGCGTAGGTCCCCATTCCGCCGGGGCCGAGCCCGGCCCTGCCTGCTATGGCAGGGGCGGCAAAGACCCGACCGTAACCGATGCCGATCTCCTGCTTGGCTACGTGCCTGCCGACTTTTTCCTCGGCGGTGAGATACAGCTCTCGCGTGAAAGAGCCGAGGAGGCAGTGAAGCGACTCGCTGCTCCGCTCGGGATGACGGTTGCCCGGGCCGCTCAGGCCATCTTCACCACTGTCAACTCCTTTATGGCCGACCAGATCACCGAAGTATCAACCAAGCGGGGCTACGACGTACGCGATTTTGCGCTCGTGGCCGGTGGCGGCGCCGGCCCGGTGCACGCCGCCTCTATCGCCGAGCTTTTAAATATTCCTATGGTAGTCATCCCCTCCGTCGCCGCCACCTATTCCGCCTTTGGCATGTTCGCCATGGACATCGGGCGAAACTTCGCACGTTCGTATATCTGCAGGGCAAAACGCATCGATCCTGAAAGAGTGAAGCAGCTCTACCAGGAAATGGAGGCAGAGGCATTGGAGGGTTTCCACGCCAACGATATTCCTCCCGAGCAAGTCGTTTTCTCCCGCACCGCCGACATGCGTTATGGCGGTCAGTTCCATGAAGTCGAGGTCGAACTCAGCAGTGCCGATCTTACGGCCAGCGAACTCGAAGACACACTGAAAAAATTCCATGAAAGACACGAGGCCCTCTATACGTTCGGCATGCCGTGGAAATCCGTGGAGTTTTTAAACTTCAGACTGCGAGCGACCGCTGCCAGAGCGCCGTTTCGCTTGCGCGAGGTCGGTCGGGGCGGGCCGGAGAGCGCCATGGCGCTCAAGAGACGCCGCTCCTGCTGGTTTGACGGGCGCGACGTGGACACACCCGTCTATGACGGCGCGCGACTTTTGGCTGGGTACCGGTTCAATGGGCCGGCGATCATCGAGGAGACGACCACGACGGTCGTAGTTCCTGCGAGTCATCTTTGCACCGTAGACCAATGGAAAAATTACCTTCTCACGCGGGTAGGGGGCGGCAATGAAGAATAAAAGTAGCGTGGACGCGATTACTCTCTCCACCGTGTGGCATACGTTCCAGAGCACATGCCGCGAGATGCGCCACGTGCTCGATCGCACGGCTCAGAACTATCTCATGGCCCAGCTCCATGATGTCGCTGCTGGCATCTGGGATGCAAAGGCGCGGACGCTTGCGGTCCCCGCCGGGCCGACATCTCAGCTCTTAGGGCAGAAATTTTCGGTTCGTTATATTCTGGACAAGTTCGGCGCCAATCTTTATCCGGGCGATGTTATTCTCAATAACGATCCGTATCACGGTTACTGCAATCACCTGCCCGATTGGGGCTTCTTTCGGCCGATTTTCTATAAGGACGAGCTTTTGTTTTTCACGTTGGCTCGCGGCCATCAGATGGATACCGGCGGCTCCTATCCTGGTGCTTATTTTCCCGACGGGTACGACATTCATTCCGAAGGCTTGTGCATTCCTCCCATCAAAGTCTTTGAAAAGGGCGTAGAAAGAAAAGACGTTTTTGAGCTGGTGTGGAACAACGTGCGCTGGCCCGAAGCGGTGCGCGTGGATAATTACGCTCTCATTGCCGCAACCAAGATCTGCGAGAATCGATTGCTGGCGATGGTCAAAAGATATGGCAAGGATACGGTGTTGGATTGCATTGAGGAAATGCTCAGCCGGACGGAGCGCGCCATTCGGGCCGAGATCGCGAAGGTTCCCGATGGAACCTACCACGGAGAGTCTGCATCGGATGATGACGGAACGGAGCACGATGTCCACGTCTGGGTGCGCTGCGACGTTACCGTCAAGGGCGACGAGATGACGCTGGATTTTTCCAAGAGCGATAAACAGCGGAAGGGTTTTGTGAACAACACCCTTCCTTCAACTTATAGCCGAGCGATCGCCGGGAGTTTTCTGTTTTTCGATTCCTCTCTCGCAGATTTCCACAACGAAGGAAGTATGAGCCCGGTTAAAGTCGTGGCTCCCGAGGGAAGTGTCGTCAATGCGAAATATCCGGCCACGGTCGGCGGTTCTCCCGTAAGCGTCGGCACTCAGATTCTTGAAGCTACCGTCATGGCGCTTTCCGAGGCGATACCCCACAAAGCCATCGCGTCCTGGGGCCGTCACCGCGGCCACTACATCTTCGGGACCGACCCACGAACCGGCGAGCGCTATGTGCAGACCACCTTTGACTCTGACGGCGGCGCGGGCGCGGTCTGGGGATATGACGGCTATGAAGGAGCCTGTACGTTTCCTACTTTGGGATCCGTTCAGAGGGGAAACGTAGAAGAGGTGGAGCTGCGATTTCCGTGGCGCATCGTTCGCTATCATATGGTGAAGGATTTGTCCGGAGCGGGCCGGTGGCGAGGCGGGAGCGGCATGCACTGGGAGGCGTTAAACCTGGGCAGCGACGGCGGCATGGCTACCGGCAGCTCCGATGGTGATCAGACCCAGCCGCCGGCTGCAGCCGGCGGTATGCCGGGGCCGCTGTGTAAAGCCTATTTGCAAAGGGACCGGGAGCAGATCGTCGTAAAGTCGCACCGTATGTATCAGCTCCGTACGGGCGATCTTATCGTGAAAACCAGCGGCGGCGGTTCGGGTGTCGGAAACCCACGGGAGCGCGATCCGGAAAAAGTGCTGAACGATGTCATTGACGAATACATCAGTCTGGAAGTCGCTCAGAACATCTATGGCGTCGCCATTGATGCGATCACGATGAAAATCGATTGGGACAAAACGCGCACATTGAGGGAGAACCCGTAAAGGAGTTGACTAAATGAAAAGGATTTGCTGGAAGCAGCTCGCGATTATTCTTGCAGCTTTCGTGCTCGCAGCCGCGCCGGTCTCGGCGGCGGAACAGAAGAGCGCCACATTGGCCACCCACGCTGTCGGAAGCTTATATAACGCCATTGGAACAGGCATCGCTACGGTCGTTAGCCGCCATACGACGATGATCGTTCGTGTCCAGCCGTTTGCCGGACCGCCGGCATGGCTGCCATCGATGAACTCCGGTGAAACGGACATGGGAGTTCTTACCAGCGCCGACGCGGTGACATCGTATAAAGGCGTCATTCTATACAAAAAGCCCTATAAGAACACCCGGATTTTAATCGTAGGCGGCGCGCTCCAACTTTCTTTCTACGTCCCCAGGGAGGCGCCGATCGAGACGGTCGCGGACCTTAAGGGCAAAAAAATTCCAACCGATTACCCCGGAACGCCGATCGTAAGGCTCAGCAGCACAGCCGCGCTTGCTACTGCGGGCCTGACTTACAATGACATCGTCAAGGTCCCTGTCTCTGACTTGCAGTCGGGCGCGCAAGCTTTCATGGAGGGACGGACCGACGCCGGCTGGCATTCCGTGGGAAGCCCGGCTGTCGAAGAGGCCAACGCCAGAAAAGGCGGCGTAAAGTTCATCTCCGTGATCGCCACGCCCGAAGGCGCGAAGAAAATGGGTGATGTCTATCCGGGAAGCTACCCGAGTGTTCTTAAAGCCGGAGCAGCAACAGGCATCGTAAAGGACTCCGCGCTATTAACCAACGATATTTATCTGGTCGCGTCAAAGGACTTTAGCGATCAGGCCGCTTACGAGGCCGTCAAGGCGCTGTGGGAGTACAATCACGAACTCGGAGCTGCTTATCCGGCACTCAAAGAATGGCGGCAGGAACGGATGCTGAGCAAGGATGCCTTCATTCCCTACCACCCGGGAGCAATCAAGTTCTTCAAGGAAAAAGGTATCTGGACCAAAGAGATGGAAGCTCTGCAAGCCAAGTTGCTCACGCAGTAGGTGTGAGCAGGGAGCAGGGGGCAGGGAGCAGGGGCAAAACAGAGATCAGAGGTCAGACATCAGAGGTCAGCGAAGAGCCGTGACACGCGAGCGGGTGAGGAGTGTCGCGTAGGGGTGCGATTCATCGCGCCCATCCATATCCACGGGCAAATCAACGTGAGAAGAGCACGGCATGGTTTTAGAACTTGAGGGCGACGCTCGCTTCAGGACACTTAAACACACCGGGATACGGCTGCTCTGTCGCGTCTTGCTGTGCGCTATCCCCGTAACCGCTTTAATCTTCAATTTCGATATTCCTTCCCGACTGGGCATGGCTCTCCTTCAGGAGCAATTCCTCGGCATAATTTTAATTCTGGTATTGACCGCCGTATTTCTCCTTGTACCGACAAGTCGTCGATCACCAAGGGAAAGTCCAACCTGGATTGATTGGCTACTGGTTTTCCTCAGTGTGGTGGTAGGAGGCTATCTTGCTGCCTTTTATCCGACGATCGTGAATGAGATCGGCGAATTGACCTTGGACAAGGTGGTCCTGGGAACGATCTCCTTCTTTCTCGTTATGGAAGCCTGCCGGCGCATGAGCGGCTGGTGGCTTGTCGCCTTTATAGGAATTTTTGTTTTTTATGCTCACTATTCGTACCTGTTCCCGGGGCTGCTCAATGCAAGGGGAATTTCCTGGTCGAAGATTGCCGTGCATCTTTACATTGACCCGAACTCGCTTTTGGGTACTCCTTTGTCCATCGGCGCGACTACTGTAATTGCCTTCATTCTCTTCGGCCAGGTCTTGTACGTTACCGGGGGTGGGCAGTTTTTTACGGATTTGGCCATGGTCGTCATGGGTAGATTCCGCGGTGGCGCAGCCAAGATTGCCATATTGGGCAGCGCTCTGTTTGGGATGATTTCAGGGAGTCCCGTCGCCAACGTCATGATGGAGGGATCCATCATGATTCCCATGATGATACGCACGGGCTACAGGCGACATGTAGCCGGCGCAGTGGAATCTGTGGCGGCCAACGGCGGCCAGCTCATGCCTCCTGTCATGGGTGCTGCCGCTTTCGTCATGGCAGAATTTCTCCATGTGCCCTACGCCCAGGTAGCCATTGCCGCCGCTATTCCAGCGATACTTTATTATCTTGCGCTTTTCGTTCAGGTGGACCTGGAAGCCGGCAAGATGGGAATTGCCCGCATGCCTCCTGAGAGCATACCATCTTTGCTCCCCGTGCTCAGGCGCGGCTGGGTTTTCATTATTCCCGTCGTGCTGATTCTCGGCTTTTTATTTTTTTTCAATCTAGGGGCGGGGGAGGCTGCTTTTTACGGCGCGGGCGCGGCAATGGCGGTGACCTGTTTCCGGCGCGACACCCGCCTCACGGGGAAAAAGCTCCTGGCCGTTTTAGAGGACACGGGACTGGCCATGCTGGAGCTTGGTGTGATCCTGGCGGTGGCGGGGATGGCGGAAGGCATACTTACCCTTACCGGGCTGGCTTTTCTTTTCACTCTGTTTGTGGAGCAGCTTGGATCCAATAATATTCTGCTCATCCTTGCGCTGACCGCAATCATCGAGTTGGTTCTCGGCTTGCCGCTACCGACAACTGCAGTTTACGTTCTCGTCGCATTAACCCTGGCTCCAGCCATCGTAAAACTCGGCATCCTGCCGCTTGCGGCGCACCTCTTTGTCTTCTATTACGCAATGCTCTCCTTGATTACTCCGCCCATTGCCACGACGGCTTTCGCAGGGGCAGCGATTGCCGGCGCGAATATGATGCGAACGGGTTGGGAGTGCATGCGCCTGGCGTTTATTGCCTATTTTATACCGTTCGTTTTCGTCTTCGATCCACTGCTCCTTTTCAAAGGACCCTTGCACATGATCGCTCTGGCCCTGACCACCGCGACACTCGGTACGATCGCTGTCGGCGTTTCCATGGTTGGATACTTCGTCCGGCCCGTGGGTTGGGTAAAGCGCATTTTATTTGCGGTAGGAGGCGTTGGGCTTTTGATCCCGCCCGGAGGTACTATTCGCTATAGCTGGGCGATCACCGGAGTCAGTGGAGGACTTTGTCTCGCGTTCATTCTCTACGAATGGCATGCCAGGAAAACAGCGCTTGTGCCTCAGCCAACGGTGAGCGTCCCTCAATGACGTGAGATCCGCAAGCTGGCATCAACGCCACAGCTGCGCGATGAAGCCGTCTTTGTCGAGTTCCTGCATGAAACTTGCATCGATGAACTGCTCGGGACGCGCGGCCCGCGCCCGTGGATCCTTTTCGCCAAGTTGATCGAGCGCTGTCTTCATGGCTTCCGCCGATGGATAGGGAATCCTCGGAATATAATGACCGATGTAGAGATCATAAACCGCTTCGAGAAATGACCCGTCTTGGTTTTTGAGATACTTGCCTAAGACGCCGACGCTGAAATTCTTCTGCGTCTTGGCGTAATGAATTCCGTCGACGTAAGCGCGTACGAACCGCTGCACCGCGTCCCGCCGGCTGCGGATGTAAGACCGGGTGGTGTTTATCCCGGAAGTGGGGAAAACAACCCCGAGCGAGCCCGCGTCGATTAGGTCTTTGAGGCCTTCCCGGCGCGCCAGTATCGCGAACTCGGCATTGAGCATCGCTCCCTGCACCGCGCCGCTTCTAACAGCCGCCACTAACTCGGGTTGTCCGCCCAGCTGAAGCACGGCGAAATCGCGGTCCGGCTTCACCGGCGATTTCTCGGTCGCGTAACGCAGCGCATAGTCGGTGGCCGAGCCGAAGCGAGTTACAGCGACCTTTTTTCCCTTGAGATCTTCGATCTTGCCAATTCCTGGGCCGACAACGAGGAAAAACGGGATCACGTTCATGCCGGTGGCAACGGCGACCACGTCGCTGCCTGCCAGATCGGCACTGATCACGGCCGCGCCCGTAAACATGGCAATTGGCGCCTCCCCCGCAAGCATCACCTGTGCGGCGCGCGAGCCGCCGCCCACATAAAGAAGTTCAACATCCAAGCCGTGTTTCCGAAAGAGACCAGCTTCATATGGAATCCAGACGGTGCTTTGTGAAGTGCCAATCGCGCTGTAGACGATCCTTATCTTTTCCGCGCCCGAGCGCACTTGCGCGCCAAGATCTGATCCATGAAGCGCTATCCCAACAGCGATCAAGAGTGTCCAAAAACACCGTGTCTGTCTCACCGCAACCTCCCGCATTCGATTTCAGAGGTCAGAGATCAGAGATCAGAGGTCGGAGATCAGCAAATTCAAAATCTGAAACTTGCCATCCTCGAGTATCGATCTTCTATCCTCGACATCGTGCGCGCCTTGCGACCTGCTAGCCCGCATTAATTAAAACTATGACGCTGTGGCAATCGAGCGGCGAGCCTTGAGTCATTACACGTGACGTCGAAAGCTTCTGACCCAAACGCGAGCCACTTTATACCACGGACAGGCGATGTCAAATGAATCCGGTAATCCTTAGCTCGGCGCGGCGTCTTGGGTAATGAACCAGGCGAGGCGCCCGTCGGCGGGCTCCACCTGTGCGGCGGGAAATCGCGAACGCTCGGCATCCCCTTTGAGAATTTGATTGACTACGGCGGCTTTGCCCGCGCCTGTGATCAAAAACAAAACGGCGGCCCCATGATTGAGTACTGGCAACGTCAACGTGAGACGATGGGCGTTAAGTTTTTCAACGTAAGTGGCAGCGACAAGACGTTTCGTCTCCTTAAGGGCGTCGCTACCGGGAAAAAGGGACGCGGTATGGCCATCTTCGCCCAGGCCAAGAAAAATCAAATCAAAGCGCGGCAGCGCGTCGTCGAATAATTGGAAAAATTGTATTAGCCGCCGTTCATACTCCGCAGCGGCAACGCGCGGTTCTTTCTCCCCAGCCATGCGGTGAACATTGGTCTCGGGAATTTGGATCATCGACAGCAGCGCCTCACGCGCCATGCGATAATTGCTGTCGGCATGATCCGGGGGCACGCAGCGCTCATCGCCCCAGAAGAGGTGAACCTGCGGCCAAAAAATTTGTTCCTTGTACTCCGGCGTCGCGAGCAGAGAATAAAGCGCCCGCGGGGTGGATCCGCCCGAGAGCGCAACGGCAAACCGGCCTCGGTCGTGTCGCGACTTTTTTGCCAGGCGGACGAATTCAGCCGCCGCTCGGCGGCAAAGGTCGTCCGCGTTTCGGCACAGGATGACGTCGCGTTTATTCACCGGATAAGAACGCCGCGTAATAGGCGGCGCCGCGCAACGCCGCCTGATCGTTTAAAATGACTTGAACGGGGATAGCCGCGAGCAGATCCGTATAACGACCTTTGTCGCCGAAGGCGCGCATGAAAGTGCCGTCTTTCAATTTCGCGACAATTTTTGGCGCGATCCCGCCACCGATATAAAGACCGCGTATCGATTTCGCCCGGAGCGCCAGATTACCCGCTTCGGCGCCGTAAACCGAAACAAACACATCCAGCGCCTGGACGCAGATCTCTGCTTCATTGGCCAGTGCCGCTTGGGAAATCTCCGCGCTCATGTCATCCGCGGCAGCGAGCCGCTCGGCCAACCAGCTCGGCTCTTGGACGCCTCGCGCTTCTTTGAGAAACCGGTAAATGTTGAGCAGCCCCGGTCCGGACAGCACGCGCTCATAGCTGACGTGCGCGTAGCGACCGAGGAGGTAGCGCAGCAGTTCAATTTCCAATTCATTGCGCGCAGCGAAATCCGCATGGCCGCCTTCCGATGCCAGGGGACGAAAGCGGCGGCCGTCGTCGTAAAGGATCGACTGTCCCAGCCCCGTACCCGCCGCAATCAGTGCCTTATTGCCCACGTGGCGGATCACGCCTTCATTCAACGTGAGGAATTCATCATTTTCGAGCGTAAAAACACCGTAGGCGGTGGCCTCCAGATCGTTGAGCAAAGCCACTGAATCGAGCTTCAGCGCGCGCCTCAATTCAACGCAGTCCACTATCCAGGCAAGATTCGGCGTTTTGACTTTGTTGTCGACGACGGGACCGGCAATGCCGAAACAGGCAGAGTCGATCGGGACATGATCGTCGGCCAAAAAATCACCCAAGACCGGTACCAGTCCTGAATATCGCTTGCTCGGAAAGCTGCGCGATCTTTCGACATGCAGCCGCTCGCCATGGACAGAGAACAAAGCGAGATTGGTCTTGGTGCCGCCGACGTCGCCGGCGAGAACTAGGTCTCTACGGACCATAATTCACTCTCACCACGAAGTGATTCATGATCTCCTTCGAAAATACGGCTGCGTGGATGATCCATAGAATGAATAACCCAAAATACGCTGAGTTAACGCAGAATTCCGTCATACCCGCGAAAGCGGGTATCCAGGCTAGTGGGGCGGAGAACAAACCTGGATTCCCGCCTGCGCGGGAATGACGAGTCGCGGGGAAAATGTGCTGAGGAATCCCCCTCCTTTTTCATGTTCTGCGGGCGAGCGTAAGCTCATGACACACTTCGTGGTGAAAAATGTCTTTTCCTTTTTGGTTGCGGCTCAGCCACGCTAGATGTTTTACGGTCAAATCCAACCACAGACACCCATGACCTACTACTTCATGGCTGACGCCAGCGTCTGCCGTCCCGCGCCATGAATTCATCCGCTTCTTTGGGCCCCCAGGAATCGGCTTCGTAGTTGGGAAAGTTCTTCGGCCTACTCAGCTTCCAGACTTGAATGATGGGGTCCACGAGACACCAGGCCGCCTCCACCCAGTCATGTCTCGTGAACAACGTCGAATCTCCTTCGATGCAGTCCTCGAGCAGCGCTTCGTAAGCCTCGGGCGGGCTGCTGCCAAACGCCTCTTTATAATTGAAATCGAGGCTAAGCGGACTGATCAGCATATCGGGTCCGGGCGGTTTGACTTCAAAGGTCAGGGATACGCCTTCGTCGGGTTGGATGCGCATCACCAATACATTGGGGTTGACCGCATCAACGGCGTGCGACTTGAACAACAGCAGCGGAGGCCGCTTGAATTGAATGGCAACTTCCGTCACGCGCTTGGCCATGCGCTTGCCCGACCGTAGATAAAACGGCACGCCCTCCCAGCGCCAATTGTCGATGAAAAACTTGATCGCCGCATAGGTGACGGTCGGCGAGTCCTTGGCAACGCCCGGCTCTTCGCGGTAACCGAGCAATTCTTTGCCCGCGACCTTTCCGGGGCCGTATTGGCCGCGCACGGCGGCTCCCGCCACTTCTTCCGGCGCTATCAGACGGACCGATTTGAGCAGTTTTCCCTTCTCATCGCGGACATCGTCGGCGGACAAAGCCACCGGCGGCTCCATGGCGGTTAAACACAGAAGCTGCAGCAGGTGGTTCTGAAACATATCGCGCACCACGCCGGCCTGATCGTAGTAACCGCCGCGATTTTCCACGCCGACAGTTTCCGCCGCGGTAATTTGCACATGGTCGACGTAGCGGCGGTTCCAAACCGGCTCAAAGACGGCGTTGGCGAAACGAAACACCATCATATTCTGCACGGTTTCTTTGCCGAGATAATGGTCAATGCGATAGACCTGACTTTCGTCAAGGACTTCATGCACGCGGTGATTGAGTTCCCGGGCCGTCAAAAGATCGGTGCCGAACGGTTTTTCAATGACGACCCGCATGCGATTCTCGCCGCTTGTTTCTCGAAGCGCCAGCCCCGCAGCTGAAATCCGCTCAACAACGGTTCCATAAAGATCGGGGGGCGTCGCCAAGTAAAAGAGCCGAACCGGCAATACCCGACTGCCGTGATCGAAGCCGTCGATGAAATCTTTCAGCGCGCGGTAGCCGTCCGGGTCTTCGTAGCCACCGCGGACGTAATACAAATTGGCCGCGAATTGATTCCACACGACTTCGTCTTTTAAACCCGTGCGCGAAAACTCACGAACACTTTCGCGCATTTTTTCTCGAAACCCCTCATGGGTCATCTCGCTGCGCGCGTAGCCGATCACGGAAAAGCGTTCAGGCAAGCGGTCTTCCAACGCGAGGTTATACAGAGCCGGCATGAGCTTTCGTTGGCTGAGATCTCCAGACGCCCCGAAGATAATAAGGACCGCCGCGTGTGGCCGCCTTCTCCGGCTCTGACCGCTGGTCACGTAAGCGCGCGGATCACTGAGCATGGACGGCTACTCCTTCTTTACCGCATGGCCACCAAATTCGTTTCTGAGCGCCGCGATGAGTTTGGCGGCGAAGGAATCGTCTTGGCGCGAGGCGAAACGAGCAAACAGCGACAGCGTCAGCACGGGAGCGGGAATATCCCGTTCGATGGCCTCTTGAAGCGTCCAACGGCCTTCTCCCGAATCCTCGACATAACCGCGAATCGAAGAGAGATCAGGATCTTTTTGGAAGGCCCTTTCAGCCAACTCCAATAGCCAGGAGCGCACCACGCTGCCCTGGTTCCACAGATGAGCGATTTTTTCGAGGTCGAGTGTAAACTGTGACGATTTAAGCAGCTCAAACCCTTCGCCGTAGGCCTGGAGCATGCCGTACTCGATCCCGTTATGAATCATCTTGACGAAATGGCCGGCGCCGCTCGGACCGACGTGCGCGTAGCCGCCTGTCGGTGCTAAAGTTTTCAACACCGGATCAATCCCGTCAATGGCTGCCTTGTCGCCGCCGATCATCATGCAATAGCCGATCTTCAATCCCCAGATGCCGCCGCTGGTGCCGGCGTCGATAAAATAAACTTGCTGCGTTTTAAGATGCGCGGCGCGCCGCAGCGTATCTTTGTAATTGGAATTACCGCCGTCGACGATGATATCCGCCCCCTGGAGATGAGGCAGAAGTTGTTCGATCGTGTCATCGACCGGAGCACCCGCCGGAACCATGAGCCAGATGGCGCGCGGAATACTCAACTGGTTAACCAAGTCCGCTAGTGAATGCGCGCCAAGAGCCCCTTGATCAACGACTCGCTGGATCGCCTCGGGGCTGCGGTCATAGCCGATCACTCGATGACCGCCCAGCACAAGCCGCTCGCTCATGTTGGCGCCCATGCGGCCAAGCCCGATTATGCCCAGTTCCATATCGATTCTCCTTCGAGAGAACTACTCGCGCACGGCCTCGGCCAATAGCTTCAGGCCGGTATCCGCGTCTTCGCCGAGATTGACCCTCAAAGCGCGCCGCCGTCTCTGTTTGAGCGCTGTAAAGTCGCCCAGAGCCTGTGCCTGTATTAGGGCATCGAACGTATAATTCGTTTCCGGCACTAACAGGTTATCGGTCGGTTGGTCGACAATCTGTAATGCCAGAACTGAATTCGGTCCGCCTTTATGGAGTTGACCGGTCGAATGCAAAAAGCGCGGGCCAAAGCCCAGGGTCACGGCCGCTCCCAGACGGTCGCGGAGTGAGGCGCAAATCTCTCTTAGCGCAGCCGCGTGCGCCGGGGACGGATTTAAGTACGCCTGCACCGCCACGTAATCCCGCGCCTTCTTCCTGGCGAGCCACGATCGCAGAGCTCCTTGCAAAGCTTCCCGATCGCCGACGGCAACTTCGTCCTTGCGCGCGCTCGCGGCATTGCGACCGCCGGCCCGTTTCCCCATCGCCTGTTTCGCCAAGTCTTTCGCCAGTTGCACGTCCGGCTGGTTGAATGGATTGATCCCGAGAACGGCGCCCGCGCCGGCCACGGCGATTTCCCAGCGGAAAAACTCCTGACCGAGATCTTTCTTGTCGTTGAGATCAATACGCACGAGCGGATGCCCGTTGGCTTGCAGCGCCGCGACTTGGCGGTCGAGAAAGTGGTTTTCGTCGCCCTCGAGTCTTAAATAGACGAAGCTTCGATCGTCCGAGTATTTTTCCGGCGGGCCGACGTGCTCGTTGGCCACAGGCACGATGCCTTTCCGCTCTTTCCCGGTGCTCTCGGCGATCAATTGCTCAAGCCATGACGGAAAAGCGGTCAGCGAAGGAGAGCATAGAAATGTGACTTTGTCGCGTTTCGACAATGTAAGTTCACCCAGAGCGGCGCCAAGAATAAGGCCGGGGCTTTTGCTCTCCGGCACCGTGCTGCCACAGGCTTCGCTCATGCGCCGCGCCCGCGCGAGAATTGCACCGATATCGACGCCAATGAGTGCCGCCGGCACGAGTCCGAAAACCGTCAGCGCGGAATAGCGTCCGCCGACCTCTTCCGGCGCCCTGAACGTCGCGCGAAATTTTCTCTCCCCCGCAAGCTTTTCGAGCGCGGTTCCGGGATCGGTGATGGCGACGAAATGAGTGCCCGGTTGCGCCGTGACGCCGCTCAGCTTGTGCCAAAAATAGTAAAAGAATGAATTCGTTTCGGTGGTCGTGCCGGATTTGCTGGAGACCAGGAAAAGCGTGTGCACCGGATCGATTTGCGCTTCGATCGATTTGACCGCCGCCGGATGCGTGCTGTCCAAAACCCGCAACTCAGGATAACCGGGCGCGTTGCCGAACGTGCCCTGAAAAACTTCCGGCGCAAGGCTCGATCCGCCCATGCCTAAAAGAACCACGTGGCGGATCCCATCGCCTTTGACTTTTTCCGCGAAGGCCGGCAACTCGCCGGCTTGCTTTTCCATGATGTGCGGAAGCTCGAGCCAACCCAAGCGGTCGGCGAGTTCCGGTTCATCGGCGCCGGCCCACAGCGTCGGATCTTTTTTCCACAGCCGGCTCGAGCATTGCTCCTCTTGCCACTCGCTCAAGCGCCGATTCACGCGCCGCTGGTACTTTCCGATATGGAGCTCTTGACGATTTAATTCGATACCGAACATGGCTTTACGCTTTTTTTCCAGCGCAGCCATGAGTTGGTCGAAAGAAGCGGAGAAGGCCGCCACGCCGTCCTCCTGAAGTTTCTCGGTTATCGCATTGAGATCGATGCCTAACGCCTTGAGCGCCGCGCGCGCGGTATCGGCGTCCGTGAGATTTTGTTTTACCGTCGCGCCGGCGATTCGCCCGTGGTCTTTAAAAGCGTTTAACGTATCGGGAGGCAGCGTGTTCACGGTTTCGGGTCCGATCAGTTCTTCCACATAAAGCACGTCGGAGTATAAGGGATTCTTCGTGCCTGTGCTGGCCCACAGCGGCCGTTGCACCTTGGCGCCGCGTTGCCTGAGAGAGGCAAAGCCCTCTCCGTGGAAGATTTCTTCGAACCGCCGATAAACAACTTTTGAATTAGCGATGGCGATCTTACCAAGCAGCGATTCGGCCCCCGGTGTGCCGAGACTCTGCAGCGCCTTGTCGACCATCGTGTCTACCCGGCTAACGAAAAACGACGCCACCGAGGCAACTTTTTCCGGAGCCGCGCAACGTTCCAAGCCGCGCACGTAAGCTCGCGCCACGGCTTCATAGTGGTTCATGGAAAACATCAACGTGATATTGACGTTCACCCCGGCGGCAATAAGTTCTTCGACGGCCGGAATGCCCTCGGGAGTCGCCGGAACTTTGATCATGACGTTGGGGCGTCCCACGGTTTCGCGCAATCGCTTGGCTTCACTGATCGTCGCGTCGGTGTCATGGGCCAGGTGGGGCGACACTTCCAGACTCACATAACCATCCCCGCCGGCGCTTTCATCGTAGATCGGCCGGAGAATATCCGCCGCCATTTGAATGTCTTCGATAGCCAGCGCTTCGTAAATTTTGCCCATGTCAGCCTTTCCGTCCTGGGCCAAAAGCTGGCGCAGCGCATCGTCGTAGTCGGTGCTACCGGCGATGGCTTTTTCGAAAATGGTCGGATTGCTGGTAACGCCGCGAATACCATCGTTGTCCACCATTCGTTTAAGCTCGCCCGTGCGAATAAGATTGCGCCTGATGTAGTCGAGCCAAACAGACTGTCCTTGTTGCAAAAGATCCTTTAGTGGATTCATCAACCCCCTCCCTTACAATGACCTGCCATAGCGTTTTTCCAACGCCTTGATTTTTTCAACCCGCCGGCGATGTCGCTCTTCGCCGTTAAATGTCGCCGCCAGGAAATGGTCAACCAGCTCGCGCGCCAGCTCGATGCCGATCACCCGCGCCCCAAGCACAAGAACGTTCGTGTCGTCGTGCTCGACACCCTGGTGCGCCGCATAGGTGTTATGGCACAAGCCGGCGCGAATGCCGGGAATTTTGTTGGCCGCAACGGAAGCGCCCACGCCGCTGCCGCAAATCAGCAGCCCGCGCTCGGCGCGGCCGTCAAGAATCGCCTGGCTAAGGGCGTCGGCATAATCGGGATAATCGACCGGATCGTCGCTGTGGGTGCCGATATCCACCACCTCGTGGCCCCGGTGGCGCAAATACGCCGCAAGAACCTCTTTCAAGTCGAATCCCGCGTGATCCGCGCCGATGACAATGCGCATTCGTCGCTCCATTCCCTAGTACTGAGTGATGAGTGCTGAGGACGGAGTCTCCGATTCGGTTGAATCTTTCCTGTCCATGTTTTTTACCCAGCCCTCAGTCCTCGTTACTCAGTCCTCTATTTGAGCAGCGTCAGAGCGCGCTCGACAACGTGATCCACGGTGAAGCCGAACTTCTCCATCACGACGTTTCCCGGCGCCGAAGCGCCGAAGCGCTCCACTCCGATGATGTCGCCGCCGTCGCCGACGTAGCGATGCCAGCCCTGCGGCAAGGCCGCTTCTATGGCGAGGCGCGGCCGGATCGACGGCGGCAAAACCGACTCGCGGTACTCTTTGGATTGGAGATCAAAAAGCTCCCAGCTCGGCATCGAAACGATGCGCGCGCGAATATTTCGCTCCAAGAGCTTTTGTCGCGCCGCGACGATGAGCGAGACTTCCGATCCGCTGGCGATCAAAACGAGATCGGCCTTGCCGTTGGGCGCGTCGCTCAAGATATAAGCGCCGCGCCGCAGTCCGTCCGCCGCGGCGAATTGGCTGCGGTCCAAGGTGGGCACGTTTTGGCGCGTCAATACCATGGCAACAGGATGCTTACGGGCCTCGATGGCGACCCGCCACGCGACAGCGGTCTCGTTGGCGTCGCCCGGGCGGATGACGATCAGGCGCGGTATGGCGCGGAGCGCGGCCAATTGTTCGATCGGTTGATGGGTCGGGCCGTCTTCGCCGACGCCGATGCTGTCGTGCGTGAAAACATAGATCACGCCCAGCTCCATAAGCGCCGCAAGCCGAATCGAAGGGCGCATGTAATCGGAGAAAATCAAAAATGTAGAGGCAAAGGGAATGATGGCGCCGTGGGCCGCCATGCCATTGCACGCCGCCCCCATCGCATGCTCGCGCACGCCGAAGTGGACATTGCGCCCGCCGTAGCTGAAACCGCCGCCCGCTGCGCCTTGGCTGGCGCTGAAATCCCTATCGGGACTTTCAAAATCGCCAAGCTTCTGCAGCACGGTGTGCGTCGATGGATTCAAATCCGCCGAGCCGCCGATCAAAGTCGGGAGCTTCGGAGCGATGGCGTTGAGAATTTTTCCCGAGGCGACGCGAGTCGCGAGTCCTTTGGGATCGGCGGGAAAATCGGCAATCGCCGCATCCCAACCGTCGGGCAATTCGCCGCGCAGCGCTTGCTCCAGCTCGCGCGCCATTTCGGGAAATTCCCGCGCGTAGGCCGAGAATCGTTCCTTCCATTCGGCCTCCGTCCGTTGTCCTTTCATGACAGACTCGCGAAAACGCGTCAGGGCTTGGTCCGGAATTAAAAACGGCGGCTCTTCGGGCCAGCCGAGATTTTTCTTCGTCAGCCTGACTTCCTCTTGGCCCAGGGGCGAACCGTGGGACTCGAAGCTGTCCTGCTTGCCCGGCGACCCGAAACCGATGTGGGTGCGCAACAGCACCAGCGATGGCCGGGCGATTTCGCTGCGGGCCGCGCGCAGCGCCCGATCCATCGCCGCGAGATTGTTTCCGTCCTCGACGATCTGCGTATGCCAGCCATAGGCTTCGAACCGTTTGGCGCGATCTTCGGTGAACGTCAGGTCGGTCGAGGCGGCGAGAGAGATATGATTATTGTCGTAGAGATAAACGAGTTTGCCCAGTTTTAGATGGCCGGCCAGGCTGGCGGCTTCCGCCGCGACACCTTCCATCAAGTCGCCGTCACTGACGATGACGTAAGTATAGTGATTGATGATTTCGTGTCCGGGTCGATTGTAGCGCGCCGCCAGATAGGCCTCGGCGATCGCCATGCCGACGCCGTTGCCGAAACCCTGACCGAGCGGCCCAGTGGTCGTTTCCACGCCGGGGGTCAGCCCGCGTTCGGGATGGCCCGGCGTACGGCTTCCCCACTGTCGAAATTGCTCGATCTGTTCGAGCGGCACATCGTAGCCGGTCAGGTGGAGCATGCTGTAGATCAGCATCGAGGCGTGGCCGGCGGAAAGAACAAAGCGGTCGCGATCTGGCCATGAGGGATTGCGCGGGTTGTGTTTTAGGAAGCGCGTCCATAAAAGATAGGCAGCCGGCGCAAGACCCATCGGAGCCCCCGGGTGACCCGAATTGGCTTTTTCGACGGCATCCACCGAAAGCATCCGGATGGTATTGATGCAGAGCTGATCGATCGAATCACTCATACTCACATTCTCCCCCTAATCTAAACCTCACCTCACTATCGATTGGGCTCCTCGGAAAGTTTCCGTAAAAGCAAATCTTCAAACGGTCCTATCAGCTTCCCTTTGCCAAGACACGGTCAAGATTGTAAGCCGCGCTGATCAAGCCCAGATGGGTGAAAGCCTGGGGAAAATTTCCCAACGCTTCGCCGCAGTGACCGATCTCTTCCGCAAAGCGTCCCACGTGGTTAGCATAGCCGAGCATCTTCTCGAACATCAAACGGGCTTCCTCAAAACGGCCCGCGCGCGTCAACGCTTCGACCAGCCAAAAAGTGCAGATGCTGAATGCGCCTTCACGTCCGACGATGCCGTTAGCGAAATCACCGATGACGCCATAATCGTCAATGGGCTTATAGGACACTTTTCTTCCTATAATAACAAGGTGTGGGCCTGGAAACGGCGTTGATGAACTCTCAACAATTCAATTTTAGCACAATGGCGACCGGCTTCTAGCCGGCGTGGAAAATCGTCGTGGGGCAGCACCGGCGCCAATGCTCGAGACATCGGGTGTTAATCACGAATAGCAGCGCCGCGCGGTTGGCGCGCCCGGTGGGCTCACGCCATGGACTTGCGGATTTCCGGGTGCCTTAGAAACTTAAGCGTGTCCGGCATGGTGTCAGCCAAAGAAGCACAATCCAGAGCAGTCCGGAGCACGCGCAAATCCTCCGCCGTGTCCACGTCGAACCAGCTCGGTAACAGATGATGAGCGATTTGCAACCGAGCAAGCTTAGCCAGGGTTTGCGTTAGAACCGCGCTATGACTCCAGGTCATCTCCCTGAACAGCTCGGGCGTCGGCTGATTGCAGCCGACCAGATAATAACCGCCGTCGCGGCTCGGTCCCAACACCACGCGATGCTGGGACGAATCGAGAAAACGGCAACTTTGATCGAAGAAACCGAGCGGAACAGCAGCCAGATCGCTACCCGTGAGAATAATATTCCTGTGGCCGGCGTGGAAAAGTTTTTCGAACGCCGCTTGCATCCGCGCGCCGAGATCGGTACCTTCCTGCGGAAAGAGGCGAAAGAGCGGCGGCGTTAGTTCTTTCATCAGCACGCGCGCGTCATCCGGAGCAAACGCCAGATAAAGATCCGCGTACTCTATTTGTCGGATATGATTCAATTGATCGACAAGCAGCGCTCCGGCTAATCGCGCGGCTTGCTCAGGGCTAAGCGTGGGCACCATGCGCGTTTTAACTTTCCCCGCAAGCGGAGCTTTCGCCATCACCACCAGAGCATTAGCGCGCATCACGGTAATATCGTTTCAAGTGAAAGGGTGAGAAGCCCAGAAGATAAAGCGATTTGAGCGCCCACATCTTAAAGATCGTCCGCCATAGGCCTTCCGCTTCCCAGCGTCGCGCCGAAGTGACAACGCGGCTGCGCAGGCAAGCCACCGTGCCGCGGCGCTTGATCGCTCGCGCAAGCGCAATATCTTCCATCAGCGGTACATCGGGATAACCGCCGAGCGCGGCGAAAATTTCGCGCCGTACAAAGATCGCCCGATCCCCGGTGGCGCTTTTGCCGACGCGCGAGCGCAGATTGATCATCGCGCCGATGATCTTGAGCATCCGATGTTCGCCGTCCAGGCTGACATCGAAACGGCCGCCGACGATCCGAGAATTGGTTAGAGCACGAAGAATATCGCACGAAGCCGAAAGCGGCAATCGCGTATCGGCATGCACGAATAGCAGCACCTCGCCGGTTGCTTGGCGCGCGCCAAGATTCATTTGTCTCGCGCGTCCACGGGGCGACGAAAACGCCTCGATCCCAAGGCCGCGGCAGATTTCGCGCGTGCGGTCCGTGCTGCCGCCGTCGACCACAATGATCTCGTGAGGCTCGACCGCCATGACGGACTCGAGGGTTGCCGCAATGCTCTTCTCTTCGTTAAGGGCGGGAATAATAACGCTGAGGCGCATGGCCGATCGTCGTTACCGTTACGGCTGCGGTTTTGGCTCGGCGTTGTTCAGCCGCCAATCATAGTCGTGGTCTAAGCCGCCGCTATACTTTGCCAGCGCATCAGCGAGCGCACCCGCGGCGTAGTCTTGCCAGTGTTCCATGAGACCTTCGGCGCTGCCGCCAAAGTCATCGTCGAACCAAACGTAGAGGCTCGACACCTTGAGCCTGCCGTCCTTAATCTCCACACCGCGCGGATGATTAATGAATTCACGCGCCGCTTTTTCCAGCAGCGCATCGACCTTATCGCCGGTGTAGGCTTCCGGCTGCAGATTCGGACTGCCGAAGCTGGCCCAGTTAACGCCGTAGTGAATACGATTGTCTTTCCAAATGGGCCGCAGAATCCGATGCTCGACATCATCCAGGGAAAGTTTCTCGCCTTCGACCGCCAAGAGCTTGGCGGCCCATGGCCCGCGCACGATCAAACCGGGTGAAATGTTAATGTCGCGAATCGACTCAACGGGGAAACGCGATAGGATGATATCCATGGTCAGCGCATTGTACAGATTAATCCAATAGGCTTTTTGCTCGGTTCGATTGTAGGTTGAAATCGCCAGGCTCTGCAGATTTTTCAGATAATTTTTAAGCGCCGTCCGGTCCTCGGGCGCGACCACGGCGTAACGCACGCGATTGATCCCGGACGGATGCGGCGCGACTACATATTTCTTGAGAAATTGATCCCAGGCGCTGTGATCGATCTTTTGGACGTTGGCCGGATCGTTTTTTTGCCACTTGGGCCATAGCTCCGGCCGGGGCGCAGCCTGGGTTGAAGTTGCCGTTATAACCACAATCGCTACAATGAAGACTGTCTTAACCATGGAATGCACCGCCGGCTTGTCTACCATCGCACCTGCTAATCATCACCGCGTTCTTTCAGCGCGGTGCGTCCACCACAAAATTCCTGCTACTTAGCCCTAATCCGACAAAACCTTATAGTGTATCACCGCTCCGCGAGGGCGGTGAGACCGGAAGCCGTGGGGGCACGTGAGCGTACAGGTTGAGTTAAGGCCCCGGCGGTCACGAACATCACCCCTGGGTGGTTTGCGAGGGGACCTTCAAGGCCTTGTCCCATTGCCCACGGCTGGAGGGCTCACGGCCCCGAGCCGGTCCGAAAAAATATCGGATTAGGGTTGGTTTTAGCCACGTGCCGTCTCCGTCACTATTTCATTCTGTATCTGCTCCGCTTCGCGTAATGCTTTGCGCGCGAGCCGTGTGACCATCACGACCACAGCGACGGTCGCGAGTAGGCCCACATATTTCAAAATCTGCTGATAAAACGCGACCGCGCCGTCCGCCTGTCCAGCCAGCGCATCGCGCGCTGCAGCGCCGATATAAACGTACAGGAAAGCCCCTGGCAACATGCCGAGAAGATTCGCCAGGACGTAAGCGCCCGGCCGGACCGCTGTGAGCCCAAGCAAGTAGTTCAACACAGTAAACGGAAACGCGGGACTTAAACGCCATAGAAAGACCATTCTAAATCCCTGATGGCCGATCGCTCGATCGAGGGCGCGAAATTTAGGATTGCCCTCGGCCCACTTTGCTACTTTTTCACGCAGATAAGTGCGCGCTAGAAGAAAAACGAACAAAGCTCCCAAATTGGCGCCCATGAAAACCACTAGAAGTCCCGTGCGCAACCCGAACAGCGTGCCAGCTGCGATCGTCAGCGCGCTGCCGGGAATCAACAGCACCGTCGCTGCAACGTACACCAGGGCGACCGCCAGCGGAGCGACGGCACCGAGGCTTTGCACATACGCTTCGAGTTGGCTGAACCACTCGCGAAACGGCAAAAACATCAGCGCAACCGCGATGTCCACGATGACAAAAATGACCAGAAGTGTCTTGCCGAATTGCAAAGTTGATCGCCTCAAACCAGGCTGCCGCCGCAGCTGCTGCCGCAACCGGCGGTGCACGCATAACAGTGATCACCCACCGTAATTGTCCGGCTGAATAGCTGCTCAATGTCCAGCGAACCGATATTGAGAGCTTTGCCATCAGCATCACGAATCGGCAGATCAAGCATCTGGTTGAAGTCGCAATCGTAAATCGAGCCGTCCCAGCCGATGCTGACCAAGGTCCGGCACATCACTTGAGCGAGGGTGGCCGCATTAAAGTTGTCCACTAGCAGTTTTACATAGGGCTCGTATTCGCCGCGCAATTTCAAATGCATCGCATAGCGCGTAATCGGCACATTGGTCAGGCAATAGAGATGATTGAACACAATGCAAAATTGATCTCCCAGGATGCGCTTGTAGTCCTGCTCAAGCTTCTCCTGCGGCGGCGGCAGATGCGACCTTACCGGGTTGTAGACAAGGTTCAGCCGTAAACCGCTATGCGCGTGACCATAGCCAATGCCGTTTAGCGCTTGCAACGCGCGAATGCTCAGATCGAAAGTCCCTTTGCCGCGCTGCCGGTCGACGTTCTCCTGATGGTAACAGGGCAACGAACAGACGAACTCCACTCTGTGACGTTTGAAAAACTCCGGCAGATAATCCTTGCCGGTTTCGAAAATCGCTGTGAGATTACAGCGGTCGATCACATGCCTCCCGAGGCGCGCCGCCGATTCAACGAGATAATCGAAATGGGGGTGCAATTCCGGCGCGCCGCCGGTAATGTCCAGTGTTGGAATCGTCGTGGCGGATAAGAAGCGCAGCACCGCATCGACGGTCTGCCGGCTCATCATCTCCTTTCGCGTCGGACCGGCCTCGACATGGCAGTGAATGCAAGCTTGATTGCAGTACTTGCCCAGATTCACCTGCAGCACGTCGATCGCGCGGCGAGTTAACCCGTTGCCGTTTAGATGTGCAGTGTGCGCAAACGGTTGCATGGAATTTTTGGGATATTATAACGGGTCGCCCGCCCGTGTTTGATCATTGGCGCAAGGGACTTCACAGCGCGGGGCGAGCGGCTGCTCGCCTTTCGAATCGGATTTGCGCCCAGCATCAAGCTGCTTCACCGACCTTTAGCAAGTAGCCCTGAATGAACCGATCGATATCGCCATCAAGCACGGCGTCGGCGTTGCCGACTTCGATATTGGTTCGATGATCTTTAACGAGGCGATAGGGGTGGAGCACATAAGACCGAATCTGACTGCCCCAGGCAATGTCTTTTTTGGTCTTGTGGTAGGTCTCCATCTTCTCTTTCTGTTTTTCGATCTCTAGTTCGTAAAGTCGCGATTTCAAGATCTTCATCGCCATGGCGCGGTTTTTGTGCTGTGAGCGTTCGTTCTGGCAGGCGACCACGATGCCCGTAGGATTGTGCGTGATCCGCACCGCGGAATCGGTCTTGTTGACATGCTGACCGCCCGCGCCGCTGGAACGGTAGGTGTCGATGCGCAGATCGGCTTCGTCGATCTCAACTTTGATATCGTCGTCCACTTCCGGATAGACGAAGACCGAAGCGAAAGAGGTGTGGCGGCGCGAGTTGGCATCAAACGGCGAAATCCGCACCAGCCGATGAATTCCCGCTTCGGCTTTTAGGTAGCCGTAGGCATAATCGCCTTCTACCGTGAAGGTCACGCTTTTCACGCCCGCTTCTTCGCCCGGTTGATATTCGAGAATCTCTTTCCGGTAGCCACGCCGGTCGCACCAGCGCAGATACATGCGCAAGAGAATCTCGGCCCAATCCTGAGCCTCCGTACCGCCTGCTCCGGGATGAAGCGTGACGATGGCATTGCGACGATCATCCGGCCCACCCAGAAGCTGCGTGAGCTCGGTCTGGGCCATGGCTTGCGCTACCTCCGCTACCTTGCCGGCGGCTTCCCCCAGGGCCTCTTCGCTTTTTTCGTCTTTGGCTACATCGAGAAAGAAGCGAGCTTCCTCTAGATCGGTCTTATGTTTCTCCCAGGAGTCGATAATTCCCCTGAGGGAGGATTGCTCTTTGAGAATGCTTTGGGCCTTTTCGCCGTCGTTCCAAAATTCAGGCTGGGAGGTGACTTGATTTAGCTCGGCGACGCGCTTTTGTTTGCCATCGAGGTCAAAGACGCCTCCGCAAAAGCTCAAGGCGCTCTTCCAGGTGGGTAAGTTGTTCTTTGGTTTCTTCCAACATAAGATTGTCTCGTCCGTGTTTTCCTTCAGCGTAGTTTTAGTCTTTATTATAGCCGTAATCTTCCCTGGTCACAAAGCGAGCGATAGATTTTCTTCTCGAGCCGAGCCATGATCCGCGCATCCTGCGCCGATCGCTCATGATCATAACCCAACAGATGGACGACGCCGTGAATCAACAGCGTGACGATCTCCTCTTCTAACGACCGGCCTCTTTCCTTGGCCTGTTGCCGCGCTTTGTCGACCGAAATGATGACATCGCCAAGCAGACGCACTGCTCCCGGCAGATCTTGTTCCAGCGGAAACGATAGGACATCGGTCGGGTAATCCTTGTTGCGAAATTTGGCGTTAAGCTTTCGCATCTCGGCATCGCCGATCAGGCCTATGGTTAACTCGGACGGTTCGGGCCCGACCAGCTGCAACCTGCTCAGCGCCAGAGGCTTGAGCTTTCGACTTGACAGGCCTTTGCCGCCGCGGCGGCGGACGATCTCTACCGGCATCGCGCGATCATACCGGATCGGGTTAAATTTGCGACCACCAAACGTGACAATGTCGCGTTGCCTCTTTGAGCTAACGAACGCAAGTTAAGGCTAAGCTCCGTTGTAATTTTGCTGAATACGGTGCCACGTCGGGCACTGAGTCGAATCGCCTATATAATTGACTTGCTCCGGGCGATTTGCTAGTAAATATTGAGTTTGAAACTAGGAGGAGTTGGTTAGATGACCTACATTATTGCCGAGCCCTGCATAGATACCAAGGACACTGCCTGCGTGGATGTTTGTCCAGTTGACTGTATACACCCGACCAAAAATGAAGCCGAGGAGTTTGCAAAGGAAAACAAGCTCTACATCGACCCCGAAGAATGCATTGACTGCGGGGCCTGCGAACCGGTTTGTCCTGTAGAGGCGATTTTTGAGGAGGCGGCCGTGCCGGACAAGTGGAAGCATTTCATCAAAATAGACGCTGACTGGTTCAAAGCCCGCAAAGGCACATAGCAATTTTTAAATTTGTGTCCTGTTAAAAGGGCTGAAGAAAACTCTTCAGCCCTTTTTTTGTGTTCTTGCGATTTTTATCGTGGTTCTGATTTCTCTGTAAGATTAACAGTCGTTTTTCCTCCACTCCACGGCCGCGGCCTCATTGTTCCTAATTGCTCTCCTTCTTCCGTCCCTTGACTCACTCCGGCGTCCATTATACGCAGGTCAGGGGGACGCATCGCCATGAAACAAAGCTCTATCGCGCTCGTGTTCATCCTGCTCTTACCCTTTTCAGTTTTCGCCCAGCCTAAAGAAGGAGTGAAAGTCAGAGTCAGCTATTCGGTCATCAGCGCCGCCTCGCTTGTAACGTGGGTAGCGAAAGATGCGGGCATCTTTCGCAAACACGGCCTCGACGTCGATTTGATTTATATCGGCAGCGCAACCAAAGCGGTGTCGGCGACGATCTCCGGCGATACTCCCATCACGCAAGGAGCGGGGACGGGCAGTGTGCTGGCGCGGCTGTCCGGCGCCGATACGGTGTGGGTTGGCACTATTCTAGACACCACCAACCAGAGCCTGGTGGTCGTCCCGGCCATACGCGCGCCTCAAGATCTGCGCGGCAAGACTCTCGGGGTGACCCGGTTTGGTTCGCTGAGCGATTTCGGCGTGCGAAAATATTTGCAATCCGTGGGATTGGATCCAGACCGCGATGCCAAGATTTTACAGATGGGTGGACTCCCCGAAACCCTGGCGGCGATGCAGGGCGGTTTCATCCATGGCGGCGCCCTCTCTTCGCCGATTTTAACCAAAGCCAAGATGCTCGGCTTCAATGAGCTGATTGATCTCGGCACGTTAGGCATTAAGTATCCCGCGACGAGCTTCATAACCACGGAATCTTATCTCAAAATCAATCGTGCCGTCGTGAGTCAATTTTTGAAAGCCATCATCGAAGCGGCGTTTTATGTAAAAGGTCACAAGGACTTTTCTATCTCTGTGCTGCGAAAATACACGAAGATCAATGAGCTGCCGATTCTCGACGATACCTACGAGATCTATATTCATAGATATATTCGTCCAGTCCCGACGCCTTCTCCTGAAGAGGCCAAGACCGTGCTCGATCAGATCAAGGACAACCCCAAAGCTCGAACAGCCGATCCCGCAAGTTTCATCCGCACGGATCTCATGGCGGAGATCGAACAAAGCGGCTTTATCCGTTCGTTGCGCTAAAGCGAAAAAATTGCCAGAGTGACCCGTTCCAAGCCCGACGGGAAATTAGTCACACAAAAGGGAGTAAACCTATGGTGCTGGTCCTCAAGAACGAGCAAATGGAAAATCTTTTGCCGATGGCGGAAGAGATCGATGCCATCGAGCAGGCGTTTCGCGAACTGGGGCAAGGCATCGCGATGAACGCGCCGCGGGCGCGCTTGCGCACGCCTTGGAAAGAAGAAGGCGGACAATATTATTTTAACAATATCATGGGGCTTGTACCGGGCGTTAAGTCTATGGCGTTGCGCATCGACTCCAGTTTTTCCAAAGAGGTGCAAGTCGCCGGCAGCAAACGCCGGGTTTACCCAGGCGATTACATCGGGCTGGTCATGCTATTCGACATGGATACCTGCGAGATTCTGGCGCTCATGGACGACCATCATATTTCCACCATGCGGGTTGCTGCGACCAGCGCCGTGGCGAGCAACATTTTGGCGCGTAAGGACGCCAAAATTATGGGTCTCTTAGGCTCCGGCGAGCAGGCCAAGACTCAGGTGACCGCGCATTTGGTCGTTCGGCCGCTCACCAAAATCAAAGTGTACAGTCCCACTAAAGAGAACCGGGAAAACTTTGCGCGCACAATGAGCCAGGAAACCGGCGTTGAAATCGTCCCGGTGTCATCCGCCGAGGAGGCCGTGCGCGGCAGCGATATTGTGAGCGCAGCGACGAATACCGTCGACCCGGTGGTCCAAGGCCGGTGGTTGGAAGAAGGCATGCACGTCACCAGCCTGGTCGGCGGCGACGGCTTCCTGCCGCGCAAAGAGCTGGACGATGAAGCGATCAAGAAAGCTGATCTCATCGTGGTTGGCTACAAGCCGCAAATCTTTATCGACAAGCAGGCTGAATTTCATGATCGGATCGAAAGGGGCATCGTTAAAGCGGAGGATCTCCACGAGCTCGGCGAACTATTGAACGGCAAGTGCCGCGGGCGCAAAGACGATAAGGAAATCACTTTTTTTAAGAACAATACCGGGATGGGCATTCAATTTGCCGCCACCGCGCGCAAAATGTATGAAAAAGCCAGGGAAAAAGGCATCGGCAGCGAGCTGCCGCTGGATCTTTTCATGACTCGGCGCGGTGACAAGGCCTACTCACCGTAAGACCTGTTTGATATCGTTTGGTCGCCGGCAACGGTTAAGGAATTGCCAAGCGCACCCCTGTGATTCGGATCGTTCTTGCGCTATGAAAATCAGTTGAAGATCAGTAAAGTGTCCATATAAATTCTCCAGAGCCAACGAGGAGGTTGATCCATGAGAGCATGGGAAGAGTTTATTCCTGAAGAAGAGAGAAAGATCTACGAAAAAGCAGGTTACAAAGGGAAAGGCACTTACGGCCGGAACCCGGCCCTGTTGATTATTGACGTAATCACCGGCTTTACCGGCACCAAACCGATGCCGGTGATGGATGCGATTGACGAATTCCCTACGAGTTGCGGTCAAGTCGCCTGGGATGCCTTGCCCAAGATTCAACAGTTGCTCCATGCCTGCCGCGATGCGGAGGTCCCG
>JBGPIK010000027.1:0-31022 GCA_041484845.1 Binatia bacterium | reverse complement strand
CGGCTCACACGAAGCGGCGCGGTGAATGAACCCGATGAAGCCATTGCCAAAAACACCGGCCTTGCTTGCCGTGGCAAAGCGCGTGGTATGGTTCAAGGAACCCGCCGACGCGTTGGCCGACCCGGTGCATTTTCTTGCCCATGTAATGACCTATGGCACTGTCGAGGATTTGCGCGTGGTCGAGAGCGTGGTCGGCGTGAAGGAGTTTTTCGAAACTCTGGATCACGCGCCTGCTGGTGTCTTTGATCCGCGTTCATGGACTTATTGGAATCTTAAATGCGGGCGCGTTCCCGTGCCCGCATTGCCGGTGCGTCAGGGATTGTAATCCATTCGACCACCACTGTGTCCCTACTAACGCAACGAACAAAGAGGGGTCGCGTCTACTCTTAGCTTTTAACGCGGGGAGTGTAATCACCGAGACCTCTGTGCCGAGCGCACTGCGGTGAGAGCCTGCTTATCGTTTATGGGTAGAGTAGAGAACAGGCTCAGCGTTGGTTAGGTCGATCCTTGAGTTTAGTTTATGGGGTCAGGTTTATGGGGTCAGGCCTTGCTCTATTGTAAATTGGTTAAGTTGTGTGGTACTGGAGAGTCCATGGCCCGCAAACCCCGACTGTTCGCCCCCGGCGTTCTGGTCCACGTCATCGTTCGCGGCAACCAAAGGCAAAAGACATTTCTCAGTCCAGCCGACTGTCAGAGCTATCTGGAAAAACTCACCCAGTACCGGCGCCGGCACGAAGTCACGATCTACGCCTACTGCCTGATGCCCAATCACGTCCACTTGCTGCTCGAATGCGGCAAGACGCCCTTGGGCAAATTCATGCAGGGACTCCAGCAGAGCTATACCCAGTACTACAACCGCAAATACAAAAAAGTCGGCCATCTATTTCAGGGACGCTACAAAGCGATCCTGTGCCAGAAGGACGCCTATTTGTTGGAGCTGGTCCGCTACATCCATTTGAATCCGGTCCGCTCCAAGCTCGCCCTGACCCCGCAAGACTACCGTTACAGTGGCGACCCAGCCTACCGGTCGGGCAAAGCCACAGCGATCATTGACCCACGGGCGGTGCTGAAGATGATCGGCGGTACGAACGGTTACAAGAAGTTCATCCGAGACGGGCATGAAGACGGTCACCGGGAAGAATACTACGAAGTAGTCGACCAGAGGTTTTTGGGCGACCAAGAGTTTGGCGAAGAGCTTACGCGGAACTACGAAGACGAGGAACCCAAGAAACGACGGGCACTCAGTGTCGTGGTGAAAGAATTGGCGGCGGGATTGAAAATTGACATCGAACCGTTAAGAGCGCCAAGCCGAGGGTGGAAGGTGGCCGGCCAACGGACGATGATCGCGTACGTTCTGGTGCGGCGAGCTGGATACCCGGTAAAGGATGTGGCGGGGTATTTCGGGCGCGACGCGACGACGATCAGTTCCATGCTGAGCCGCTATGACACCCGGTTGGAGAACGAGCCCCAAGTGGAGCGCCAAATGGAGAAGTTGGCTCAGATTGTTTAGATTGCAAGGCCTGTCCCTGGTACTGGCTGACGAAACTCTTCATCAGCGAGGGAACGGTCAAGATCCATCTCCACAACATCTATCAGAAGCTCGGCGTCGATAGCCACACAAAGCTCGCCCGCTACGCCCAGGAAAAGGGGCTCGTGTAAAAGAGCTACGCGACTGGCGTGCTGGAGTCTCGGAGTACTGTACTCCACCGCTCCATCACTCTAACAGTCAGTCCAACACTCCAATACTCCATTCTTCAGTTCCTACCTTTCCATATATATCGAAAGGTAGGGAAAATATATCTTCCGATCAATCGTTTTCACCGGGGCTCATTGGCAGAGTAAGCCGAACGGTGAGCTGAACTGTGGAAGGAGCTGTCGGTTTCCAGGAGAGACGGAGGGGCGAACGCTATAAGCTCAGTCTGGCTGTGCAATTGAACGAGGGGATCGGTACCACGCGCGATATCAGCACATCGGGAATTTTCTTTGAGACCGAGAGCGCGCACTCGATCGAAGACACGATCCGGCTTTTCCTAAATTTCGAAGACGAGACCCTCCAGTGCGAGGCGCGCGTGATAAGGGTCGAGCCACGCCATGGTCGATTCGGCGTCGCCGTGGAGCTGAAGTCGTATGTTTTTTGTTGAGAATGAAAGAGTACTGATTACAAACGCGACGAGTCAAGAATCAAGGTGTAAAGGTCTGACCCTAGCACCCTGACTCCTACCAGCGGTTTCTCCGCGAAGGATTAGAGGGGGGACATCAGGAAGAGTATTACGAAGTCAAAGAGCAGCAGTATTTGGGTGGTGATGAATTTGTCGAGGTCGTCCATCGTGCAATCGACGACCAAGAGGAAACCCGGCCGGTAAAGATCACGATGGCGGAGATTCTCCAGGAAATCGCGCGTGGGGCGGGACTCAGCGTCGCAGTGATTTTAACCAAAGGGCGTGGACGGGTCGGCAGCCGGTTACGAGGCGAGGCGGCGTATGTGGCGGGGGACGTCGGCGGGATCGGCATAACGGAGGCGGCGAAGTATATGGGGCGCGACCAGAGCACGATGTCATTGGCGGTGAAACGGCTGGAAGAGGGGCTTGAAAAGGACATCAAGCGGCGCAAGCAGTTGGAGGATCTATGCACACAGCTGCGACAAGGGAAACGGCGCAAATATCAAATAAGCAATGCCTGACACCTATGCTCAATAAGTGACACCTATGCTCAAAGGGCATTAGTACAATTTTGGCGACGTCCCGAGCGAGGCTTTAAGCTTTGGCACACGGGGAATGTTCAGCGGCCTTTGGAAACGTTGGTGCGCCGTTTATCACGGCTCGGCACCAAGGCGATGATCGACCGCAGGATTTTGTTCACCGCTTTCGAGTTCGGAAAGTAGGCGCGAACATCTGGCTCGAGCATCACGGCGCCGTCGGCAAGTGTAAAGTGCTGTACTGTTACCGTGCCATCGGCTTCACGGATTTTAACCGTGTGGCCCTGTCGGTAGGCTCGATAATATTTGCCGCGCACGCCTTGCTCGCCGCGAAAATCATATTCAGGGCGCATGTCCTCCATCGCCAACATAGGTTGATTAACTTTTGCCTTCTTCATAAGTTCTCCGTTCCGCTGCCGTGGCCTTGCGGCAGCTAATTATGCGAATAGAGACTATGTCGTTGATAATCTCTTCTTCCGTGTGAACAACGAGCAAATTCCTGTTGCTGCCTGACACGCCAATGCTGACAAAACGTTCTTCGTCTCCTGAATGATCACCGTCGCGAAACGTAATGAGCAGCGGGGCGTTAAATACAGTCTTCGTTTCTTCAAAACCGACTTTGTGTTTTTTGTAATTGGCTCTCGCCTTGTTAGCATCCCACTCGAACCAAAGTTTCATTGTTCACGATTATAGTCTGAAATTGTCGAGAGGCAAAGTCCTACACTGAGTACATCAACTTGAGACACCGCAAAGTCGGCCAGCTATTCCCAGGTAATGTATGGCGCTAGGAAGGGGTGGAAGGTCGGAAGGGGTCACATCCGAAGTTGTATAGTAGCTACCCGTCTTGTAGCTGGCACCCTGTGAATTATTGGACACTCAAGGGTCATCCGGGAGGGTCACCCATCTACGACTTAACAATTCGCAGGAACTTTCAGGCTTGCATGGACGAATGCTCGCACACTCCGAACGTCCTACCGCGTGACGCGGCGTCCCTGGCCTGTCTACGCCAAGCAATGCACTGCGTTCTGCTGAGAAACGCCACGTAGCGTTTGCTGCTTCGAGCGAATGACATACTTGCCGTTCCAAGGCGATTAGCGGTTGAGCGCTTCAAATAAGTGCAGCTGCCGGGTGTGGCCCTCGTCCTCGAAGTGAACGGGGTAATTGCCGGTAAAGCAGGCATCGCAAAAACCCTGCTTCTGCCCCTTGAAGTACACATACATTCCATCGTTGCTAAGGTAGGCCAGGGTATCCGCGTCGATGTGTCGGCGGATTTCCTCCACGGAATGGGAAGAGGCGATGAGCTCGGTGCGGGTCGGCGTATCGATGCCGTAATAGCATGGGCTGACCGTAGCCGGCGAGCTGATGCGCATGTGCACTTCCTTAGCGCCGGCGTCACGAAGCATACGGATAATTTTCCGGCTCGTGGTCCCGCGCACGATCGAGTCATCGACCACGATCACACGTTTGCCGTTGAGCACTTCACGCTGCGCATTCAGTTTAATCTTGACGCCGAAGTGGCGAATTGATTGCTGCGGCTCGATGAAGGTTCGTCCGACATAGTGATTGCGGATCAGACCGAACTCTAACGGGATTCCCGACTCCTCCGAATAACCCATCGCCGCGGGAACACCGGAGTCCGGAACCGGCGAAACCAGATCCGCCTCCACCCCACTCTCCTTAGCGAGCTGGCGGCCTAAGGCTTTGCGCACCTGATAAACATTGTGCCCGAAAAGACTGCTGTCGGGTCGCGCGAAGTAGATATACTCAAAGATGCACTTGGACTGAGGCGCCGGTGGAAACGGCTTTAACGATTCCATGCGATCGGGACCGAACGTGACAATTTCCCCCGGCTCCACATCGCGCACATACTCCGCCTCGATAAGATCGAGGGCGCAAGTTTCCGAAGCCGCTACATAGGAGCCGCGATTTTTGCCTTCACGAAATTTTCCTATAACCAGGGGGCGAAAGCCGAACGGGTCGCGCGCGGCGATCATGCGATCGAGGGTCAGAAACAGCAAAGAATAGGCGCCGCGAACGCGGCTCAGCGCTTCGATGATCCGTCCCATGAGCGTCGATTCTTTGGACGTGGCGATGAGATGAATGATGACTTCGGTATCGGTAGTGGACTGAAAGATCGACCCGGCCTGTTCCAATTCCTCCCGCAGCAGCTCGCCATTAACTAGATTGCCGTTGTGCGAGATGGCGATGGGTCCTTGAGAATACTCAACCACAAACGGCTGAGCGTTTTTAAGATGACTTTGTCCCTGGGTAGAGTACCGGTTGTGGCCGATCGCGCTCGTTCCCTCCAAATGCTTGATGACATCTTCTTTGAAGACGTCGGCAACGAGTCCCATTTGCCGATGCGAAATGAGTCCCTTGCCGTCGGACGAAACGATGCCGCACGACTCTTGCCCGCGGTGCTGCAGGGCATAGAGTCCCAAGTAAACCATATTGGCCGCCTCGGGATGGCCGTAAACACCCATGACGGCGCATTCTTCGTGGAACTTATCGAACACGGGCAACTTTCTATTTAAGCCGCGCGGTTAAGCCCGATGACCAGATGCTCCGTAGCTCATCGACCGGCAGTTGGAGGAGCGGCTGAATCATCAAGCGGGTTCCGCCCACCGACCCTATAACCTGCGTAGGAACATTATGCCGGGAAGCGATTTCTTGCAGCTGAGTCACGTCTTTCTCCGCCACCGAAACAATAATTCGCGATTGTGATTCGCTGAAAAGCAAAGCGTCCGCGCGAATCATCTCGCGCGTTTCAATACGCACGCCCAAAGCCTTTTCCGGACCGCTGACGCAACACTCGGCCAGCGTCACGGCCAAGCCGCCCGCGGAAATATCGTGCGCCGAACGAAGAATTTCCCGGTCGATCGCCTCGATGCAACAGTTATGGACTGCCTGCTCGAGCTTGAGATCGATCCACGGCGGAGTTCCTTTCACGATTCCATGAACCGTTTTGAGATATTCGCTCCCGCCCAGTTCCTCTCGCGTGCGACCGAGCAGGACAACCATATCACCGCCGGTCTTAAACCATGGGGTTAGGGTCCGCTCGACGTTGTTGAGTAGCCCAACCATGCCCACCGTCGGCGTCGGATAAATCGGCACTCCGTCAGTTTCATTATAGAAACTAACGTTGCCGCTCACAACCGGGACATTGAGCGCGATGCACGCATCGCGCATACCTTGAATCACTTGGGCGAACTGCCACATGACTTCGGGGTTTTCCGGACTGCCGAAATTAAGGCAGTCGGTGAGCCCAATGGGGCGTGCCCCGACGCAAGCAAGATTTCGCGCTGCTTCCGCCACCGCCAGGGCGCCGCCTACATAGGGATCGAGAAAACAGTAGCGGCTGTTCCCGTCGACGGTCAGGGCGATGCCCTTGTGGGTCCCTTTGACGCGGATCACCGCCGCATCGGCTCCCGGCGCCACAACCGTATTGCTCCGCACGTAATAGTCGTATTGTCGGTAGACCCACTCTTTCGAGGCAATATTGGGCGAGCCGAGGAGTAATTTGAGCGTGGCGCCGAGATCCCGAGGCTCCGTCACGACTTTTAAATCCAGTTGTTGCACGTGGTCCTGATGGGTTGGACGCGACGCGGGCCGCTGATATACCGGCGCATCTTTAGTCAGCGCGCGTATCGGTATGCGTGTGACCTCCACGCCGCCGAAAAATGTCCGGAATTGCTGATCCCCCGTCACCTGGCCGATCACCACCGCGTCAAGATCCCATTTTTCAAAAATGCGCTTTATCTCATCCGCCGTGCCTTTCCTGGCGACCAGAAGCATCCGCTCCTGCGACTCTGAGAGCAGAATCTCGTAGGGGCTCATCCCCGTTTCGCGCAGTGGCACGCGCCCAAGGTCGAGCTCAATACCGGTGCCCCCTCGTCCAGCCATTTCCGAGGACGAGCTGGTGAGACCGGCGGCGCCCATGTCTTGAATACCGACGATATAATCTTTCTCCATCAGCTCCAGACAAGCTTCCAAAAGCAATTTCTCTGTGAACGGGTCGCCGACTTGGACCGTCGGTCGCCGTTGTTCCTTTTCTTCGGAAAAGGACTCCGACGCCATGGTCGCGCCGTGAATTCCGTCACGTCCGGTTTTGGAACCGACATAAATCACCGGATTGCCGATGCCTTTCGCTATTCCCGTAAAGATGCGCTTCTTCTTAGCGACTCCCAGAGAAAAAGCATTGACGAGAATATTCGCGTTGTAGCATTCGTCGAAGTAAACCTCACCGCCTATGGTCGGCACGCCGATGCAGTTCCCGTAGCCGCCGATCCCGGCAACGACACCCGACAAGAGATACGGCGTGCGCGGGTGATCGATGCTGCCGAAGCGCAATGAGTTAAGCGAGGCGATCGGCCGAGCACCCATGGTAAAAATATCCCGCAAAATACCGCCGACACCGGTTGCGGCGCCTTGGTAGGGCTCAATAAAAGATGGATGATTATGACTTTCCATTTTGAAAGCGACGGCCAGGCCATCGCCGATGTCCACGACACCCGCGTTTTCACCCGGCCCCTGGAGCACATACGGCCCTTCGGTCGGCAGCTTTTTGAGGTAAAGACGCGAACTCTTATAGCTACAGTGCTCCGACCACATCACTGAAAAAACCCCGAGCTCGGTATAATTGGGCTCGCGCCCGAGAATCGTGACGATTTTTTGATATTCTACCGGCGTCAAACCGTGGCTCGCGACAAGCTCGGGAGTCACAACCGGCTGGTTTAAAGCCGGCGATGGGTTGTCATGCATGCTGTGCTTCTCTATCGGCACAGGCGGCGACAACCGACGAAAATATTTTCCGGCCGTCTTCACTGCCCAACAATTGATTACAAGCGTCCTCCGGATGGGGCATCAGGCCAAAGACATTGCGGTTTACGTTGCAGATTCCCGCGATGTTATCCAACGAACCATTGGGATTGGCGGCGGGCGAAGGCTTGCCCTTCGCGTCGACGTAACGGAGCAGGATCTGGCGGTTCTTACGCAAACGCTCAAGAGTTTCCGGATCGGCAAAGTAACAGCCCTCGCCGTGCTTGACCGGAAGCTTGAGCAACTGGCCTTTTTTTGTCTCGCGAGTAAACGGCGTATCGCTTTCCTCCACCCGGAGCCAGACCGGCTGGCAAACGAACTGAAGACCGGCGTTGCGCACCAGTGCGCCCGGCAAAAGCCCCGATTCGCACAAGATCTGAAATCCATTGCAAATGCCGAGAACCAACCCGCCGCTTTGCGCGAACTTCACCACTCCACGCATGATCGGAGAAAACCGCGCTACCGCGCCGCAGCGCAAATAGTCTCCATAGGAGAATCCGCCCGGCAAAACGAGGCAATCATAATGGCCTGCCAGCTCGTCTTTGTGCCAGAGGAACTTTACCTTCTGTCCGAGGTCGCGCTTCAAGCAGTCAAAGACATCCTGATCATCGCATGAACCCGGAAAAACGATCACGCCCCAACGCATAGTTAGTTCTCAGTGCTAAGTGCTGAGTTTTAAATCTCAGTCCTCATTACTCATCGCTAATCTCATATCGGTAATCTTCAATCACGGGGTTGGCGAGCAGTTGGTCGCACATCTCACGAATGCGAGCCTCGGCCGATTCAGCCGTGGTCGCATCGAGATCGAGCTCGAGATATTTTCCCATGCGCACATCTTGAACTTCACTATATCCCAAAGTGTGCAGCGAGCGCTCGATGGCCTTGCCCTGAGGGTCCAGCACTCCCCGCTTTAACGATACGAATATTTTAACCCGCATAAGCTCTGCTCTTCAGTTGGGGTTGAGCGGTTAAGTAAAAACGCGCCGAAAGAGTGTATCGACGTTCTTCAGATGATGCTTTACACCCCAGATCGCTTCGATCTCCTTCGGCGCGAGATAACGGCGCAACTCCTCATCCTGCAGCAATTCGTTTTTAAGATCCCCACCCTCTTTGCCGACCTTCAGCGCATGGCGCTGCACCATGCGGTAAGCCGAATCGCGAGCGACGCCTTTCTCCACCAGCGCGAGCAACACGCTCTCGGAAAAAACGGCGCCGCCGCTTCTGTCTAAATTGCGCTTCATGTTCTCGGGATAGACGCACAGATGGCCAAGAACATAAATCATGCGGCGCAGCATGAAATCGAGCACGATCGTTGCATCCGGCACAATCACCCGTTCGACCGAAGAATGGCTGATATCTCTTTCATGCCAGAGCGCAACATTCTCCATAGCCGCGACCGCATAGGAGCGCATCAATCGCGCCAAACCGGTGACGTTCTCGGACAAAATGGGATTGCGCTTATGGGGCATCGCGGACGAGCCTTTTTGCCCTGCCGTGAAAGGCTCCTCAGCCTCCTGGACCTCGGTGCGTTGCAGATGACGGATCTCCACCGCGAATTTTTCCAGCGAGCCGGCGATCACCGCCAGAGTGGCAAAAAAATAAGCATGCCGGTCGCGTTGGATGATCTGATTCGAGATTAGCGCCGGTCGCAGCCCGCTTTTCCTGCACACATAAGCTTCCACTTGGGGCGAGATTTGCGCAAAGGTTCCCACTGCGCCCGAGATCTGCCCGACCGAAACATCATCGACGGCGTTTTCTAAGCGGCCCAGATTCCGCATCATCTCTTGATACCACAGCGCGAACTTTAATCCGAACGTGATCGGTTCGGCATGAACACCGTGGGTGCGTCCGATCATGATTGTCCATTTATACTTGTACGCTTGGCGCCGAAAAACCTTCATGAGATCGCGCACGTCCTGGATCAGGATTGAACCCGCCTCTTTTAGCTGAATCGCCAATGCGGTGTCCATGACGTCGGAGGAGGTCATGCCGACATGAAGAAAACGGGCATCATCGCCGATCGATTCCGCGACTGAACTGAGAAAGGCAATGATCTCATGCTTCACTTCGCGCTCAATTTCGCGAATGCGCTCCACATTGAAGCGCGCCTTTTTTCTGATCCTGGCAATCGCTCCTTTAGGAACTTTGCCGAGCCTTGCCAAACCCTCAGCCGCAAGGATTTCCACGTCAAGCCACTTCTGAAAACCGTTTTCTTCAGACCAGACGCGGCCCATCTCCGGGCATGTATAACGTTGAATCATAGTTGGAAGCAGACCGATGAAAGTTCAAAAGGTTCAGCCACAACCGCCAGCTTGAACTTTGAACTTTTTAACCTTGAACCTATTTTTCGTCGGTATGTCCGAAACCCCCTTGTTGCCGGATCGAAGGCGGGAGTTCCTGAACCTCTTGCCACTCCGCCCTGACGACTCGCTGGAGCACCATCTGCGCCATACGCTGGCCGCGCTGGATCGCAACCGGCTCTTGCCCAAAATTCACCACAATCAATTGAATTTCACCGCGATAATCGGAATCGATGGTTCCAGGGCTGTTGAGAAGGGTTAGTCCCTGCTTAAGGGCCAAGCCGCTTCGCGGCCGGATCTGCGCTTCAAAACCATGCGGCAACGCGATGGCAATACCGGTCGGAATCAAACGCCGCTCCATGGGCGCCAAGCGAAGCTCGGCAGCGATATCGGCGCACAAATCCATTCCGGCCGATCCCGCCGTCATGTAGGCAGGGAAAGACAGCGGCGCATCGTTCGGCCGCACCCGCTTGATCTGAATTCGTAACTCTTCCACCGACGACCCCACCCATGCGGCCCGCGGGAACGGAATGGGAACCCTAAAGTAAATTATTGATTTTGAAACCGTCTTTAAAATCGCCCAAGAGCGATAAAGTCAACGTCTCGGGACGGAAAAGCGTTTGAGCCAATTCTACGACATCGTTGCGCGTAACCGAACGTATGCCCGCACAGATCTCGTCCGTAGTAATCGACTTGGCGAAATAGATTTCATTACGGGCGATGTGGCTCATCCAGGAGTCGGTGGATTCCAGGCCCAAGATCATACTGCCCACCAGCTGTCCCCGCGTGCGCTCGATTTCCGCGTCCGTGACTTCTCCGGCAGCGAAACGTTTTAATTCTAGCGCGATCAGCTCCACAACCTCCTCCGTCGACTCTACACTCGTGCCGGCATAGACCCCGAGATAACCGACATCTTTATAGGAAGCCGCAAACGAATAAACGGAGTAGGCCTTGCCGCGCTTTTCGCGAATCTCCTGGAAGAGCCGAGAACTCATGCCTCCGCCGAGAAGCGTGTTCAGGACGTAGGCCACATAACGCTGCGGATGGGATTGATGGGTTCCAGCCATTCCGAGACAGAGATGGACTTGCTCCAATGACTTCCGATGCGGGAAAATCCCGTTTCCCATTTTCGGCGCGATCTCGTCTGGAACAGGCATCGAGATTGCCGCTGGACCGTGATGATTAGACCCTAAACGCGCGGACATCTCCCGCACCAGCTCATCATGGCGCACGTGCCCGGCCGCGGAGACAATGACGCGGTGCGGATGATAACGTGACTTAAAAAAATTTACAAAATCGTCGCGGCGAAAACTCGTGACGGTTTCTGCCCGACCGCAAATCGGTCTCGCCAGCGGATGATCTTTAAAGAAATCCACACTGAAAAGATCGTGAACGTAATCATCCGGCGTATCTTCGGCTTGCGAGATTTCCTGCAGGATGACCGATCTTTCGCGCTCGATCTCTTCGCCCTCAAAACTGGAATTGAGAAAAATATCAGTCAGAAGATCGATGGCCAGCGGCAGGTTTTCATCAAGCACCTTGGCATAATAACAAGTGTGCTCTTTGGCCGTAAATGCGTTGAGCACACCGCCGACGGCGTCTATCTCTTCCGCGATCTCGGCCGCACTGCGCCGCTCGGTCCCCTTGAAAAGCAGATGCTCGATAAAATGCGAAATTCCATTTTGCTCAAGCGACTCGTGGCGTGAACCATTTTCGACCCAGATGCCCAGGGTTGCCGAGCGATGATCCGGCATCTCCTGTGAAACCACTCGGATACCGTTGTCGAGAACGGTCTTAGAAAACATAAAAATTAAGAAGCGGTGAAGTTAATCCCGGTGAGGATCGCTCGAGCCGCTGCCCGACCCTGAAGTCCCCTCCCCCATTTCTTGGAGAGCGTCCTTACGGCTCAATCGGATCTTGCCTTGTCGATCGACTTCAAGAACTTTCACCATGACCTCGTCGCCCTCTTTGAGGACATCCGACACTCGCCGCACACGCTCGGCCGCGAGCTGAGAAATATGAACCAGCCCGTCGGTGCCCGGCAGGATTTCAACAAACGCCCCGAAGTCGACAATTTTTCGCACCGTCCCTTTATAGATCTTGCCAACTTCCGCCTCGGCGGCGATCCTTTGTACCATTTCGACGGCTTTTTTAGAGGCGGCTTCGTCGCTGGAGGCAATCGTAACGGTTCCATCGTCCTCCACATCCATCTTGACGCCAGTGGCCTCAATAATGCCGCGGATGACTTTGCCGCCGGGACCGATGATTTCGCGGATTTTGTCGGGTTTCACCTTTATGGTAATTATCCGCGGAGCGTGTCCGGAGACGCTAGCTCGGTGTGATGCCATCGTCTGGCCCATGATCCCGAGTATATGCAACCGGCCTTCGCGAGCCTGGTAGAGAGCCTGGCGCATGACATCGCGGCTCACGCCGCTAATCTTTATATCCATCTGTAGCGAGGTCACGCCGTCAGGCGTACCGGCAACTTTGAAGTCCATATCCCCGAGATGGTCCTCGTCGCCTAGAATGTCGGACAACACTCGCACATGCTCGCCCTCTTTGATAAGCCCCATGGCGATGCCAGCGACGGGCGCGGACACCGGCACACCCGCATCCATCATTGACAGAGACCCGCCGCATACGGTGGCCATCGATGTGGAACCATTGGATTCCAGAACTTCCGAGACGATCCGCACCGTGTAGGGAAAACGTTCTTCCGGTGGCAGCACCGGGAGCAACGCACGTTCGGCCAAGTTGCCGTGGCCGATGTCGCGCCGACTCGGCCCGCGCAGAAATTTGACCTCCCCGACACTGAAGGGCGGGAAATTGTAATGCAGCATGAACTTTTTATAATGCTCGCCAATCAAGGCGTCAATCTTCTGTTCGTCCGAAGCAGTCCCCAGGGTGGTGACGACCAAGGCTTGAGTTTCGCCGCGCGTGAACAAGGCCGATCCGTGCGTCCGGGGCAACACTTCGACTTCGCAAGTGATGGGGCGGATATCCTTTAAACCGCGCCCGTCAATGCGCCGCTCGTGCTCGATTACCAGGCCGCGAAAACATTTTCTCTTCAAGTCATCAAACGCGGTTTTGATGTCCTTTTCCCTGCCCGGAAGTAGCTCGAGCGCCCGATTGACCACTTCACTTTTAACCTCGCCTATGCGTTTGTAGCGTTCCAACTTCTCCGGAATCTCGATCGCCTCTCTGAGCCTCGCCACTGCCAATTCCTCCACCCGCCGGGCCAGTGCTGCGTCAAGTTCGGCTAAAGGCACTTGCCGCTTGGCTTTGCCGACCTCCGCCCGGATCTCTTCCTGAATATCAAGCAGAGGCTGGATCGCCTGATGACCGGTAAAGAGAGCCTCTAAGATCTCGTCCTCAGGAACTACCCGGGCGCCGCCTTCGACCATGACAATGGCATCGCGGCTGCCGGAGAGAAAAATATCCGTATCGCTATCCGGGAGTTGGCTCTGCGTGGGATTGATAATCCACTGGCCATTGATGCGGCCAATCCGAACACCGGCCAACGGACCGTTAAATGGAATGTCTGATACATGCAGGGCCGCCGAGGTGCCTAACATGGCTACAACATCAGGATCGTTCTCGCGGTCCGCTGAAAGCACGGTGGCGATAATTTGGGTTTCGCAACGCAAGCCTTCCGAGAACAGGGGCCGAATAGACCGATCAATGAGCCGGCACGTAAGAATTTCTTTCTCCGATGGGCGCCCTTCGCGCTTGAAGAACCCTCCCGGGATCTTGCCTGCGGCAAATGTTCGCTCTTGATAATCGACGGTTAAGGGGAAAAAATCGGTGTCTAATTTTAGCTCCTTGGCCGCCACGGCCGTGACCAGCACCACCGTCTCGCCGTAGCGCACCAGTGCGGCGCCATCGGCCTGCTTCGCCACTCGGCCCACTTCAATGGATAAGGGACGACCGTGAAACTCTAATTCCACTTTTTTGATCATAAAAGACCCTTCGAACGAGACCTAGCTAACGGAGGTGAAATGGAGGGCAACGATTGGGATTTGCTACTTACGTATTCCTAACCGCTGGATCAGACTCTGATATCTCTCAAAATCATTGTCCTTGAGATAGTCCAAGAGCCTCCTCCTCTGCCCTACTAGCTTCAGGAGGCCACGACGGGAATGGTGATCCTTAACGTGAATCTTGAAGTGCCCGGTGAGATGGTCGATGCGCTGGCTGAGTAATGCAACTTGCACTTCAGGAGAGCCGGTATCCGTCTGATGAAGCCTGAACTGCTCGATAACGCCGTGTTTTTGCTGCTGAGCAATCTCCATGTTCTCCGCTCTTTTTCTCTCTTTCCTTTTAGTTGAGAAGGATTTTTAACATACTCGTACAGTGTTGTAAAGCAGGGCAATCTTTGAGGTTCGAGCTCCTGTGTCAGAGAATCAGTGAACCCGCGCAGGCGCCGGTGCGATCGATCGGATCATCACGCGTTTTTTCCATCCGGGAACTATGGTAAACTCTCCCTCACTGGTGAAGTTCTATTTAACGATTCTTATCTGCTTGCTGCTGAGGACCATGCCTTCTTCGGCCGCGGAGTACTACCGCTGGGTCGATCAAGACGGCGTGGTTCACTTTACCGACAACCTGCACAACATTCCCGAAAATCAACGCGGGCCGGCCACGCGCATCCAGGCCACCGAAAGCTCTCCGCCGGTGGACTCACCAAAGGCTGCGCCCGTCAAAGCGTCAATTCCCATCGAAAGACATGGGCAGGTCGTAATCATCAAAGCAATGCTGAATAACAAGACCGCGGCAAAGTTTGTGGTCGATACCGGCGCCAGTTATACGATGATTTCGAGCGCGGTGGCCAGAGAACTTGACATTGACCTCACCCAAAATCAGCGCACCATGCCGTTCCAAACCGCTAATGGACTGATTCAGGCCCCGCTTACGAATCTCGAGTCCATTAGTGTGGGCGGCATGGAAATCAAGAATCTCATTGCCGCGGTGCATGACGCAGTTCCCGATCCCCAAGTGGCCGGCCTTTTGGGACTGAATTTTTTGAGCAATTTTCGTATCGACATCGACACCCAAAAAGGCATGCTCCATCTAGAGAAGAAATAGCTGGAGTGGTGGAGTAATGGAGTGATGGGTAAAACCAATACTCCAACACTCCATTACTCCGTTGTTAGGAGCTTAAGAGCACCCGCTCACCGCGCCGCAATTCATGCATTTATAGCAGGCGCCGCTCCGAATCATGATCGCGCCGCAATCGGGACACGGTGGCGCGTCCTGTTGATAGAGGCTGGTGACGCTGCTGATGCTGGTTACGGGTGCGCCCCCGCGCGGAGCTTGGGCGGTGATGGGAATTACTTTTTTGTTACTGACGCTATTTTCGTCGGGCTCGCGCTTCACAATGCCGATTTCCTGCTGCGCGTCGCCATCGAGAAATTTCGTAGCCAGCCACCGGAAAATATAGTCCATAATCGATTTCGCCATAGGGATATCGGGGTTTTTGGTGAAACCGGATGGCTCAAAACGCATGTGGCTGAACTTATCGACCAAAACCCGCAAAGGCACGCCGTATTGAAGCGCCATTGAAACCGCCGTGGCGAAAGAATCCATTAAGCCGGAAATAGTCGATCCCTCTTTGGACATCGTGATAAAGATCTCGCCCGGCTGCCCGTCCTCGTACATACCGGCGGTGATATATCCTTCATGGCCGGCGATGTCGAACTTGTGGGTGATTGAACGTCTTTCGTCCGGCAGTTTGCGCCGCAGCGGCCGCGCTTCTTTTGCTTCCGCGGGGACTTTTTTCTCTTCCTTTTCTTTAGAAGTCGTGAGAGGTTGGGTCCGTTTCGAGCCGTCCCGGTAAATGGCAATCGCCTTGAGCCCCAGCTTCCAGGATTCCATATAAGCGTGCATGATGTCATCGATCGTGGCATCGGTCGGCATATTGATGGTTTTCGAGATGGCGCCGGAAATAAAGGGTTGTACGGCTCCCATCATTTTCACGTGTCCCATGTAATGAATGGTGCGACTGCCATTCTTGGGTTTGAACGCGCAATCAAACACCGCTAAATCCTCATCTCTTACATGGGGCGCACCCTCGATGGTTTCGTGTTCTTTAATGTATTCGTATATTTCCTCAATCTGCTTTGTATCGTAACCCAACCGCTTCAGGGCCCGCGGCACAGTATTATTGACGATTTTTAGCAGACCGCCGCCCACTAACTTTTTGTATTTGATGAGCGCGATATCGGGCTCGACTCCGGTGGTATCGCAGTCCATCATGAAGGCGATGGTGCCGGTGGGCGCTAACACGGAAATTTGTGAATTTTTCACTCCATTTTTCTCGGCTTCACTGCAGGTCAGATCCCAGGCCTCTCTGGCCGCCGACAGAAGATCCAGCGGAACATGAGAAGGCGAAATTTTGTAGGCATGAGATCGATGTTTGTTTAATACGCGCAGCATAGGTTGGCGGTTCACCTCGAAACCGGCGAACGGCCGGGTCACGGCGGCGATGCGCGCCGACTGCAGATAGCCCTCTCCTGACATCAAGGCCGTGACCGCTCCGGCATAGCTCCTACCTGCGTCAGAGTCGTAGGGAAGCCCCAGAGACATTAACAAGGCGCCTAGATTGGCATAGCCGAGTCCGAGTTCGCGGAATGCATGGGCATTGGCGGTGATTTCAGTGGTTGGATAAGAAGAATTGTCGATCAAAATATCCTGGGCGAGTATCACTATGTCGACCGCGCGGCGGAAAGATTCCGTATCAAACACACCGTCGTCACGAAGATATTTGAGCAGGTTTAATGACGCCAAATTACAGGCCGAGTTATCGAGATGCATATACTCAGAGCAGGGGTTCGAAGCATTGATTCGGGCCGTATTCGAGCAGGTGTGCCAATCATTGATGGTCGTATCATACTGCATGCCGGGATCGCCGCAGAAATACGTGCTCTCGGCGATCATGCGCAGCATGTCCCGGGCCTTATAAGTTCCACAGACTTCGCCATTCTTGACGTAGCGGGTCTTCCACTCGCGGTCGTCTTGGACCGCCTGCATGAATTCATCAGAAACACGCACTGAATTGTTGGCGTTCTGAAAAAAAACGCTGCCGTAAGCGGGACCGTCGAGGCTGGAATCGTACCCTGCCTCGATTAGAGCCCAGGCCTTTTTCTCTTCTTCAACCTTGCACTTGATGAACTCCTCGATATCCGGATGGTCAACATTCAAGACCACCATTTTCGCCGCGCGTCGGGTCTTGCCTCCAGACTTAATGACTCCCGCCGATGCGTCGGCCGCCTTCATAAACGATACGGGACCCGATGCCGTGCCGCCGCCCGCCAACTGCTCTTTAGAAGAACGGATCTTGGAAAGATTGACTCCGGAGCCTGATCCGCCCTTAAAGATAACTCCTTCCTTGCGGTACCAATCGAGAATCGAATCCATAGTGTCATCCACGGAAAGGATGAAGCAGGCCGAACATTGCGGTCTCTCTTCGATACCGCAATTGAACCATACCGGACTGTTAAAGCAGGCTTTCTGGTGCAGGAGAATATGAGTCAACTCATCGGCGAAGGCCTGCGCATCCTCGGTAGCCGCAAAATAGCCGTCCTTCATGCCCCAACCAGTTATCGTATCGACCACTCGGCCGATCATCTGGCGCACACTGGTTTCTCTTTGCGGCGTCCCCAGGGGGCCGCGGAAATATTTGGAAACCACCACCTGTGTCGCCATTAAGGACCAGGCCTTTGGAATCTCGACGTTGGATTGCTCGAAGACGACCTTACCCCTTTCGTTCGTTATAGATGCCTCACGCTGCTCCCACTCGACCTCGTCAAATGGATTCACTCCTGCACGGCTAAAATATCGGTCGATTTTTAGACCTGTTTTGGCCTTGGCTGTGCCCTCAACAGCCCCTAAATCGCTCGCCTGAGTCATCGTGCTAGCCATTAGCGTCCTTGCTCCCTTCTTTTCTCATTAAACAATATATAGTGTGTGATTAATAGTGGAGTATACTAGATTTTGTAGTTTTAGAAGTAATCCTAGACTTTGTCAATAAAAATTTTCCGCGCCGAGATTTGCTATATTTTTCGCCCGTTTTCACGCGACGGTGCGAAGACACAAGGGATAAACGTAAATGTTGGCGTCGTTTTTTTACATCTGATAGGCTGTTCGTAGCAGAACCATGGCTAGCAAAGACCCACAGGTCGAACGACTTGGCGACGTGCTCGAGAAATCTCTCAAACGGCTCGATCTCGGGACGCGACTGGATGAGTACGGCGTCTGGCCGATATGGAATGATGTCGTCGGTAAACCCATCGCGCGCAACGCCCAACCCGAAAAGATCCGCAAGGGTACGCTTTTCGTAAAAGTCGCCAGTCCGGTCTGGATGCAGCAGCTTCAGTATATGAAAGAAATGATCGCGGAAAAGCTTAACCACCGGCTGAAATCAGAGGTAGTGAAAAATATTTTTTTTGTGGTCGGACGAGTCGGTGATGAAACCATCGAAGATGAACCGAAACCACCGCCGCTCAAGCCCTCCGAATCACCACAACAGCCCATCGACGAGCAGTTTCTTGATTCACTCACGGACCCGGATATTAAACAGGCTTTCAAAAAATTACTGAAGAGCTATGCACGTCGAAAACAAAGCGGCTAAGCCCCGAGGTTTAAAGTTCAATGTTCAAAATTCAAGGCTTAACGCAGGAGTGAGTTTTATTGAATCTGGAACATTGAACCTTGAACCTCCCTCATTCCATCGGTGATCCGTCCAGCATCGCTTGAACTTCGGGGCTGTATTTTTTCCCGCGCCGATAGACGATCAGCGGCGACAATATTTTGATTCCGCTCTTTCCCTCTTTTATCCCTTCTACTAGGACCAATGACGCTTCCGTACCGGCAAAGGAGTGCACCATTCTTAGGCACTTGGGCTCTAAGCCGGCGTTGCGCATGGCATGAAGCAAATCGATGCAACGGACGGCTGGGTATACCAGGGACATTCGTCCTTTTAACGACAATAGGTATCTTCCGGCCGTGAGAAACTCTTGGAGCGTGCCCATGACTTCATGACGGGCAATTCTTTTTTCCGCATTCGGACTCACGCGGCCACTGCTCGGATTTCTGTAAGGCGGATTGCACAGCACCGCATCAAAGCTCTCTGGCGCGGTCATTCGATGAATCGCCCGAACGTCGCCTTGAACGATTTGCACTCGCTTGTCCAAGCCATTTAACTGGAGATTTCTGCGAGCCCGGGAAGCTAGCGCCTCTTGGACTTCCAAACCCCAAACAAATACCGCCGGATTTCGACGACTCAAAATTATCGGTATGACACCATTTCCCGTCCCGAGATCGGCAACTTTCTCCGTCCCTTTGTCGGCGGCAAAATGGGCAAGCAATAGAGCATCGAGAGAAAAACGATAGCCTCTCCGGCTTTGCAGGATAGCCAATTCACCGTTGAAAAGCGTGTCTAAAGTTTCGTCGTGTCTCGGCCATGCCGCCGATGGTACGTGATCATGTCGCGGTTCGCAGGGATTTGGCATTTGCATATAAGCTTTCTTATCTACAAGAGGATCATTGTTCTTCATAGGCTTGCAAAATCGTAAAGTTTTCTATATTCAACTAAAATTTGACGGTTCTGTTCCCCTAATAAAACCCATGTTTTCACTACTCGGCCGGATCGGCCAACTTACGCTCCATCAGGTGGCCGGGATGGGCAGAATATTCCTCTTTCTGGTCACAGCCGTATTCCAAGCTTTTCGGCCGCCCGCCAAAATCCGGCTGATCCTTTACCACATCAAAACGATCGGCGTCGACTCTCTCTCGGTCGTTGCGCTGTCCGGCTTTTTTACCGGCATGGTTATGGGCTTCCAGGGTTATTATAGCCTCAGAAAGTTTAACGCGGAAAGCTGGCTCGGCTCGGCCACGGCTTTGGGTTTATTGCGCGAGTTGGGTCCGGTTTTATCGGCCTTCATGGTCACGGGACGAACCGGCTCAGCCATGGCCGCGGAGCTTGGCACGATGCGCGCCACGGAGCAAATTGATGCGCTCTACTCCATGGCCATCAACCCGATCAAATACCTGGTTTCTCCACGAATCGTAGCCAGCCTATTGGCGATGCCTTTACTGACTGCGATATTTAATGTTATCGGCATCTTCGGCTCCTACGTCGTCGGCGTGGGCATCTTGGGCGTCAGTTCCGGCAGTTTTTTTTCAGGGATGGAAAACAGCGTCGTCTTCCACGATGTCTACAGCGGGGTTGTCAAGTCCGTATGTTTTGGCCTCATCATTACCTGGATTTGCTGCTACAAAGGGTTCAACGCACCGCCCATGGCGACTGGAGTGAGCCAGGCAACCACCGAGTCAGTCGTGCTTTCTTTTGTCCTGATCCTCGTGTGGGATTATTTTCTAACTTCGATCATGTTGTAAACCATGATACGGGTCGCCAATCTATACAAAAGCTTTGGTGCGCAGAACGTGCTCAATGGTGTGAACATTGAGTTTGCCACCGGAAAAATTACCACTATCGTCGGCACCAGCGGTTGCGGAAAGACCGTGCTCCTTAAGCACCTCAACGCACTCCTCCTCCCTGACAAAGGCGAAGTATTCGTCGACAACGTGGATATCACCAAACTCGGCCAAAAAGATCTCTACGAGATCCGCGGTAAGTTCGGCGTTCTTTTCCAAGGCGCGGCGCTGCTTGATTCGATGACTGTGTTTGACAATATCGCTTTTCCTTTACGAGAAAAAACTAGAACGAAGGAAAGCAACATTAATAAAAAAGTCGTAGAACGATTGGAGCAGGTGGGACTGGGGGCCATGGGGCATAAATTTCCGGCGGAACTGAGTGGGGGAATGAAAAAACGGGCCGGACTAGCCCGCGCGTTAATCATGGACCCGGAGATCGTTTTGTTTGATGAGCCTACCACCGGCCTGGATCCCGTTTTGGCGACCAGCATCCACCAACTGATTGCCAGAACCCACGCGGCTTTTGGTTTCACCGGGATCGTCGTGAGTCACACAATCCCCCAAGTCTTTGACATCTCCGATTACGTTGCTATGCTCGCTAATGGCGTCGTCGAAGAGATAACCCCGCCGGAAAACTTTTGCGCGTCTCAAAATCCGGTTGTGCAGCAGTTTATTCAGGGCAAGACCGAGGGACCGATACAGGTCCTTTAGGAGATCCGAAATTGAACCACTCACGTACTGACGTCATTGTAGGTGTTTTCGTCCTTGCGGGGATCGTTTGCCTCGGCTATCTTACTATACGATTGGGAAAATTAGAGCTGTTTGGTAGCGGCGGCTACGTCGTTTTTGCGGATTTTGTGTCGGTCGCCGGCCTTAAACTGGGGGACCCGGTAGAAATCGCCGGTGTCAAAGTCGGCAAGGTAGAATCTCTCGGCTTGGCTGATGATCGCGCGCGTATCACCATGCGATTGGAGCCTCAAGTCATACTGCAAGATGATGTCATCGCGTCGGTTCGGGCGCGAGGGCTAATTGGCGACAAGTTCATCTTGATCACGCCCGGAGCATCTGACAAAATAATCAGCCCCGGTGGAAAAATTAGAGAAACGGACTCTCCGCCCGATATCACGGATTTGATAGGCAAAATGGTCGGCGGCGATTTGACCTCCAAAACTGAAAAGAAGACTGAATAGAAATGAAAAAGAATTTGCGGATATTGGCTACCGCCTTACTCCTGCTGCTCTTATGGCTGAGCCCCGGGGCTGCAGCCGGAGGCGTTCCAACCGACCAGATCAAGGCCACGGTCGACAGGGCCCTTGTAGTGCTCCGGGATCCCAGATTTAAGCCGGCGGCAAGAACGAAGGAGCGTCGCGATCAGCTTAAGCAGATTCTCTTTGCGCGGTTCGACTTCTCTGAAATGGCGCGGCGAGCGCTTGGGGCCAATTGGCGGCGTAGGACACCTCAAGAGCAAGAGGAATTTGTCCGGCTTTTTACCGAACTTTTGGAGCGCGCCTACGCGGATACCATTGAGTCTTACACCGACGAAAAGATCATCTACGTCGGCGAGAAGGTGGACGGCAACTATGCGGAGGTCAAAAGCAAAATTTTAACTAGCAAGGGACAAGATTTTAGCATCGACTATAAGACCCAAGTCGTCGGCGGCGAGTGGAAGGTCTACGACGTGGTGGTCGAGAATATCAGCATGGTGAACAACTTCCGCGCCCAGTTCAACCGTGTGATTAACAACTCCTCTTATGAGGAACTTGTCCATCGTCTGAAAGAAAAACAAGGCGATTTTACTTCTCCAAAAAAGTGAGACTGAAATTCATCATCCTCACTCCCCCCTCAGGGGAGGTGGGGTCCCGACCGTAATGATCACGCGCCCGCAGAATCTTCTTCGATCCTAGAATCCCGGCGATTGAACACTCGCCGGTGCAGAGATACAATTGTTCTTGACCCAAATCCGACAAAACTCGCGGACCAAGAGCAGCGAGCGACGGCGGTGAGACCGGAAGCCGCGGGCACCTGAGCATACAGGTTGCGCGCAGGCCCCGACCGCACGGAACATCACCCTGAAGGGATTGCGGGGTGTCCCTCGAGGCAGTGTCCTATTGCCCACGGCTGTAGGGCTCACCGCCTTCGCGGGTTCAAAATAATGTCGGATTAGGGTTGACTGTTTCCACCAGTTCCGACAATAAACATATCCGCGCGAAGGAGTTCTGCTGATGGCGACATGGATTGATTGGCATTCCCATCACACGCCTCCCGAACTGGCGGAGGAATTCGGCCGGTTCACCGGCAAGAAGCCGCATATAGACAGCTTCGATTCTCCTGATTTTACCAAACGACTCAAGAGCTTCACCGAAAGGAATTCCCGCAAGCTGCTGCACCTCTAGATGGGGACCCCACACCGGCAGCTTTACCCTATGGCTTCCCAATACGACCTCACGATCATCGGCGCAGGCATCGTCGGGCTCGCAACCGCATTAAAGATAACTGAAGCCCATCCCGGCACCAAGCTGCTCATCATCGAGAAGGAATCACAAGTCGCTCAACACCAAACGGGTCACAACAGCGGAGTGATCCACTCCGGGCTATATTATCGGCCAGGCTCGGTCAAGGCCGCGACCTGCGTCACAGGGCGCAAAGCGCTTCTCAAATTTTGCGACCGCAATGGCGTGCCTTACGAAATCTGCGGCAAGACGGTCGTGGCGACCTCTCAAAACGAAGTGCCGCGTCTCGAGGAACTGCACCGCCGCGGTGTGGCAAACGGTCTTCAGGGAGTTGACGTGTTAGGACCGGAAAGATTGAAAGAGCTCGAACCTCATGCAACCGGCGTCAAAGGCCTCCATGTACCGGAGACCGGCATTATCGATTACAAAAAAGTTGCCGAAGCCTATGCGGCAAACATTCGTGCATCGGGTGGTGACATCCGGCTATCGCACCGGTTGCTGGGCGTCCTCGAACGCAGCGGCGAAATCGTGTTGCAAACATCTGCGGGAGATTACCGCACGCGTCACGTGATCAATTGCGGCGGCCTGCAGTCGGATCTGCTCGCGAAAATAATGGGCGCCGATGATCACGCGGGAGATCAAGAGGCGCACCAGATCATCCCGTTCCGCGGCGAGTATTACAAACTCGCACCGGAAAAACAGTTTCTAGTGCGTAATTTGATCTATCCCGTACCGGATCCGGCGTTTCCTTTTTTGGGCGTCCATTTTACGCGGATGATTAACGGCGGCGTCGAGGCTGGCCCTAATGCTGTTTTCGCGTTCGCGCGCGAGGGTTATCGTAAACTCGATATCAATGTAAGCGACCTTTGGCGAACCGTTTTCTTCAAAGGGTTTTGGGCCATGGCGGGGAAGTATTGGCAGACCGGTTTCGGTGAGCTTTACCGTTCGCTTAGCAAGCGCGCGTTCGTACGCGCACTGCAAAAATTACTACCGCCGATCACAGAAAAGGATCTGCTTCCGGGTGGCTCCGGGGTGCGTGCCCAAGCGGTGTCCGCGAGCGGCGCTCTCGTGGACGATTTTGTCATTCGGCAAAGCCGTAGTGCCATTCATGTTTTGAATGCGCCTTCACCTGGCGCGACGGCCTCCCTGGCAATCGGGCAATCCATCGCCGAAATGGCCGCGAAAACATTTAGTTTAGAGAACTGATCGCTGGGTGAACCGGCCGGACGCCTAGCCATCGATTGGCCCGTTCGCGCCGATTTCAATTTCAACAACCTCAGGCGCGCAAGAACGGAAGGAACTGCTTAATGATTATTGAGTATAAAGGCAAAAGGCCAAATATTTCCCCCACAGCTTTTATTGCGCCAACGGCCGTGATCATCGGCGACGTCACCATCGGCGATGAAGCGAGCGTCTGGTGGGGAGCCGTTATACGATCGGATCAAAATGCTAATCCGATCATCGTTGGCGCGCGCACCAGTGTTCAGGACAATTGTGTAATTCACTCCGGCGAAGCGCCAACGATTATCGAAGAGGATTGCACCATTGGCCACGGCGCAATCATGGAAGGCCCGCTCATCCGGCGCGGCGCCATCATCGGCATGAATGTTACGCTCTTGGAAGACACCGAGATTGGCGAAGAGGCGCTCATCGCCGCGGGCAGCGTCGTGGTCCCCCATACGAAAATCCCGCCGCGAGTCCTTGCCGCAGGCAGCCCGGCCAAAGTTAAAAAAGAAATCAGCGGAGCTGCATTGAATTGGATCCAGATGGGCTCTGAAACCTATATTGGACTGTGCCGCAGCTACCTTGCGGGAGACTACAAGATCATCGGCTGATTGCAAGGGCAAGGGGCAAAGAGCGGGGTAGAACGCTTTGCGCCATGCTCTTTGCCCTTAGCGAAGTTTGTGCGTTAGGGCTGGCGCGTGGCCGCTGCGACCGCCTTAAATACCTTCGAGTAGCCGGTGCAGCGGCAGAGATTTCCAGCCATGGCTATTTTCACGTCTTCGGGAGTCGGCGTCGGATTATGATCCACAAGGGCTTTCAGTGACATCAAAACTCCCGGAGTGCAAAAACCGCATTGGACGGCGCCCTCGTTTATAAAAGCTTGCTGTAGCGGATGAAGCTTACCCTTTGGGGCCAATCCTTCGATGGTCAAAATTTCCGCGTCCTGAACCGTCGCCGCAAGCACGAGACAAGAATTTACCGGCTTTCCGTCCAGCAGTATCGTGCAGGCGCCACAGTCTCCCGCGTCGCACCCCTTTTTGCTCCCGGTTAATCGCAATTCCTCCCTTAACACATCGAGAAGCGTACGGTAAGGAGCGATGACGATATCGTAATTCTCGCCATTGACTTTGAGCCTAACTGGAATTTTCACGACAAACCCTCCGCATTTTGTTGCCTGGCCCTTGCAAGGGCCGCATGAGTTGCCTGGCGGCAAAGAACCCGAATCATGTCCAGGCGGTACTGGGCGCTGGCCCTGACATCGGAGATAGGCCGGGCGGCCTCAGCAGCTACCGCCGCAACCTCATCGACCAGATCATTGGTGATTGCTCGGTCGCGCAGGATCGCTTCCGCGCCGCGGGCGCGCACGACGGTTGGGGCGACGGAACCCATAGCAACCCGGCATTCGGAGACCACCTGGTCCGAGCCATTGAGATGAATCGCAACCCCTAGTCCGACAATCGCGATTTCCATCGCCTGGCGCCGCCCCAGTTTGAGATAAGTCGCGCCTCGCCGACCGGTGATTCGCGGAATGAAGATCTCCTTCAATATTTCGTCCGCCTGGAGCACCGTCTGGCGCGGTCCGAGAAAAAAATCATGAATGGCGATGCGTCTCTCCCCGCGCGTGCTGGCAAGCGTAAGCTGCGCGTCCATGAGAAGCAATGGCGGCGCCGTGTCCGCGGCAGGGGAGGCGTTGCAGAGATTGCCGCCGATGGTACCCAGATTCTGGATTTGCGTAGCTCCCACTTGCGCGCAGGCTTCTGCCAGATCCGGAAATTTCTGGCGCACGATCGAGGAGGTGGCGGCGGCATTGTGGCTTACGAGGGCACCCAACGTAACGCCCTGTCGCTCCGCACGGATAAAATCCAACTCACGCAGGTTGTGCAGACTCATGACCGCGTCTGTTCTTATTTTTCGTTCCTTTAACAGGACCAAAAGATCAGTTCCGCCGGCGAGCACTTTGACCTTTTCTCCGTAATCGCGCTTCATTTCCAGCGCTTCGGTCAAACTGCGGGGCTGCAACAATTCAAATCTCATGTTCAGACTCCTTTCTCTGAAGTCACAGCCGCGCCATGCGCAGATCCTGACTCCTTCAGCGCTTTGATAATTTTTTCCCCGGTGATTGGCAGATCTGTGATGCGCACTCCGATAGCGTCGAAAATGGCATTGGCTACCGCTGGGGCGACCGGACAAGTGGGTAACTCGCCGATCGACTTTGCGTTATAGGGACCTGCTCCGGGCGAGCCTTCGATCAACAAAGTAACGATCTCAGGCGCATCGCGCGACGTACACAGCTTGTAATCGGCTAAGGTAGGGTTCGCCACTTTGCCGTCGACTCGCTGCGTCTCTTCGAGCAGCGCAAATCCCACTCCCTGCACAATACCGCCTTCAATTTGGCCCTCGGCGGCCGCGGGATTAATGGCAAAGCCGATGTCGTGGGCAGCAGTGATCCGCTTAACTTCGACATAGCCGCGCTCCGGGTCCACTTGCACTTCGGCAATATGGGTAGTGAAGCACGTATCGTCCATTTCGCTAGAGGCGAAAACTTCTTCGGCCATGATTTGAGACTTCTTAACTGCTCTCACCGCCTGGCTATAGGAGACCTTCTTGGCCGGATCGCTTTTCAAGAAAAGAGTTCCATCGGCGACATCGATCGACTCCTGGGCCGCTTCGGCGGAGCAATCCAAGAGTTTTGCCGCACTTGCCACAAGCTCCTTTTTCACCTGAAGAGCGGCGCGCGACGCCGCTTGCCCGGCGACGAAAGTCGTTCTTCCTCCGCCGGCGCCCTGATCATACGGCGCCGAATCCGTATCCACCAAATTGATCGTAATCCGCTCCATCGGAACCTTGAGCACTTCGGCCACAATCTGGCAGAGAACCGTGCGTGCGCCGGTTCCGGGATCCGATGCTCCGGATATAATATTCACGCTGCCGTCGCCGTTCACGATCACCACAGCGCTCGATTCCCCAGTCCCGGTGGGCCGTTCGGCGCAGGCGATGCCGAAACCGTAGTGGGAATTCGGTTTCGGCTTTCCCCAAGCACTCGCCTCCACGGCGGCTTTCATAGTTTCTTTGATGTTAATGCCCCGCCACGGTTCTCCCGTGGGTGAGAGATCTCCATCGTCAAGTGAGTTCATCCAGCGAAAGCGGTACGGGTCGAGCTTTAAGCGGGCGGCGATCATGTCCATAAAGGACTCGACCGCGAAGGAAGCCTGCGGATCGCCCGGGGCGCGGCAATGTCCGCACGGAAGCGTGTGCGTATAAACGTAATAACCGTCGATGCGCACGTGGGGGATGCGATAGGTTCCCCCCAATTTTTTCGTCCCGCCCAACCCGATCTGCGGCTTATATCCCGCGTAGGCGCCAGAATCGAAAAGCGCGCTCCCCTCCCATGCGACGAGTTCCCCTGATTGCTTAACTCCCGCTTTGAGTCGGATGATACTTGCATGACGCGGGCTGGCGGCCAAAAACTCCTCTTGCCGGCTCATCACCATTTTGACCGGACGCCCCGCCTTGAGCGCCAGATAATAGCAAAGCGGCTCATCGAAGATCATTCCTTTACCGCCGAAATCACCTCCGACGAAACTCGGGATGACGCGCACCCGGGTGATTGGCAAACCGATGATTTCCGCCATTAGACTGCGCACTCGAAAGGGCACCTTGTCGGAACTCCAGACCGTCACCGCACCGTCCGGTGCGACATCGACCAAGGCCGCATGTGTTTCCATGTAGCCCTGGTGGACGATCGGCGTCGTAAATGTGTGCTCAAGGATGAAATCCGCCTGGAAAAATCCGTTGGCAGCGTCGCCCTTGGTGAACGTTTCATGAAAAAAGACGTTCGTCTTCTTCACCGGGGAAGGCAGGCCGGAATAGGCGTGCAGGTTCTCATGGACAAGAGCGGCCCCTTCCCGCATCGCCTCGTTTACATCAATCAACGCCGGCAGTACTTCGTATTCGACATCGATCAGCTCGAGGGCTTCGCGCGCGGTCTCTTCATCTACCGCCGCGACGGCTGCCACTTTCTCGCCGGCGAAGCGCACCTCGTTTCTGGCGAGTAACGGCAGGTCTCTCAGCTTTAAGCCGATCAAGATGTCGGAGACATCGTTAGCAGTGATGACGGCTCTGACGCCGGCAAGGGCTTCGGCGCGGCGCGTGTTTATACGAACGATGCGAGCGTGCGGATGGGGAGAGCGTTTTGCCAAACCATAAAGCATTCCCGGCAGGATCACGTCCGCAGTGTAGATCGCTTCCCCTGTTACTTTGCTCAAGGCATCGATGCGGGGCACGGATTTTCCCACTGCGTAAAACTCGGACATATTGACCTCCTTATTACTTCCACAACGAGATAAGGAGAGGATTATCGGCAAGTTCCATGCCACGTGTCGCGCAGCCAAAACCAACCTCGCGCCGTTGCAAGGTAATCTACAGGCCCAGAAGAGGCAAGAAAGTTGCTAATAAGATCAAGGGCTTTTAACTTTCGATAAGGAAGCAACGGTTTTTCGCAAGCGATAAAGGCAGAATAGCGCAAGAGAGACGCCCGAGGCCTTCTTTGGATCTGGGAAAACTCTCGCTATTCAGTTGCATCGATAAGAATCTAAACCCGCTCAGAAATGGATATATCCATTGCTTTCGACCAGCCGGATTGAAGAGGAGGCAAAGAGAATGCCGTACGAAAATCTTTTTTCTCCCATAACAATGGGAAAGGTCACGGCTTCCAACCGTATCATGCGCACCTCGATGGTTTCGGGATTGGCTACTGAAGACGGGCTGGTCACCGACGCGCTCAAGCAACGCTACCAGCGGGAAGCTAAGGGAGGTGTGGGCACCCTCGTGGTTGAAGCGGCGGTCGTTTTACCGTCGCGAAGCACATACAATTTGCGCATCAGCGACGACTCTTTCACGGACGGATTAAGAAGTCTGGTGGATACCATCCGCAGTGCGAACTCCGAAACAAAAATCGGCATCCAGATCATGCACTTTCTCAAAATCGCCCGCAGCGGGTGGCGCCAAAAGGTCGAAGATTTCAAACCCGAAGAGCTGCCTCTGATCATTGAGCAGCATGCTAACGCCGCTAAACGGGTGCTCGCAGCCGGGTTTGATTTCATCGAAATCCACATGGCACATGCGTACACCTTGGCCTCATTCATTTCCCGGTCGAATCGGCGAACTGATGCTTACGGCGGTAAATTAGCAAACCGTATGCGGCTGCCGATCCAGGTTTACGAGGCGGTGCGGGAGACGGTCGGTAATGACTTTCCCGTCGGTGTTCGCATTAACGGTGAGGATTTCACGGCCGAAGGTAGTACCTTGCTCCAGAGCACGCGAGTGGCGCGACGACTAGCGCGATTCGGCGTGGATTACATCAGCGTCTCGGCGGGAAGCCGCTTCGAAGATGCGGCGGTCCCTGCCCCTAATACGCCCCCCGACCCGATGTCCGGCTACAGCGGCCATCGCATGAGCCCCTGGTGGTGGTTTCCCGATATGACGCACGTTTATCTGTCCCAGGCAATCCGGGAGCACGTTCGGGACGGAGGCTTTAACATCCCGATCGTTGCGGCGGGAAAAATTCGCACGCCGCATGAAGCTGAGCGCGTTTTGGCACAAGGGAAGGCCGACCTGATCGGGCTCTGCCGTCCTTTGCTCTGCGATCCGGACTGGCCGAACAAAGCCAGAGAGGGAAAATCAAAGGACATCGTGCGCTGCACTTCGTGCAACTGGTGTCTCGAAGCCGACTCAAGATATGAAAAAGTAACCTGTTCGCGATGGCCTGAAGGGCTGATCGTAGCGCCTGATCCGTTTCAATCGGCAATTGCGCGGCCCTCGGAGCTACCTGACGACGTGAGTTTATAATCGCCGCCAAGGCGCCGAAAGATCCCGTGGATTTCGTGATTGAGTCATGTGAAAATCCGCGTCACTCGCGGGATCTATAAGAGCAACCGTGACAGAGACGCAAACTCCTGCCGCACCTCAGACTCGCATGGGCATGACGATCGGGGAGCTTATCGGCCGGGCAGCCGTGTCGGATGCCGCGAAAGTAGCTCTAGTGGCCGGGAGCGTTCGTCTCACAGGCGCTGAACTCGGGGCGTGCGTCAATCGCCTCGCCGCCGGTTTGCTTGCCTTAGGCATCAAAAAAGGCGACACGGTCTTGCTTCAGCTGCCGAACTGGTGTGAGTTCATCTACTCCTATTTCGCTTTACAAAAAATTGGCGCAGTTCCGGTCTTGCTGATCTCCGGTTATGGCCGAGTGGAGGTCAGCCATCTCTGTCGCTTGACGAACGCAACGGCCTGGATCATCCCGCAACTATATCGGAGCAGAGACTACACCCCATGCATCAAGGCCGTGAGAGAAGGCAATCCGCACCTGCGGAATGTCATTTCGGTGCGGGCGGAGCATCCCGACGAGAATTTTTCCGCAAGCCTGGAAGAGATTATGGCAAGCGTAGCGAATGGAGACGCTAAGGCTCAAATTGCCCCGTGCGGCCCGCAACCCGGCGACATCGCTCACATCCTTCCTTCCGGCGGCACGACGGCGTTACCCAAAGCAATTCCGCGCACGCACGAGGATTACCTCTGTAATGTTAAATTTCTCCATGAGGCCGGAGAAATGACGGCCGACGATGTATGCCTGATCGCCGTTCCTGTGGGACATAATCTCGCCCTGCTGAACGTCGTGGGGGCCGCGTTGATCGGTTACCCCATCGTGCTACTGGACTCGACGCGGCCCGAGGACATTTGTCACGCCATCGAGGCGGAACACGTTTCGTACTTGCCGACGGTGCCAAGCTTGCTTAAGAGGATTTTAGAGTTCGATGGAATCAATAATTACGATTTGCATTCGCTCCGGAAAATTTCCGCCGGCGGCGAACCGGCGACGCCCGATCTCATCGAACGCGTCCGCCAAAAATTTCAGTGTACCACCATCAGCGAATTCGGCATGAGCGAAGGGCCGCTTTGCCGGACCCGGCTCGGCGACGATCCAAAAACGGCTTGCGGCACCGTCGGCAAGCCCATCTGTCCCCAAGATGAATTCAGAATTCTCGACGACCAGGGCCAAGCGTTGCCGCCGGGAAAAGACGGCGAGTTGGCCGCTCGCGGGCCCGGCAT
>JBGPIK010000026.1:0-31128 GCA_041484845.1 Binatia bacterium | reverse complement strand
GACCAAGGTTGCACTTTCGGGAAGCGGGTTTCCTCCCGGCAAAGAGGTATCTTTGGTGTGGGAGACTTGGGTTGGTAGCCGGGTAACAGCGGCTGGCTTCGACCCTATGGAGAGAGAGCTCGGCAAGTTGAGAGTGAACGCCGACGGCCGTCTGGATGCGCCTGTCACCATTCCAGATGATCTTGGCGGCCTCCATGCTTTGGCACTAAAGGCAGCGCAAGAAGTGCTGGCTCGAACATATTACGTGATCGAGACTAGTATCATCAGTATCGCGCCGACTTCCGGGCCAGCGGGAACACCCATCACTATTCACCTCAAGGGAGTAGGTTGGACAGAGTATGACAACATCTACGTGGTGACGTATGACAACGCCTACATGGGCTACGTCTGTGGTTTTAATAGCCAGGGAGATGTAGTGGTAAATTTCACTGGCTCCGGAGCACCGGGAATTCACTTGATAGACTTTTATCCAGGGATTTATCAGGGTCCGGAGAAGGGCCAGCAACTCTATCGCTTGCCTCAGCTTACCTACCGAGAGGACCATCCAGGGAATAGGATCCCGGCTTTGCGGTTTGCCTTTGAAGTGACACCCTCGTAATCGCAGCGCAAAGGCCAATGAACAAACCGGAGCAGGTCGGCGCACCGAAATTGAATTGTATTGATTTCACAAGCGGAATGGCGTTCACGAGGGGTTTTGTCGTAGTGGACGTGACAGTACCGATTGAGGTTCCTGGGATGACCTATTACGAATTGCCGATGCCGGGTCGACTTTCCTTGACAGGAACGACCGTAACGGTTACGGCCAAGTAGGGTCATGCTGGGATCAGCCGGGCTGCGCCGGGATGGTCTTCTATTGTACACGACGTAGTTGAGCGGGTTCGATTCCCGCTGGGACCACCATTCTCGCTAATCTCATTTCGCTAATTCTTTGAATGATCCTATCTTGACGCTTCTCGTTGATCATCGTACTGGCGAATTTCCATTATGAACATTCGAGTTCGGAGCGATTCTTAAGCGGCAATAAATCCGCCCTTCTTGACAGTTTTCGCGGAATTGATATGGGTCTTTGGTGTAGAATTTGGGCTTGTGTGCAGCGTCTAATGCTCATGGTATAGGAGAGACATCTAATAACATCTTGTGCCGGTTCGTTCATGGCGTGATCGGTGCAATTCTAAGCGAGCGACAAAATGCCCGAACAATTGCTGACGCTTGATCAAGTCGCTGAATACCTTAACGTGGACAGATTCACCGTCTACCGACTGTTGGCTCAAAAGGAGCTTCCAGCGTTCAAAGTCGGCAGCCAATGGCGATTTAAACGAGAAATGATTGAAGCGTGGCTGCTGAAGAACGCAAGTGGCGCGCGAAAGTTTTCCCATTAGCGCCACTGCTTAGTGATATTGCGGTCTACAGGGTTAGCCCGCAGGATGGTTAAATCACCCGTGGCCACGTCATTAAGTGGCACACGCTAAACGCCAGGCAACCCATGTCACACCACGCGCAGTCGTCTAGCAGCGCATCCTAATTCCCAGAATAGAAGGAAAACGGACTAGCGTCGCCAGCCGAAATCAGCTGGGGCTTTGCGGTAAAGGGATTGGACTTAGATCTTTCCTTGTGACCTGAGGTTGTCGATTCGCTGTCTGATGATCTCGCCCAGGTCTGAAGAAGAGAGAGTCTCCGGCATTTGAATTCCGTCGGCGCCGAGCTGAGACAATTTTTCATTGAGGCCGTGCAAACTGGAACGAATGCGCTCATAGTCGTGCAGGTATTGACGACACGCGAGGATGTTCTCGTCCATCTCCTCAAGACATTTGTCAAGCCTGCGACTTTCCTGATTAAAGCTCTGGCGCAAATGATCAACATTAGCCTGGATGATTTGTTCTTCCACCGGCCGTATTTGCTTGGCGATCTCAGCTTTCATATCCTGAAGTGCTAGTAGCAATCGCTCGTATGATTGTTCTTCTTTCATGAGATCCTCCGGCACTTGAATTCTTGTTTCTCTCGTTGAGATATAGTGCTGGGCCAAAGTTTCCGACACTCTCTTTCTGACCACGGTGACGGCTGCTTGCGCGTCACGGATTTTTTCATCAATCCGTGTCTCGTCCTGCAGCAGTTTAACCAGCCTTTCCACTGGGCCTGATACGGGTGTCATACATTTGATCTCGGGTGAAACTTGCGTCTCGCTCGTTGCACAATCCCAAAAAATCTTTCGCTTTGTCTCTTATCCACTTCAAAACAAAACTGCAACAACTGCGCCGTTTTTTGTAGAAGCAAACCCATCGCAGTCGTCAACCCAGAAGGCGGTCGATGAGTGTAAAAATAAAATTTCTCGAAAAAATCAAAAATGCGTTGTCACTTTTGGGAGCGAATAAGCAAAAAGGGGCGATTTAGTCCGTCTTACCTTCCTTGCTTTCCTGGAGCTGGCGCTTCCAGCCGAGCGTTCTGGCTTTAGCCGCGATCTGCTCCGCCTCGGCGATCATCCCCTTTTGCTGATAGAAGATTGAAAGGCTTGTGTACGCCAACTCGTCATCCGGCGTCGCCTCAATGAGTTTTTTACCGACTTCGATGGCTTGGTCGAGCTTCTCCTGATGCGCATACGTCATCGCCAACGCATGGAGCGCGTCCGCATAAAGCGGGTCTTCTTCAAGCGCGCGCTGATAGGCCGCGACCGCCTCGTCCAGCTTATCCTGGGCGAACAGCTCCATTCCTTGATTGTAATGCTCTTCCTTGCTCACTTTACTGCGAGTTGATTTTTGGATCCTCACTTCGAGCGCCAGCGGGCGCGTGAGGTAACGTGACTTTGGCGACAGTTTCAGGGCGGCATTGCTTGAGCAGAAGCGCCTTGAGAAGAACCGGATTGATTGGTTTTTTGAAAATGGCGCCCTGCAATCCTTCCAGGCAGCTCCGCTTGATAATGTGATCCCTATCGTAATTGAATGCCGTCATCAGCACGACCGGAAGGCTGGGCAGGGTATTCTTGACCGCCTGATAAAGCTGATAACCATCCATATCCGGCATCACGACATCGCTCAGGACGACATCAAACTGCTCCCGCTTCAACACCTCCATGGCTTGAACACCTGACGGAGCCGTTTCGACGCAGCAACATTCCTCTTCCAGCAAATCTCGAAGAGATTGGCAGATCCCCGCGTCATCGTCGACGATCAGAATTTTAAGGGCGCTGAGGGGATACCGCACGTCCGGTTTCGGGCGCTCGCATCTTTGCTCCTCATGATTCACGTGGAGATCAGTCATCAACTTACCGCCAAGATACTCTTTAGTTCCGTACTCTCCTTCGCCGGCCATTTGACCGATCCGACCGGTAATGTCCTGAATCTTACGAATTTGCGAGGCGACCGAGTTGAGGCGATCGGTTTCGACTAAATAATCCTCATCGGTCGCAGCCCGGCCGATATATTTTTGCAGCATTGCAACCTGGTTGACGAGAACCTCCAGCGAATTATTGATTTCGTGAGACATGCCGATGGCAATCTCACACAAAGTGGCCAATTGGTCCCGGCGTCTGATCTCCCTAATGTCTTTAGCAAATCCGATCGAACCGCCTTCTTGGCCCTGATCATCATAGATAATGGAGGCCGAGATCGCGACCGGAATTTTCTCGCCTTTTTTGGTTTTAAAGATGGTTTCGAAATTGCTCACCCGTCCTCGCCCGTCACTATCCTCGGCACGCATCGCCGCCATAACCCTGCGGGCCTCTTCGCGGCTTGGATAAACTTCCGTGACATTCTTTCCCAACACCTCATCAGGGGTAAACCCGAGATTTTGCCGGGCCCCATCGTTGTAAAAAGTGATTGTGCCGTCTCTATCGACCGAGATAATGATGTCCGGACAACTCTCGACGAGTTTCCGAAAATATTGTACGGGTAAGGACATAAGTGCAAGCAGGATCTAATATCTTAATTCCATCGAACGTAGGATTGCAAGAGAGAGTCCGAACCACCCCAATCCGAACCCTGCGACCGGCAAGAGAGATACGCCGACTGGTTTTGGCCAGGCCATGGTTCTTTGCGATATCGGCACCCACGCATGCTGCCGCGCCCGTTGGTTATTTCATCCCCGCGTTTTTGAGAAATCCGGACTTGGTCAGCGCATCAATAAAAGAATTGTCGTAAAATTCCTTGGGATCAGCATTCTTAGCGTTCGGAAATTCTTTCTCGTCGAGGTAATCAAATTGCGCGCGAATGGCCTCCGGCCGCACAGCGAGGCTCATGGCCCAATAGGGCGCGAAAGCGTCATAGGTGCCATCAATCATCGGGACGTCGTCGATTTTCGCATACTTGGCAATTGCCCTTTTCGCCACCGTCGGATCTTTTCTCGACAAAACAACTGCCTCGGCCATAGACTTGAGAAAGGCGTACACAGTGTTGGGATTATTCCTGAGATATTTTTCCGTGGTTCCATAGGCGACTTGAAAGGCCGGTATGTTGAGCTTGCCGACGTCAACCAACAGGTTTAGTCCGGATTCTTTGGCCTTAAGCGTGTTGGGAGCTGACAGGGTTCCGGCTGCAGTTTTACCGCTAATGATCGAGCTCAAGATCGCCGGAACCGACTGAACATAGAGAATTTGCACGTCCTTGTCGGGTTGCAATCCATTCCTTTTCAGCGCTTCGCGTGTGGCGGTATCCAAAGCGGCGCGCGGCGTGCTCGCAGCGACCGTTTTTCCTTTGAGATCTTTCACAGTGATAATCTCCTTGGCGCCCCAAATCTGGAATACGAGCTGCTGCATCGTACCCCCGAAATACTTCACTTGCCCGCCGCGTAGCCGGGCATTAATGAGATCCGGACCATCGGTATAGAAATCGGCTTCTTCAGAAACGACCGCCTGGGCTGACACTTGTGGCGTAAGAAGCTGTAACGTCGCGTTTAAGCCGTATTTTTTAAAAAATCCGGCTTCGTAGGCCACCCATATGGGCGCGAAAGCGCCACTGGGTTGAGCGTAGGTGACAACGATATCGGATTTTTCCGGTTTGCCACCGACTTCAGCACCAAAAGATCGCACAGCGGCCAGGATGGATACAAAAGCGGCAGTGGTCAAAATGACAGTGGATGCGCTTTGCTTCGCTCGTTTCATCGTGTCCTCCTTCTGCAGTAGGTTCATTAATGAGACAGTTATGCGAGTACTTGCTCGCCTTCCTATCTTCACGACATCGTGTCAATTCAGAAACTATGAACCGGCGTTAGCCGTCGGTCGCGCATCGACAATTTTCAGGTCGACTGTGGACGCGCCGTTCCACTCATTTTCACTCAGCTTGTAGGCGATATCGGCGGTTGTTCCGGCCATACAGGGAAAGTCTTCGCCGAATCCAAACGCTACCCCGCCGACGGCGCGCCCTCCTTGCCGGAAGCGGAATCGCGCGCCGGCAGGAAAGACTTTGCGTTCACAGACCTCAACCGCGCGCGTCACAAACAAGGGCTCCGGATTGCCGACGCCAAAGGGCTTCAAACATTCCAATTGTCGCAGTAAAGAAAACCCGACGTCTGAAAATTGCAGTTCCGCGTCGATTTCGAGCAGAGGCAATAGATCCTCCGGCTGTAGCCACTCGCGGGCAACACTTTCGAACGCTTCAATAAAAAAATCAAGTTTCTCGGCGTTGATCGATAATCCGCCGGCATGCTCATGGCCGCCATACTTTTCCAGATGATCGGCGCAACGGCGAAATCCCTCAACCATATGAAAACCGCGGATGCTGCGCGCCGAGCCTTTGCCTCTGCCGGATTCGAATCCGATGACGACGGTCGGTCGATGATATCTCTCGACGATACGCGATGCGACAATTCCCAAAACCCCCGGATGCCAACCTTCGCTTCCCAGAACTAGCGAATACCGCTCAGCGGCATTCAGCCGTTTCTCGATGTAGACGAGCGCCTGCTCGAGCACGTCAGCTTCAATCGCGCGTCTTTCGCGATTGTGTTCATCCAGTTCTTGCGCGATGCGCAACGCCACTTCGTTCGAGCTTGTCGTCAGCAATTCAACCACTTTGATCCCATAGTCGACACGGCCCGCGGCATTGATTCGCGGCCCCAACTGAAATCCCACCTGGCCCGCGCTAACCGCACCCGTCGATATATGGGCCACCTGTTTCAATGCCATGACTCCTGGCCGCGTGGAGCCGCCCAGTTCAGCTAGCCCGCGCCGGATCAACGTTCGGTTGACACCTTTGAGTGGCACCATATCCGCTATGGTTCCAAGCGTAACGATATCGAGATAGCGGCGGATGTCAGGATCTTGAGAGCGCGCAAACCACCCCGCGTCGCGCAACCTGGCACGCAAGCCGATCACTAGATAAAAGGCCAAACCTGCCGCGCAAAGACTTTTATCTGGAAATGCACAATCGCGTCGATGCGGGTCAATGACGGCAACCGCGGGCGGGAGCGCTTCCGGCGGTTGGTGGTGATCCACGACGACGATATCGAGGCCGATGGCGCGAGCGGCATCAATTTCAAGCGCATTTGAGATCCCGCAATCCACCGTCACGATCAGGCCGACGCCGCGATCCTTAAGCCGCCGCAAACCTTCAAGGTTCAGGCCGTAACCTTCTTCGACGCGATGCGGAATATAGTAGATCGGCTCTGCGCCGACCTCCCTGAGAAAACAAACCAACACCGACGCGCCGGTGGTGCCATCAACGTCGTAATCGCCCCAGATGCCGATCAACTCGTTTGTCCTAATAGCGCGGACGATCCGCTCCACCGCGGCTTCCATATCGGCCATTTGAAAGGGCGAGGGAAGATCCGAACGCAAACTGGAGGAGAGATAGCGCCGAGCCTCATCCTGATCGACGAGGCCGCGCAAAATCAATATGCGCGCCAATAAACGTGAGATTTTAAGCTGATCGGAGTGGCGCGCGACGAGTCCTTCATCGGCTTGCTTGAGGACCCAGCGTTTGCGCAGATCAGTCGACATCTATGTCAACAAGCGAACAGAGACCGTCAGCAGCTCGGTCATCTATTTTCGCCTCAATTCGGTTTTCTGCACTTGCGCCCCGCTTTTTCGCCGATTCTCCCACAACAGAATGACGGGACTCGCAATAAAAATAGTTGAGTAGACGCCAGAAAAAAAGCCAACGAGAAGTGCGAAAGCAAACGGCCGGATCACTCCACCTCCAAGCAGGAATAGCGCGATGAGGACCATAATGGCTGTACCGGTCGTGATGATGGTCCGGCTCAAGGTCTCGTTGATACTCATATTAATAATGGATTCCAAGTTTTCTCGGCGGATCTTGCGCATGTTTTCGCGAATACGATCACAAACGATGACTGTGTCGTTTACAGAAAATCCAACAATGGTAAGAAGAGCCGCTATGATTGTGAGATCGAACTCATAATGTGCCAGCATAAGAGCGCCGATCGTCACGAGCACATCGTGGATCAGAGCCACCACGGCCCCTAAGCCAAAACGAAGCTCAAAACGCAACCAGATGTAAACTCCCATCATGATTGTCGCCGCGATAACCGACCAAGCCCCTCGCTCGCGCAGTTCCTTGCCCACCTTCGGCCCCACAGACTCAATCCGGCGGATTTCAAAACGACCTGGACCGAAATGTTGGGTGAGACCACTGCGAAGTTGTTCACCTAAGGTACCAATCTCAACCGATGTTTTTTCCAGGCGCACAAGGAACTCGTTGGATCCTTCCTGGCCGAAGTCTTGTATCACCGTATCGCCAGCTCCCAACTGCCCCAATGCGGCGCGGACATCGGGAATAGAGAGCTTCTGCAAAAATTTGAGTTGTACAACCGTCCCACCGGCAAAGTCGACGCCAAGGCTTGGACCTTTGGCAAAGAGAACAACTAACACGAGGAGGTTTACTACGGTTGATAAGCCTACGGCGATATGGCGGTACTTGGTAAAAGGGATGTTCATCCCGGGCTTGATGAGTTCCATATATCGCCTTTCAGATGCTGATGCGTGTTAACTTACGGACGCCCATACGATAGTCGTAATAGACACGCGTCATATAAACTGCGGTCACCACTGTCGTGAGAATACCTATACAGAGCGTCACGGCAAAACCCTTGATTGGCCCTGTGCCAAATTGGAAGAGGATTAAGCCGGAAAGGAAAGTGGTAACGTTGGTATCGATAATGGCCGGAAGCGCGTGCTCGTAACCGGCCTCCACCGCTGAACGAGGAGCCCGGCCCGCGCGCAGTTCCTCACGAATGCGTTCGTTGATGAGAACGTTGGCATCAACCGCCATACCGGCGATAAGCACGATCCCGGCAATACCTGGCAAGGTCAGAACGGCCTTGAATGCGGCCAAAATCGCCAGCAAGAAAAGAATGTGAAATATTAACGCGACATCGGCCAACACGCCGGCTCCTTTGTAATATACGATCATGAACACGATGACCAAAGAGATACCGACAACAAACGAGATCACGCCCTGACGGATCGAATCGCTTCCCAAGGACGGGCCGACTGACCGTTCTTCGATAATTTCCACCGGCGCCGGTAGCGCGCCGGCGCGAAGAATAATCGCTAGATCTCTCGCCTCTTTGATATCAAAGCTCCCGGTGATGGAAGCCCTGCCACCCCCTATCCTTTCCTGAATCACTGGCGCTGAATAAACTCGATTGTCAAGAACGATGGCCAGCCGTCGCTTGACGTTAGCCGCGGTGATCTGTTCGAACAACCGGGCGCCGCTGGAGTTCAAAACCAACTCAACGTAGGGCCCCTGCAATTGTTGGCTGGGTCGCACCCGCGCGTCGGCAATGGTTTCACCGGTCATCAAGGTGCGCGATTCCAATACGTAGGGGGTCCCTTCTCCTCCTCCGCTAACACCCTCTTCTCCTTTGCCGCCGCGGCCGTAAAGGACTTGGCGTCCGGGTGGCGGCCCATGGCGCACCGCATCTTCGACATTGGCCGTGTCATCGACAAGTTTAAATTCGAGCAGTGCCGTCTTGCCGATGATCTCTTTGGCGCGTTGGGGATCTTGAATGCCGGGAAGTTGCACCAAAATATCCGTTTGGCCCTCGCGCTGGATAACCGGCTCGCTGACACCAAACTGATCGATCCGGTTTCGGATCGTCTCCAGAGACTGATCCACGGCGTAATCGCGCAGCGAGCGCATCTCCTCCTTGTTCAGCGACAGGAATATTTCCGTCGCCCCGCCGCTCGTTTGAGTGTTGAGCACTGCGAGGTTTGGGAAATCGCCTTTTATCACTCCTTGTACCCGCTCGACGTTCGCCGCCGGAATTTTCAGCTGGATCTGCGTGCCTTGCACTCTGTCCACCGACACACCTGATATTCCTCTCTCGCGCAGAATATTCGTGAGGTCACCCTTAACCCGTTCGATATTGTTTTCTATCGCCTTGTCCACCTTCACTTCGAGGATGAGATGGCTGCCGCCTTGCAAATCTAAGCCCAAATGAATCCTATCCATCGGCAAGAAGCTGGGCCACCAATCAGGCAGTCCCTCCTTCTGCCCTCCGCTCTTTTCTTTAGATACGAAAGTGGGCGCGAGATATACGAGTGATACCAAAATCGCAATGACAAATATCGCAAATCGAACGGCAACACCTCGTCGCATTCGTTACTCCTTTACTTCCTTGCTTGAGCCTTTTTCGCCCGTGGTAACGGCCGAAATCTGAGGGCGGTGAACGCGGAGCCGCACGTTAGGAGCCACCTCCAAGGTCACCACATCATCCGTCAGGGCCACCACCTTACCGTAAATTCCGCCCGAGGTCATCACTTCGTCGTTTTTTTTCAGCCGACCGAGCATTTGCTGGTGGTCCTTCGCCTTTTTTTGCTGCGGCCGTATCAATAGGAAATAAAATACGGCAAAAACCAGAACCAGGGGTAAAAAGTTGAGCATTTGCCCGGCACCGCCAAATCCCGGCGCCGTTTGTGCTAGCGCAATCTCGGTCATGTCTCCTCCTCATGGTTGATTTCCTGAACAACACCGGGCTCGGACGGCTGGGTCCAGAAATCGGTATGTCCTTCGCGAAGCGCGTTACGACACCTTTCCACAAGCCGGTGGTAAAAGTAAAGATTGTGCAGGGTGTTAAGCTGCGACGAAAGGATTTCTCCGGCCATGAATAAGTGCCGTAAATAAGCGCGAGAGAAATTCCGGCAACAATAACAGCCGCAGGCCTCATCGAGCGGACGCGGATCACGAGCGAACTCGGCGCGCTTTATACTGAGCTTTCCCCGAGAGGTAAAAAGCGTGCCGTTGCGCGCGTTGCGCGTCGGGATCACACAATCGAAGATATCGAAGCCGGCGCGCACCGCATGGATAATATCCTCGGGTCGCCCCACCCCCATCAAATAGCGCGGCCGATCCTCGGGCAGCAAATCGACAGTCAACGCGCCTATCGAGTGCAGTTGTTCTTCCCCCTCTCCCACTCCTAATCCGCCCACCGCGAAACCTTCGAATGGCATCGGCGTCATTTCTTCTACGCACCATTTCCGCAGGTCGGCGAAGAGTCCCCCTTGAATGATGCCGAACAACTGCTGGTCTTTTTTTGTTCGCGCTTTGAGGCATCGCTCCGCCCAGCGAATCGTGCGTTGAGTGGACGCGCTCACATAGTCTCGAGAAGCACCGTAGGGAATACATTCGTCAAGCACCATCGCGATGTCGCTGCCCAACGCTTCTTGGATCTCCACGACATTCTCAGGCGTAAGCAGATGAGAGGAACCGTCAAGATGCGATTGAAAACGAGCGCCTTCCTCGGAAATTTTGCGCAGCGCCCCGAGACTGAATACTTGGTAACCACCGCTGTCAGTCAAAATCGGCCCATCCCAACCCATAAAGCGATGCAGCCCCCCTAACTCCCGAATGGCCTCGGCCCCGGGTCGAAGATAGAGGTGATAAGTGTTGCCCAGCAGAATTTGACATCCCATTTCCTTCAAATCGCGAGGCAACATCGCTTTGACCGTGCCCTGGGTGCCCACCGGCATGAACGCCGGCGTTTCCACCACTCCGTGAGCGGTCGTCAAACGACCGAGACGCGCTCGTGTAGTCTTATCGTTCTTTATCACATTGAAATGAGCAGCCATTTCTCGATCTTGAAATCCTAAAAACTTTCGACTTTCAGTAAAGAATCGGCCATGCAAGAGCCAAAAGCTACAGAATCAGCATCGCATCCCCATAGCTATAGAAGCGATATCGCAATTTGATCGCTTCGGCATAGGCTCGCCGCACCCGTTCGAGTCCCGCAAATGCCGCGACTAAAATCAACGGGGTCGAACCAGGAAGATGAAAATTGGTGAGCAATGCGTCGATCACACGAAAGGAGTCTCCTGGATGTAGATAAAGACGCGCAATGCCTTCGTCCGCTTGCACTTGACCTTTTTGCAGCGCAATCCATTCCAACGTTCGCGTACTCGTAGAGCCCACAGCAACAATGCGATGACCGGCTTGCTTAGTGCAATTGATCTTCTTTGCGGTGGCCGCCGTGAGGACGTATCGCTCGCCCTCCATGCGGTGGTCTTCAACGTGCTTTTCGCGAACCGGTTGAAAAGTACCTGGCCCGACGTGCAGCGTCAATAGAGCCTTGTCAATTCCTTTCGCCTGCAGCTCATCGAACAACTTGCCCGTAAAATGGAACCCTGCGGTCGGCGCGGCAATGGCGCCGAGGTGCGCGGCGTAGACGGTTTGATAACGTTCCCGATCTAGCATGGCGGCCTTGCGTTGACGCCGCACATAGGGGGGCAAAGGCGGCTCGCCGAGTTCCTCCAACAGCACGCTGAACTCTCCCGGATGATGGAACTCCAGACCGAACCGTCCTCTACCCATGTCTCCCATAACGTGCGCCGACACGCTTTCACCGAAGTGGATTTGGCTTCCGACCCGCGGCTTCTTGGCCGCATCGATCAATGCTATCCAGAAACTACGCCGGTGCGGAAAACGCTCCAACAACAAAACCTCCACCTTGCCACCGCTCTCCTTAGTCCCATTCAATCGGGCGGCAAAGACCTTGGTGTCGTTAAGGACCAGCAAATCTCCCGGGTCAAGAAAATTTTTCAGTTCAGAAAAGACGACGTGAATAATCTCACCCGTTTTCCGCTCTAGCACCAACAACCGTGATTCCTGACGTTCCCTGCTTGGATAGGCAGCAATTAACGATTGCGGGATTTCATAGACAAAATGTTTGAGTTCCATGATAAAATTTTCGCGTCCATGACGCGGCCGGGATTATCCTGCGGACAATCCCGGCAAGGCCGTCTGCGGCGCAGGCGATAACGGCTACGGAACAGCGCGCGGCTGCGCTTCGTCGTTACGTCTGATCGCTTTTCTTCAGAAACGGGGTGAGTAAATCGATCGGCACGGGAAAGATCGTGGTTGAATTTTTTTCCGAGGCCACTTCGACGAGACTTTGGAGGAAGCGCAGCTGCAGAGCCATAGGCTGTTTCCCGATCACCTCGGCGGCATCGGCCAACTTTTGCGAGGCCTGAAATTCGCCATCGGCATGAATAACCTTGGCGCGTCTTTCCCGCTCCGCTTCGGCCTGTTTAGCCATGGCCCGCTGCATCTCCTGCGGTAAATCGATGTGCTTCAATTCAACCAGCACGACTTTGATGCCCCAGGGATCGGTCTGCGCGTCGAGGATTTCTTGGATTCGGCTGTTAATTCTCTCTCTCTCCGACAGAAGTTCGTCGAGTTCGGCCTGCCCACAGACACTCCGCAGCGTGACCTGAGCCAATTGTGAGGTCGCGAAAAGATAATTTTCCACCTCGAGCACGGCTTTATTAGGTTCGAGCACCCGAAAATAAAGCACGGCATTGACTTTGACAGAAACATTATCGCGCGTAATCACGTCTTGGGGAGGAATGTCCATGGTGACGGTGCGCAAATCCATTTTCACCATCTTCTCGACGCCGGGGATAACATAGACTATGCCCGGTCCTCGAGCCCCCACCATCCGGCCGAGTCGGAAAACCACCGCGCGCTCATATTCCTTGAGAATTTTTAGGCCACTGATTACGAGAGCGACAACAACGACGACAAAAGTCGCAAATGGGCCGATTCCAAACATGGTTGCCTCCTCTTAGCTCCCCGTCTCTCCGTTGGACACGCGACGCACCCTGAGACACATGCCGTCGTCGTAGCCCACCACCTTTACTTTCTCGCCGACATCGATCTCGTTTTCGGCTTGGGCGTTCCAATATTCGCCGTGAACGAAAATCTTTCCTTTGAGACTCAATTTGCCGCGAACCTCGCCAATCTCTCCGATCAGTCCTTCGACACCCAAGGTCGGTTTTGATTTCTGCGATCGAAAGACTAAGTAGCTGACGGTCAGGACGAAAGCGCCAAGCGTGCCGACGGCCGTAAAAACGATTGAACGATCGACGCCGAAATCCGAACTCTGCGAATCAAAAAGCAATAATGAACCCAGCGCCATAGAAATGATTCCACCCACTCCCAGCACCCCGAAGCTTGGGAAAAACGCCTCGCCAACTAACAACGCGACCCCCAGTAGCATGAGGATGAGCCCCACGTAATTGATCGGTAGGAACTGAAATGACGCGAATGCAAGTAACAAACAGATTGCTCCCGCCACTCCCGGAAAGAAAACCCCGGGATGGGCGAACTCCATGTAAAGGCCCAGTATTCCGGCCATCATGAGAAGATACGAGATGTTGGGGTCGGCAACGGCATTGATTATTTTTTGCTTCAAACTCATGTCGTAGCGCACGATCTGCACCTCTTTCAGCGAAAGCTCCTGTTGGCGTCCGGCGATTTCCACTTTGCGCCCGTCCGCCTGCTTGAGCAGATCTTCAATGTTCGTTGCGACGATATCAATGACGTTCTTCTTCAACGCGTCTTTCTCAGTGATGGAAACACTTTTGCGCACGGCTTGAATGGCCCATTCGGCATTGCGGCCGCGCTGCTGCGCGATGCTTTCGCTGAACGAGGCGGTAAAATTTTCCATTTTTTCGCCCATCACCCCTTTTACTTCCTCTCCCCCGCCGCCCACCGGATGAGCAGCGCCGATGTTCGTCCCGGGAGCCATGGCGGCAATATGCGCCGCCATCGTAATGAACACGCCCGCCGATCCGGCGCCCGCGCCGCTCGGGGCGACATAGACCATCACCGGAACTGGGGCTCCAAGCATTTCTTTCACGATGGTTCGTGTCGAGGTGAGCAATCCGCCCGGCGTGTCGAGTTGAATGATGAGAGCGCGGGCACCGTCAGCTTTCGCGTGCGCGATGCTCTCGCGGATAAAGTCGTCCACGCCGGGATTGATGCCCCCGTCGATGGTGATTAGATTGACGTGCGGCGGCGCCCCCATCGCGCCGAGCCCGATCGTCATGAGGAACAAAAAAGAGGAGATTCTAAACGCTCTCAGTGTTTTCACCGCGCATCTCTTTAAGGACTTTTTTAATGTCTTCCCACACCAGCTTTTTGTCCGCCGGGTTTCGCAGCAAATAGGCCGGATGGAAAGTCGGCATGAGTTTGATTCCATGATAGGTGTGCCAATTTCCGCGCAGTCGCGTGATCGGAATCTTGCTTTGCAGCAAAGTCTGGACCGCGAATTTCCCCAGGGCAACGATAATTTCCGGACGCACTAAATCAATTTGTTTCTTTAGAAAAGGCTCACAGGATGCCACCTCGTCGGGCTCGGGATTGCGGTTTTCCGGTGGGCGGCATTTTACCACGTTGGCTATATAAACATCCTCGCGTTTCAGCCCCATTCCTTTGGTAATGATATCGGTGAGCAGTTGCCCCGCACGTCCAACAAAGGGCTCGCCCTGCAAATCTTCATCGCGTCCCGGGCCCTCGCCGATAAACATCAGCGGAGCCTTAGGATTGCCTACGCCAAAAACCAGATGCGTACGCCCAGACCATAGTTTACAGCGCCGGCAATCGCCGATGGCAGCGCGCAACTCTTCGAGATTTCCGGCGCCATGCACAGCCGTCGAATCCGTGAAGAGATCAACTTCGGTACCGCTCATAGGATTTGTAGTGCTGGTTTTCGGCGATGTCTTTTCTTCAACGCCGCCCCGCCGCAAGTGCCGTATGCCGGCACGTTGTCGTCGCTCCAGGTGACGGCGTAGGGAAGTCACCAATAAAACGAGATGCTCAGCGGCATTGGATTCGGTCACGGCCCCCTTCCCTTGTTACCGGTGGATCTTAGCACCGGTTAGCGAAAACTAGCAATCACAGACTAGCGTAAAATATTTCGCTGCGCTTTCGCTTCAGCCATGCGCGCGCAGTTGTTGCAAATAAATAGAGCGCAGAGAGGTCAAAAACTCCAGGGTTTCCGGCCACAAGTAATCCGGATACGTATACGAACAGCCGTGGAATCCACCTTCATAATAGAGCAGCGTCGCTTCCGCATAAATTCCGCATCGAAGATAAATACGTTGACTGGCATTCTTAGTGGAAGCGAGGACGATTTTACCGGCTTCGAGATAACCCGGGTCAAGATTCACCCTTCGTCCGGATGGCTGAATCCTTGGGTTACGGTTTTTTTCCTCCAGTTGCTGGGTTGCCAGTTTTACTTCTGCAAGTTTTTCGGGAGACTGTAAAGGCTCAAATGAAACGAACCGGCGCAGCAATTTTGGCCCCATTTCCTTTTCATAGAATTGGGATACCTCCCAACATAAAGTTTGGCTGCGGCAATCAATGGCGCCGAGGATACCCTCTAAATCATTTTCACCGCCAGTCAAATACTCCTGGTTCGACGAAAGTAAGGCAACAAAATACTTGGCGGGTTTGGGTTCCCTGGGGATCCCCATCTTAGCGCTGTCTCTTCAGGGCAAGCAGGTGATCCAAAATTTGATCTGCCAGTTCATCTTTCGTCATGAGCGGCAACGAGCGCGTAACCCCGTGGCAATCAATAATCGTTGCAATATTAGTATCACCGTCAAAGCCGCCTCCCTCCTCGGCAACATTGTTGGCGACGATCATATGAAGATTCTTGTCGCGCAATTTTCTTGTAGCGTTTACGATGAGATTTTCCGTCTCCGCGGCAAAGCCGACGAGCATCTTACCGTCCCGGTTTTCTCCGAGACCTTTAAGAATGTCGGGATTGGGCACAAGTCTTAGCTCCAAGACGCCTTTTCCCCGTTTCAATTTCTTGTCGGAGGCTTCGACCGGACGGTAGTCGGCCACGGCCGCCGCCATGATAGCGGTCGTACAAGCGGCGAATTCCTCAAGAACAGCGCCGCGCATTTCCGCGGCGGTCGTTACTGGGACAAAACGAGCACCCAGCGGCGGATCCAAGGCGGTAGGACCACTCACCAAAACCACTTCGGCTCCCCTTCTCAATCCCGCGCGCGCCAACGCGTAACCCATTTTCCCCGAGGAACGGTTCGAGATGTAACGAACCGGGTCGATGGCTTCGCGGTTTGGACCCGCAGTGATTAACAGTTTTTCACCCAGCAAGTCCTTTTTTCTTAGCAACCGCTGGATCTCCTCGCGAATCTTCTGTGGCTCAGGGAGGCGTCCCTTCCCCTCGTACCCACAGGCGAGATAGCCTTCCGCGGGCTCCAATAAGTGGTAGCCGATCCGGCGCAACTTGCGGATGTTTTCCTGGAGAATGGGATTTTCATACATGTGAATATTCATCGCGGGCGCAATTAAGACAGGCGCGCGGGTAGCCATGAACACGGTCGTTAATAGATCGTCAGCAATGCCGGCGGCGATTTTACCGATCACATTCGCCGTTGCGGGGGCAATGACGAATAGATCCGCTGAGTCCGCCAAGTTTATGTGGCCGATTTCAGATTCTTGAGTCAGGTTAAATGTTTCACTGGCAACTGGGTGGCCGGACAATGTTTGGAAGGTTAAGGGCGTGACGAATTCCATGGCGCCGCGAGTCATGATGACTCGGACGACGAAACCGTCTTGAACCAAGAGCCTGACTAGTTCGACGGCTTTATAACAGGCAATTCCGCCGGTCACTCCAAGAAGCACCGTCGTCTGCTTTTCGTTCTTCATCACCTTGACAAAGTAGCCTAATAATCAAGGGTTTGCAAATTTTCCTAGCGGCTGTCAGAGTCGCTGTCACGGGGATAATTTGACATATTTATGGCGCAGGTGCGATTTTTTGTCACTACAAGTTATCCAAAAGTAGACGGTAAGCAAGGTTTACTCCAAAAAGGTCTTGGAATTGACTCTAGTTAGTTCTAAAATCGCGGCACGATTGATGGCATACTTTTAGCGTAGCCGATTGCCATTAAATACTAACTTGTATCTGATTGTAAACCAAATCGGTTTTCAGACTTGACCAAACACCTTTGTTCATGTAATTGACAAGCAAATTTATTAAGGAGAGCGGGATGAAAACTCATTATCGATTGCTAAAGCCAGGTCTTGGGAGCATGGGGTTGCTACTTTTGGGGCTAATCTTATCGCTGGCGGGAATCCGTATAAGCTATGCGGCCGATGAAGTCGCCATGGCAAACCCGACCTTAGACGGCGCCGGAACGTCGTTTGCTCGTAGTTTCCTTGACGATGATAAAACCGGGCCGGTAAGTACATCCTTCGCATTGGAAGCGGAAGCGGGATCGGCGGCTGGTGAGGATTTCGATCAAGATCCATTTGAAAGTTTCAATGATAAAATGTTCTGGTTTAACCGCGAAGTGTTCGACCGCTACATCCTTAAACCGGTGGCTACCGCGTGGGATTTTGTCCTGCCCGATCCCGTGCAACGAGGCATTCATAATGCATTCGATAATCTCGCCGTCGTGCGGCGCGTGGTGAACAACGCGCTTCAGCTCAAGTTTGTAGGCACCGCGAAAGAAGTCGCGCGCTTTGGTATTAACAGCACGCTTGGAGTAGGAGGCCTCTTCGACATCGCGAAAGAGGGATTTGGCATTGAACAGAGCGATGAAGACACGGGCCAGACGTTCGGTGTCTGGGGCATGGGTCCGGGCCCTTACCTCGTTCTCCCTTTTCTACCGCCTCTCACGATTCGGGATGGGATTGGATATGTCTTCGATACAGCCATGACGCCCTACATATACTTCATTCCATGGTACGCAAGCCTTGGTGGCACGGCAACTAACTTCGTCAATGAGCGTTCACTTAATCTGGATCGCTTCGAACGAGTTGCGGAATCCACGGTGGACCTCTATAGCGCGGTTCGCAATGCCTATCTACAGAGACGGGCCGCGGCAATTCGGCAATAAGTCAATTTGATTGGGGTGGTGATGGCGCCCAGCTACATCCGCTAGTCGATGCAGAACGGTCGCCCCATCGCCCCCCAAATCACTCCATCAGATCATCGTTCCCATCGTTAGAACCTCGCCCACCAAGGATCAGACTCCTTTTTGGGTCCGTCTACTTCAACGTTGTAGCTCTGGAGCAGCGTGCCATCAGCCAATCTAAGCCTCGACGTAGAGTTGTTGTAATCGGTGATGGCGCGGAGTTCGGCCCCTTGAGCCTCCAGCAACCTCGATTGAAAATCAATGACATCCTTTTGCGTTACACTAAACCCACTTCGAATCGTCGCTCTTGTCCGCGCAAATTCTCTTCGGCCAACTCACGCGCCCGTCGCGCGGCCCGAATCCGTTTGGCATTGGCTTCTACGTCTCCCCGCGCACGCTCGACCTCTATAAAGTGATCTGCGAGACCAAATCACGCCGGCGCGCCTGCGCCCAATGGAAGACTCTATTGACAATGGTCGGGCTGTTCATTATGAAATAACCGGCAACGGAAAGCCCTCCTAAACAATAGCTTTCGGAGAGGAGGATAAAAAGTTCAATGCCACGAACAAAAAAGAAAACCGCCGGACGCCCGTCCAAAGATCGTTCACAGACTTATTTTGATGAAGCCGGCCACGACGAAACGGAAGACGAAGATCTTCCAAGTGACGAAGCGGGCCGACGCAAAATCAAGAAAAACTACGAAGAACTTCTCGGCATACGCGTTGAAAAACTCAAAGGCCGGGTGCTCAACCGGGAAAAAATCAACAAGAGCATCGATGGCCTCTACTTTATTTGCTTCGAATGCAAAAAGATTTGCCATAACCTCGACGACGGCTGGGTCGAAGAGGCGGTCACGCTGAATAATTTCTGCGGCAGCTGCGCCAAAGCCAAAGGCATCCGCAGCAGCGCTGCTTAGAGTTTGATTTGGACTTCGTCTAGCACTCCTTGTAGCTCGCTGGGCAGCGCGGCTTCCACGCTTACGATTGCCCCAGACTCCGGATGGTAAAACTTCAAACTGCGGGCGTGCAAAAAATGACGGTGTAGTCGGAACATCTCAGAATGCGCGGCACCATAAAGGACGTCGCCGACAATCGGATGGCCGATAGCGGCGAGATGGACACGGATCTGATGCGTGACGCCGGTTTCCATTGCGATCTCGAGCAAAGTCAAGCTGGGCGCCTGAGCTAATTTCCGGAAACGAGTGACCGCTTGCCAGTGTTTCCGTTCTTTTGTCCGTGGAGTCGATTGGACAAGCGCACGCATGCGCCGCTTATCGCGAGAATCGTGAGCTAGCGGATACGATATTGAACCCGCAGCCTTGGTTTTCCCCCATACTAGCGCGAGATATTGTTTTTGGATCTGCCGACGGCGAAACTGATTTCGCAGTCGCTCAAACGCCGCCTGCGTCTTGGCGACCAATACCAGACCCGATGTTTCACGATCGAGACGATGAACCAATCCGGGTTCCCAACGGCTCTTGCCCACCCGGGAGAGCTCCGGGCGCGTGGCCGTTAGGAAATTTGCCAATGTCCCCGTGTCGCGTCCGCTAAAGCCGTGCGTCGCCATCCCTGCGGGCTTGTCGACGACTAGCAGTGACGAATCTTCATAGAGAATCGGCACGGTATGGCCAAGTGCCGCCGCTGGCTCGGCCGCCAGCCAAAGATCGGGCCCGCTGAAAGAGAGCACCGCACCCGCGCTTAGCTTTGCTCCTTTTTTCGCGATTTTGCCGTTGACGCTGAACTGTTTCTCACGGATCGCATCCTCCAGTGTGCGGCGGGAAAGATGGGGTAAACAGCGCCGCGCGAACACATCCAAGCGAACTTCTTTTAGCGGCGCTGGAACCGTCCAGGATTTTGTTGTGCCTCCCACCACTTGATCCGCCATAACTCCTACCGTACTATACTTGCCATTCTCGGGAACGGGAACAAGATCATGAAACCAAAATGTTATAGCGTCATCATCGCAGGCGGCAAAGGGACTCGATTTTGGCCCTTGAGCCGTTCCCAAAGACCCAAACAGCTGCTGAAAATTTTCAGCCGGAAAAGTCTGATCAAGGAAACCGCCGATCGCGTGCTCTCCCTCGGCGGGCGCAGGCAAACTCTCGTCGTCACCGTGGCCGAGCAAGTCGATGCTTTGCGTAAAGAGCTACGCGCTATGCCGGAGAACAACTTTATCGCGGAACCGCTGGGGAAGAACACCGCTCCGTGCATTGGCTTAGCGGCGTTGGAAGTGACGGCGCGAGATCCAACGGCGGTCATGATCATTCTCCCGGCAGATCACTGGGTCGCCGATAGCCGCGTGTTCAGTCGCACGCTAAACGCGGCGGTCGAACTAGCCATTCGACACGATCAACTCATTACGATCGGCATTCGCCCGGGTTACCCGGAAACCGGGTATGGCTATATCGTGAGAGGTCAACCGCTGGGTAAAAACCGCGGCACAGACGCATACCGGGTAAAGAGATTTAAAGAGAAGCCTTCCATGGCCATGGCTCAGCGACTGATCCGTCAAGGCTCGCTTTGGAATAGCGGTATATTCGTTTGGAAAGCAGCCACCATGTTGGAGCTGCTGAGCCACTACCAACCCGCGATTTCATTAGCACTAGAAAAAATTGCCCAAGCCGTTCAAGGATCGTCGTTGACAAATCCCAACCCGCGACTTCGAGCCGTCATGAAGCGGGAATACAAAAACATGCCGAACATTTCCATCGATCACGCGTTGCTGGAAAAAGCCGGCTCCGAGGGACGAGTTTTGACGCTGGCAGGTGATTTTGGTTGGAGCGACGTGGGCAGCTGGGCAGCGGTACACCGCATGTTGCACCAGGACGCACAGGGGAACGCCGGCAGCGGCAAGTGGTTGGGCTTCGGCGCCAAAAACTGCCTGGTTCATGCGCGGGATCGATTGGTCGTGCTCTTGGGCATCCAAGATACCGTGGTCGTTGATACGCCGGATGCCTTGCTCGTCGGCGACCTGAAGCGAGCACAGGACGTCCGGGAGCTTGTTGAAGAGCTTAATAAGAAAGGTTTCGGCAGCTACACGGTTAAGTAATAGCCCTCGCGAAAACTGCCGCACGTCGTGAATTTCTCAAAAGCAAAAGGACCGCTGCAAGAAAACGAACCGGTGGTTTTCCTGGACCGCAAAGATCGAGAGTATCTCTTCCGTCTGGATAGAGGCCGTCCCGTCGCCATTCGCGGCGGCAAAATTTCAGTCGATGAAATTATCGGTCATGATGAAGGCAGCGTTGTTCGTTCGTCCGTCAACGAACCGTTTCTGGTTTTCCGGCCAAGCATGCCTCAACTCGTTCCCAACCTGCCGCGCAGCGCGCAGGTGATTTACCCGAAAGACATAGGCTCGATTCTCGTCTGGGCCGACCTTTTTCCCGGTGCACGGGTCGTCGAAGCCGGCGTAGGTGCGGGCGCGCTCAGTATGGCTCTGCTGCGCACACTGGGTGACGATGGCCAATTGATTTCGTACGAGATTCGTGCGGACTTCGTCGAGCTGGCGCAAAAAAATGTCGCGCGATTTTTCGGCGCGGCGCCCAATTGGACGGTGAAAATCGGCGATGTGGCCGCGCGGCTTGAAGAACGCGAAATCGACCGTGTTATTCTTGACCTGCCCGAGCCCTGGCATGTGATCGAACCCGCGTGGAAGGCGCTTCGCCCCGGCGGCATATTGCTTTCTTATCTACCCACCGTTCTGCAGGTCAAGAGTTTCGTCGATGGATTGCGTACCGACAAACGATTCGCCTGCATCGAGACCACGGAAACGCTCATGCGCTTTTGGCACGTCAAGGGGATGAGCGTCCGTCCGCAGCATCGCATGGTTGCGCACACGGGTTTTCTTACTTCCGCGCGGCGGCTCGCTGACGGCCAGAAAGACATTCCCCGAGGCCTCGATTCATAAGCAACTCAATGACCTCCATCGGCAACTGCAAATCTATATCCGGCCGGCAGAAGGTCTTGCCGCATCAGTAGCGCCATCAATGAAACTCATCGAGATAGGCTTCAGGCTCGGCTTGACAGCCGCAACAGCGATCATCTAAACATCTTCGCATGCGGGTTGGTAGTGACTTTTTGCCCCGTCGCTGGCTCTCTTTTGATTTTTTGGGCCGAACACCCGTAGAAAAGGCGCCGCCGACCAGCTCGAGCATCGGCTCCGTATCGCTCAAACTTTTTGGCAGCTGGACAGGGTTTGAAAACTTTTATACTTCGCTGGGTTTAAGATAGAGGCCCAATAGCAACGGGGGAGCAAGATCCCGGCTGGTCTCCGTTATGATTCCGTTCATCGAAGCGCGAAGCATCAGGCTTGTTTTTAAGTCCAAAAATCGGGACGCGGTAACCGCGCTCCAGGACTTCGGCCTTGAAGTCGCCCGGGGTGAGTTCGTCAGCATTGTCGGTCCATCCGGCTGCGGCAAAAGCACCTTTCTTAACATTTTGTTAGGTCTCGTGAGACCGGATTCGGGCGAACTGAAACTCAACAACACACCCATCACTGGCCCGGGTCAGGAACGCGCCATGGTGTTTCAGGAATTCGGTTTACTGCCGTGGAGGACGGTCCAAGCCAACGTCGAATTGGGCTTGGAGCTCAAACATGTAGCGGCGTCAACTAGAGCCGAAAGGTCGGCGGAATTAATCAAGCTCGTCGGTCTAATAGGATTTGAGCACCATTATCCCCACGAGCTTTCAGGCGGCATGAAACAGCGCGTCGGTCTGGCGCGCGCGTTGGCGACTGAACCCGAAGTATTGCTCATGGATGAACCTTTTGCCGCGCTCGATGCCCAGACGCGCGACCTGATGCAAACCGAGTTGCTGCAGATCTGGGAACGGACCAGAAAAACGGTTCTGTTCGTGACCCACAGCATCGAGGAAGCCGCCTATCTTTCTGACCGAGTCATCGTGATGACCGCAAGACCCGGCCGCATGAAAGACATCATCACCATCGGTCTGCCGCGCCCGCGAGCTTACGAGATGCGGCTCACGCCTGAGTTCAACGACATCAAGTCGAAAATTTGGGAAGTGCTAAAAGAAGAACTGACCGTTATAAAGTAGCCAATGAAAATCAGCGATTGCTACGCGGCGCACCAACGTGGGGTTTTGGGATTTCTTTCCCTTATTTTTCTCCTGGCCGGGTGGGAGATCTTACTAACGTATGTTATTCCGGTCGACCCCTTCTTTTTCACCAAACCGTCGCTCATCGCCGCCGCCTTCGCGGAACAGATCGCGGGGCAAAAGCTGTGGCACGATCTAGCCGTCAGCAGCCACGCGTTCATCTGGGGCTTCAGCCTAGCGCTAGTCGCGGGCATACCGTTGGGAGCGGTCATGGGCTGGCGGCGCAGGGTTGAGTACACCCTCGATCCCTTCCTCACTGCGCTCTATGCAAGCCCATTAGTAGCCCTGGCGCCCTTGCTTATTGTTTTTCTTGGTGTCGGCCTGCTCGGAAAAGCCGTCTTAGTTTTTCTGCTCTCGGTTTTCCCGTTCATTTTTAATACCGCTGCCGGAGTTAAGTCCGTAGATACCCTTCTGATCAATGTCATCCGATCTTTTGGCGGAAAAGAGAGGGACCTCTATCTAAAGGTTATATTACCCAGCACGGTCCCCTATATCGTTGCCGGCACAAGATTGGCGATAGGCCGCGGTCTGGTGGGAATAATCGTGGGGGAATTCTTCGCGGCCTCCGAGGGCATCGGGTTCGCGATCCAAAACTACGGCGACACCTACAGGCTGCCCGATATGTTTGTCGGCATCATCATTTTGTCTGTCATAGCGGTGCTGCTGACAGAGATCATGCGCAAGTTGGAGATCACTATCGCGCCATGGCGAAGCGGCGAGGAAGTGCGATGACCGGTCTTAGGGCCTTTTACAACGATAAGGAGCCCTATATCCTGGGGATCGGTTTTATCGTCTTGTTGCTGCTCATCTGGCAAAGCATCCCGCTCTGGTTCACTTTGCCACGAGTCATGGCGCTATTTTTCACCACGCCAACCAAGATCGGCGCATCTTTTTATCAGCTACTCATGAATGGCGAGCTTGAAAAACATTTCTACGTCAGTGCCTTGGCTTTCGTCGTGGGTCTGGGGCTGTCTATTCTGGTGGGTCTCCCCGTCGGACTCCTCATGGGAAGGTCAAGAATGCTGGACGCCCTGCTCGACCCCTACGTCACGGCATTCAACGCCACGCCGCGCGTCATTTGGTTGCCGCTCTTGATCTTGTGGTTCGGCATAGGGATCTGGTCGAAGATCGTCATCGTCTTCGCCGGCGCCGTCTTCCCCCTGCTGATCAACACTTACGTGGGCGTGAAAAACGTCGACACAGTGCTGGTTAACGTGGTCAGATCTTTCGGTGCCAATGAATGGCAAGTGATGAAGATCGTGATTCTCCCCAACTCGCTTCCGTACATTATCGCGGGTCTGAGACTTGCAATCGGCAGGGCAATACTGGGAGTCGTCGTGGGTGAATTCTTCGGATCGAGCCAGGGACTGGGCTTCATGATCGCCTCGGCTGCTAGCAACTACAAAGTGGATGTTGTTTTTGTCGGTGTCGCCATTTTCATGGGCCTCTCGCTGATCCTCACCATGTCCGTCAAAGGGTTGGAATCCCGCCTCGCCAGTTGGCGGCCGGAGACGGCGAAGACGTTCTGAGAAGTCTTTCTGACGGATGACGGCTAAGGCGTGAGGAAGAAAGCGAGCCTTGAGGCGAGCGTTTCCGACATCAGAACCAGTAGGATGCGGTGACCGAAGGGAACCGCATCCTACGCGGGCTCTGATCATATTTTGACATATTTTGACCCGGCCGGTTTTTCTCTGCCACCATCTGCGGTTTTCCTATGACTCTTGACGCCCTCTAGAGGCTTAAGTTATACCTCGCGGGGCTATAAGGTACAGATCTTGACGTGGGGTCCGGTCGATAGACCGATACGTGGCGGCACAACCGAGGGTCCTGATGAAATCGAATAATGGAGAGTCGAGTTGAAGTAAAGCCACAAGATTGGACGGAGTGAACCGTGGACACGATTGTCTCTGTTTACATTTGGGGTGTCATCGTCGCGCTATTATTCCAGATATACGGAATGCTTATGTACCTTTTCGGTACGAGCGAACGGATTCAATACCAGCGCAACCTTAACCGGGCTGGCATCAGTTGGGACCCAATCTACTTTAAGATTTATAATGCGTCTGACTTTAGGCACACGGTTGTGCGTTACTGGTTGCATACTGCTTGGGGACTTGTTGAATGCTTCTTTAGCTGGGTTTCAGTCTGTGGTCGCGTTTACAGAATTATGAAGCTTAGAGAAATTACCGGAATGCTCACGCCAGAGCAAAAGCAAGCCGGGTTTGCCCTTCGGAATGTGGACCTGCCCAAAGAGGAGGTTTTCCAAAAGCTCACAATTCTCGATTCAAATATACGGGCACCCGGTACTTTCCGATTTGTTGGGGTGGATAGCGAAGAGTTTTTCCCCTTGTTCGCAAAGGTGCTGGTGGACAATAAAGCACGTCACATTTTGGTTCCTCTGTTCGAGGCCAGCGGAATGAACGTCACCAAGCGTGAAATGGCATTCTTGAAATATGCCGTTGGAAAAGACCCCGACAACGCCAACCTAAAAGCACTCTTCGACGAATACCGCTCAACTGACGTGCCAGACCGAGATAGGGACGTATTCTTAAAACAGCTCGATGCTGTAAAGGCGGCATTCGGTATCAATGACTGAGATCACTAACGAGGCACAGAAACCACCGGGTAGAGCCGTAACGTTTATAGGGTCGTTTATAGGCTCGCGTCTTGGATTGCGACAGTGTGTGATTGCGAGACCTGTCCCTATTGCTAGCGGGAATGGTTTCAGGGATAGTCCGGGAACTCCACCTCGAGAACGCTGCCTGCCGGAACGGGTATTGCTTTGCCGTTAAAGCACGTACTGCAATCGAGAACAATTTTGTCTTTACGATGAACATGGTACAAATAGAATAACGCCTTCCGCAAACAGTCGTTCCTGCTCGGAGCCGTGAACTTAACAATGCAAGGTCGCGTCGAGCTACGAAACACTTCCAGTAGGCTAAAGCCGAACGCCTCATTAAAGCAAACACAGATGTCCTCCACTATTTCCGGAACTCGGAAATAATCATGAGCACCAACCTCTTTAGCCCTAAAGGCGATTTCCTTCACCAGGATCGCGTACGGCCCCCAGGCCATAGGATCCTCAACTTTCAACGCATAAAGCTTTGAATGATGCCCGCCGCTCTCGCAAATATTTGTTCTGAATTCGTCCCATTGTTTTCTTGTAATTTGGGTGTCTGTCAGACTGTAGAGAATTTGCCAAATGGCATCTATTTGATGGCCAAGCGGGAGAATTCCGCTTCGAAAAGTATTCTCATCGGCGGTGCGCGTGAGGTGGAACCAACAGGTTTGGTCGTACTCTCCCTTTGAGCCCGTGATTCTTTCGACCTCACGGAACAAATACTGGTCCGGGGGAATATCCGGATGCAGATCATTTTGGTAAATGGACTCTAGGTCTATATCATTAAACACGATTTCGAGCTTCGACCTGTCTATTCCTAAGATTCGCTCTATAGACGCATAGGCGGAGTCGACTGATTCACAGTCCAGAATTGTCATACGGTAACGGAGACAGATCACTTATGACATGCTCGACGGAGGCCACGGCGGAAAGTGCAGTTGCCCGATTGCAGACCTGTCCAAGCCGTTGAGCGCGTCCAGGATGAATCAGGTTACGGAAGTCTTTTGCAAGCCTGCATTGTGCGGCCGTATCTGGCTTTATGAGCTTTAATTCAGCCGCGACTTCTATGTATACATAGAGGTTCCAGTTTATCGGGTTTGAATCTACCTTCAAGTTCACTTTTGCAACCGCCGTTGAAACGATCGAACTACTCTGCTGCTGCAACTTCCAAAGGAGCAGTGCTTCAACCACCGACCCTGCCAACACAGTCGCAGCTTTCCACTCCCCATTGCTAAGAGCACTGTTCGCAGCGCTAATATCTCTTCGTAGGCTCCCCTTCATTTCATCGTCTGGGATGAAGTTCAGCCCATTTGTACCGAGGGCCGGAAAGTCATCTGGACATTCTGCGAGGGCTTGACGAATCAGTACAACAGGGTTCAATTGTCTCAAGCCTCTCACGTGGGCGAATCCGAAATCTCTCAGCTTCCAATCCTCGATTAACATCTGTAGCGCTGCGACGCTGGCTTGAAATTCAGTGAATTGCCTCGGTCCAACCGTTAGACTCTCGGGTGGGAGTTGCTCCACCAACCGTAGTATTGCCGCAATCGGAACGGAATTTTCGCGTGAGATGCTAAAGTTTTTGTTCGGGGTTACAGCCTGAGCGTCAGGAAAGAGCTTGTCGATTAGGTCGATGACCTGACTTGGAACTACGCGAGGCATGATTTCAGTCCCCGTGCGCCGACTTGAGAATTCAGTTCGCGGAGAAACTTATCTCGAACAGGAAATAATTGTGTAGGGGCTAACCTCTCCTCGCTTGAGGCTATCAAAGAGCAGTCATCGGAACAACGTGGGAGGGGTCGGATGATCAAGTCCGGAGTTGCATAGCTGACTCCAGCGTTTTGTTTGCGTCACAATCGATTCGAAGGTAAAAATCTATGCAACTCCAGACTTGACCCGATTTCTTCTCCACTGGTTCGGACTGATCATCATAACGTCCTATGTGTACTCGATGTAATTGCGTGGGCCTACGGGCGAGAAAGCCCACCGATCAGTTCCAGTATCGTTGGGTCGCTTATGCCAATAGGAGCAAAATCGTGTGCAATGCTCGATTTTCCGATTCACGTCGAAATATTTAACAAAGCCAAAAAACATTATGCACTGTTGCCCAGTGATAATGCTTTTAAATTCGGCTTCGCTAATATTTTTCCCGGCTCTTTGAGAATGGACTCCTTTTGGCTCAATCATGAGTTCGGCAAAGGGTTTCGGCTCAGTGTATTGAGGTTGGTCAGTTTCGCTAGGGATGGACGCTACAACAACATTGATGTGCTGTTGCACAAGAAACGCCGGACTTCTACCTACATTGCTGACGGAAGACATAACGGCGATGTTAATTGGGAATTTTGTAATCGCATAATCAATATGAAAGGGCCAATTTTCTGGGGTGCCCGGTCTCACTATAAGCCAAGGTCTTTCAAGATGGGTAATGGTGCGTTCAGTGATATCCGCTTGACGACGAATAGCCCACCATTGGAATCCGGCAAAGACGGTATAAATACACCCAACGCCAAGCAAGGCAGGATCTATCCACCAAGGCTTTTGATCGGCGCGCCGCTGTTCATACTCAGCTTTTTGCTGATCGGCTATGGTACGAAGGGATTCAATGAGCGACTTTTCAAATGCGGTTGGCGCTCCGGCTTGGCGTTGGTTCTGGGGAGCGTTTTTTTCTATTATGGCGGCTATCTTATATTCATTGAGGATTTGCCCTCCTGGTTTTTGCGCGCTTTGGCTTGCGCCGCTTAGGACGAGGACAAACAGAATCAACACAAATGAAAGTTTCACAAAGTAACTCTAACTACTAAGTGAGTCGGTCAATCTACCCCAATCGAAGATTTCATAATTACGGGCAATCCTATAATCTTTTTCGCTGCTTAACACATAAAAACATAACCCAACAAACACTACAATATTGTCAGCCTTTGCCGGCTACAGTCGGCGCGAAGCAATCCCAAGCCCGTAGGATACGGTGACCGGAGGGAACCGCATCGATGGCGTCAGCCGCTGGTTATAAGGCTACCCGCCCGTGGGCGATGCAGCTATCCAAACGACCGTCACTTCCTCCCGGCGTCCTCCCCATCTCCTTCAGCACTTCATTGACGATGCGACGGTCAACGAACTGGTTCAGATCAGGCAGCGGCTTTCCCTGGGGCCAGTCGAGTTCCGAAGTGGTTCGGGATTCAAAAAGATCTTTGATTAAGTCCGGCGGCATTTCGGGGCTGTACTTGCATCTCTTCATCACATCGCGTTTGTCTTTGATGATATCCTTATGGGCCTAAAGGTGCCGCCTAAGCGCAGGATGTGGACCTATTAGGCGGCATTGTTTTCACGGTCACGCACCCGTTGCCGTCAACGCTCGCCTTGCCACTTCTGGCAGATCGATAGGTGCGAACATGGAAGCGGGGTAGAGATAGCCGTCTAGCTCCGACTTATCCTCGTCAATTACGCGCAGCATGTTGCGCGCCTCCGCCTCTGCATCCAACAGCGTGCGGTAAACTTTGCCCAAAATCAGGCTCGCTGGATTGCTATCGTTGTTGATGCAAATCACAAAATCGCTCATCGGATTACCCTCTTAATTTTGAAATCCTTACGCCCTATACCATACGCCTCAAATCAGTGTATCTCGGCTTGGCAGATTGTTCCATCTATGATTTTCACAGTTGCTCGACCCTTCCTCTTCCGCCAACGCCCTTTGCCATAAGCGCGTTCCAAATAACGCCTGATGTACACGCCCCGACCTGTGGCGATTGTCTCGATGTCTTTAATCTCGCCGAGAATCTCAAATTCCGTCATTATCCGTCGCTACCGAATTCGTCCTGCAAAACCTAAGGATGTGCAATATTCTCTCCCTCGTGAGGCTGTGTCGCGATCTGGAAGACGCCGTCCGTACCGTCCTCGTGTCATTTCGAACGCAGTGAGAAATCTAAGATCCCTCACGTTCGTTCGGGATGACAACCTGATGTTTTGGACATTACGACGCAGCCTCCGTGAAGGATAACGAATCTCGCCAGGTATGCGTCGATCCGAGTGGCCATCACTTGGCTCCCGGCTTCCTCCCCAGCTCTTTTAGCACTTCATTCAGCGGGTCACGGGCTACAAATTGCTCTAAATCCGGGAGCGGTTTTCCCGCTGGCCAGCCCAGTTCCGGCGTGGCTCTGGACTCAAACAGGTCGCGGAGCAAATTGGGCGGGATCTCCGGGGAAAATTTATCCGATACCTGTTTATAGATTCCCTCGGCGACGACCCCATCGCTTATTTCAAATTGTTTTTGGATAACCTCGACCGTCCCCTTTTTGTTGGTCTTGATATAATCGATCGCCTTGGTCATGGCCCTGATGAATTTTTTTATTACCTCGGGCTTTTCTTTGACAAAGTCCCGATGCGTGAGAACCGTGCCTCCTAACCTGGGAAGGTAATCACCCGTTCTCATGAGAATCTTCATCCCTTCTTTCTCAGCTCTGGCGGCATGAGGGAAGGAGATCACCGCACCCTGAATGGACTTGTTGATCAAGGCCGCGATCCGGTCCGGCTCCCCGGCAAAGTTAATTACCTTGTAGTCTTTGCCGGGCTCCATCTTGAAGTGCTTCGCGAGCACGACTACGCCCTCGCTGTAATCCGCCGAACCCGGCCGCCCAAGTCCCAGAGTCTTACCCCTCAGATCCTCCACCCTTTTTATGTCCGGTGTGGTGGTGATAGTCCACTGCGAAATCAGGGACTCTCCCACGACAAAGACCAACGGCGCTCCTTTAAGCATCGCCTCGGAGCCGCCGGCCGAGATCGGATTGAATTCTAGCTCCTTGGCTATCGATGCTCGAACCAGCACCCCTCCGGTGGCCGCTATGAAGACGGCGTCGAGCCCCTCGCCTTTGAGAAATCCTTTGTCCATTGCCACGTAAGATGGCAAGTGAAAGCCGCTCGCGCCCGTGGTTCTGCCGATCTTGATCTTGGTCATTTGCGCGGTCGCGATCGAGATCTGCGTCGTCAAAGCCAAGGTGAGTAGGGCGAACAATGCAAACATGCTCATTCGGATCGTTTTCATGGATGATCTCTCCTTACCATTCGATTTTTTGGGGTAGTAGGTGCGTCACTTTGATCCGCATTAATGCGCCGAACTTAACTGTAAAGGGCTGCCTAAGGCAAGCCATTTTTTCGTATTTGACAAATGTTGTGGCGCCAACCTAATGTAGGGTGCACGTAAATTCAGGAGGAACTTCGATGAATATTCTCATCACTGGAGCGGGTCTGATCGGGGCGCACACCGCCCGGCAAGCTATCGAAGCAGGCAATAAAGT
>JBGPIK010000025.1:0-31534 GCA_041484845.1 Binatia bacterium | reverse complement strand
GTCGATGCCGTGGTGGTGATAGAAACGCTCATCTTCGATCGCCAAAATGGACTTAACCACCAAAGGCGGGACTTCGGACAGTTTCACCACTCTGCGCTCTTGCCAGGTGCGATCGTACACACCCGTAATGAGCTCCGGCTCGAGCTCAAGAGAAAACATTTCCTGCCCGGTGGCGTCATTTTCGATATTATTAATGACGCTCCCTTGCAGCGACAACCGCGCCGGGTATCCTTTCAATGTTTCGGTCGGATAAACGAAATCGTGAAGGTAAATTTGCAGGACGCCCGGTGCTTGTTGGTAGCGATATTCTCCCTGCGATCTGGGCGCTGTTTGGATCTCGCGGTAACCCAGCCGCCTCAGCTTGTCTTTGAACTCGTCAAGTCGAAGATTGATGCCGACATAGAGCAAGTAACTGTCGGAATAGATTTTAGATGGCAGCGGCCATTTCTGGCCCTCAAACTTGCTCGTGACGGTTTCTTCCAAGCGTTTGAGATACCAGCTCCCGAAAACGAGACCGCTCGAGGTGACGAGAAGCAGAGTAACGAGTGATATGCTAAAGATTCGAAGTTTGGACTTGTTCAAACCCAGGGCTCCAAATGCAATTTATCTTTGCGCAGATCCTGCGCAAAAGCAACAAAAAGAGGGCCGGGTGGTTTAACGCCGGCCCTCTGAACGGACAACAAAAGTATGGGAAGAATGATCAACGCTGCGGTTTGAGCGCGAGAAACAACGTGCTCTCTCCACGCCTCACCAGAAAGAGAACTCCTTTGCCTTTGCGTATCCCGGCGATCGATTTTTTGTATTCATCAAGGCTGCGAATCGGCTTTCGGTCAACTTCCACAATGACATCGCCGCGGCGAATACCGGCTTCATCCGCCGCGCTACCCGGCTCCACTGCAGTCACAACAACGCCGTCGGCCTTTTCCAGTCCCAAGCTTTCGGCAATTTGTGGAGTCAGGCGCTGCACGGTCATGCCGAGTTCGCCTTTTTCAGGTACCGCTGCCGCAACTTCCTCCTCCTTGAGTTCGCCAACGCTTACGGTGAGCATCACTTCTTTCTTGTCCCGTAAGACTTTCATACGAGCCTTCTTATCGACGGGGGTACGGGCGACGATGATCGGCAAATCACCCGAGTCTTTGATCTCTTTACCGTCGAATTCGACGATTACATCGCCGACCTTAACTCCGGCCTTTTCAGCCGGTCCATCTTTCGAGATATTAGCGACCAGTGCCCCGTAACCCTTCTCCATGCCGAGGCTCTCGGCGATGTCCGGAGTCACTTTCTGAATGAGCACCCCGAGATATCCTCGCGTCACCTTGCCTTTACCGCGGAGCTGCGGCAGTAATTCTTTCACGAGATTAATCGGAATGGCGAAGCCGATTCCGATATTGGTACCGCTGCGACTAAAAATGGCCGTGTTGATGCCGATGACTTCGCCTCTCAAATTAATCAAGGGACCGCCGGAATTGCCAGGATTGATCGAAGCATCGGTCTGGATGAAATTATCGTAAGGTCCCTGGCCTATGTGCCGCCCTTTGGCGCTTACGATTCCAGACGTCACTGTACTGTCCAGACCAAACGGGTTGCCGATCGCTACAACCCATTCCCCTACCTCCAGACGTTCTGAGTCGCCCAAAGGTGCGGCTGCGAGAGTTGTTTTGGCGTTGATTTTAATCACCGCGATGTCCGTTTTAGCATCGCGACCTATGACTTTGGCTTCATATTCTTGGTCATCGGCTAGCTTAACGACAATCTTTTGCGCGTTCTCGACCACGTGGTTGTTGGTCAAAATGGAACCGTCGCCATCGATGATAAACCCCGAACCTAAACTGCGTTGGCGCTGGGGTCCGCGCGGAATCGGGCCGCCAAAAAATCGGCGCCAAAAATCGTTGAATGGATCCTCTTCACCGAACGGGTTACCGAACTCCTGTGTTCCGTGCGCTTCGCTAACTTGAGTTGTCGATATATTGACCACGAGGGGTTTCATCTTCTTCGCCAAGGCGACAAAATCGGGTAGCTGAACTCCGGGGCGCGCATCGGAATTGCTGCTCTCTCCCATCAGATTGACCGCCCGGCTGGGCGCCAGCCAATCCAGACTGCCGCTGATGCCCAGCCCAACCACCAGCGAAACCAGCGCGACTAAGACAACGCCTTTTAAACTGAAGTTTCCACTCCAGGGGTTCTTCAAACTCATTGAATGCTCCTACTTCCTTTTTACCGCCTCGACGTACTTCATACGCAAGTCGAAAAGAATGTCCTCAATTAACTTTGCCTCACCGCCGTTCAAATTTCCCCGCGTCTTATCTTGCAACATTCCCAGGATATCAATCATTTGTTTGGCCACCGGAACATCCCGTTCTTCCTGGCCGCTTAAGGGATTCGGAATTTCGCCGAGATGCATCAGTGCTTGCGTGCTGAGACTGATGACGAAAGTAGAGAAATTTATTTCCGGCAGCGCTTCATGGCCGGCGCGGTCCTCGCTTTTCGACGGACTTTCAGCCGCGACTTTTTGCTGATCGTCGGTGGCAGGACAATCCGGAGCATTTTCACGGGCTTCGCCGGTATCCTGTGAAAACCGGCGCCGGTCCTGAACGGTGAAACCTTTCCCTTCTCGCTTCTCCTCTTCTCCGGCCATGGTCAAACTCCCTCATTTAGAGAAAAAAAGCCTGGAAATAGTTCCCGCCGCAGTTCAACAGCGGATTTCCAGGCGTACATTACGCAACCGCGAGGCGGCTGTATTATTCGTCCAGTCCTGAGTCGGTGTAGGCAGATCTGTTTTTAGCCATTGTTTCGTAAATTTTTAAGGCAAACTTCACTCAAACTCTAATCCCTGCCCCCCCCCTTGTCAAGGTGGCTCTGCTCCCGTATTGTGTTCAATTGCCCAATAACTTCAGCGGGCTTAAGCGCGCGCAGACAGCTTCTGTGCCCACAGCTCTTCATGGCCACAACCGAGCAGGGCGCGCATTCAATATCGTGCTTAAGAATGCGCACTCGCTTACCTTGAGGTCTCCACTTTTGCACATCCGAAGGGCCGAAGATCGCGACGGTGGCAATTCCCAGTGCCGCGGCAATATGCGTAACGCCACTGTCATTGCCGAGATAAAGATCCCCTCGCGCAATGATTGCGGCCAACTCAGCGAGACTCAAGCCGCGCGCCACCTTGCAGCCGGGCTGCAGAATCGATTCGAGTCCGTCTCGTTCTTCTTCCACCGGTCCCAACACCACAACCGCTTCGCCGCCGATTTGATCGCGCCACCACCCAATGACCGAGAAAAAGGACGGGAGCGGCCAGTTTTTTTCTTCGGCGCCGCTTCCAGGAGCAACAATCAGCACCTGAGAACCTTCAAGCGAATGCCGCGCCCAGTAAGCAGCGCTCCACGCTATGGCCTGCGGCTTGAGCGAGATTTGTGGAACCGGCGGATCGCTGCAATGAATACAAGTGAGATAATATTCCGACGGGTGCCGGCCCGATAGCTCAGGCTGAAACGGGAAAATATGCGCCCGCCCTTGGCAAAGACGCTGTAGCTGGCGAACGAACTGCTGCTGGCCGCTTCCCATCCACGAGTAGGCCGAAGCGTAGCGAGAAAAAAAAACTCGGAGTTTGTCTTCTGCGGCAGCGCCGCAAACAAATAACCTGTTGATCTCGTAACGCTCAAGGGAGCGCACGCGTACGCTCTCCGGCGCCAAATCGACAAATTCGCTTCGAGCAAAGAGATCAACTGAAGCCGCTTGGGCCAATGCCCGCAACGCCGGCAGAAAACATACGAAGTCGCCCAAGGCGCCAGGAAAAAGGACGAGTGCCCGTTGGTCGGTTGCGTGAATCACGATCGGCTCATTTCATTGACATGCTAAAATCAAAAATATAGCATTAATAGATAAGCATTTCGAATTTCATTTCAAAGAAGGGCCCGCATACTGTGGCAAACGCGAATGGCGCCCGTTCCGTTCTCGAACTGATCGGGTGCACTCCGGTTATCAAATTAAGGACTCTGCCCGGCAAGGATGATGCGGAAGTCTGGGCCAAGCTGGAGTCGTTGAATCCCGGCGGTTCCGTAAAGGATCGTATTTGCCTGGGCATGATCGAAACGGCCGAGCGCGAAGGCAAACTCACGCCGGGCGCCACCATCGTCGAACCGACGAGCGGCAACACCGGCGTGGGATTGGCTCTGGTGGCTGCGGTAAAAGGGTATCGACTCATTTTGACTATGCCGGACACCATGAGCGATGAACGGCGCAGCTTATTGACGGCCTACGGGGCTCATTTGATCTTGACTCCCGACACCAAGGGAATGGGCGGGGCGATTCACAAAGCGGAAGAATTGGTGCAGGAACACAGCAACTATTTTATGCCGCAGCAGTTCAACAACCCCGCCAATCCGGAGATGCACCGTAGAACGACAGCCGTGGAGTTACTGAAACAATTCAAGAGAATCGATGCCTTTGTGGCCGGTGTGGGGACCGGCGGCACGATCACCGGCGTGGGTGAGGTCCTGAAAGATAAGATGAAAGATGTTCGCATTTGCGCCGTTGAGCCCGCTTCATCGCCGGTGATCTCGGGCGGCGAACCGGGATATCACAAGATCCAGGGGATCGGCGCGGGATTTGTTCCGGGAGTGCTCAATCGGCAGGTATTGGATGAAGTGATGACCGTAAAAGACGAGGATGCGGCGCATTGCAGCCGTCGCCTTGCAGCAGAAGAAGGGCTTCTTGTCGGCATATCCTCAGGCGCGGCTTGTTGTGCGGCTCTCACTGTGGCCAAAGCGCTGGGCAAAGGCCACGTCGTCGTGACGATTTTTGCGGACAAAGGTGAACATTATCTGAGCACCGATTTGTTTGGTGATAAACGATGGATGCAAAATTCGATAGTCTGAAAACCACGCTCCTCCAAACCGAGGGGGTTCTGGTCGCCTTTTCCGCCGGAGTTGATTCCACATTTCTGCTAAAAATTGCTTACGGCGTATTGGGGGATCGCGCCATCGCTCTAACCGCGACGTCTCCGACGATTCCGCCCGGTGAGCTCGAGGCGGCCAAGGACTTTGCGCGTGATTTGGGATGCCGCCACATGGTTATTGATTCCCATGAGCTCACGAATCCCGCGTTTACTCAGAATCCTGCCAATCGATGTTTTTTCTGCAAAGACGAGCTTTATAGGATCTGTCGAGTGCAAGCGGACCTGCTCGGTATTGCGACGATTGTCGACGGCACGAACTTGGACGATTTGAAGGATCACCGCCCGGGCCTTCAGGCGGCAAAAGAATGGCGGGTTCGCCATCCGCTAGTGGAAGTTGAGATGACTAAGAACGATATTCGTCGCTACAGCCGGGAGCTCAACCTTCCCACTTGGAACAAGCCGTCAAGTCCCTGTCTGTCATCACGCTTCCCTTATGGCACCGAGATCAATCTCGAACGGTTAGCCAAGGTCGCCGCTTGCGAGCGGTTTATGAAAGAGCTTCGCTTCCGGGAATTTCGCGTGCGCTATCATGGAAATCTGGCCCGCATAGAAGTAGCGCAAGAAGAATTTGACCGATTGATCGAAAAAACAACTCGAGATGCGGTGGTGCAGAAGTTTAAGGAGATGGGGTTCAATTATGTCAGCCTTGACTTGCAAGGCTACCGCACGGGAAGCATGAACGAGGCGCTGCGCAACAAAACCGGCTAAGAGACCCAACCTTGCCGGATAAGGGCTTCAGCAAAGACGAGATCCTCCGGGACTGTAATTTTAAAATTCGTTCTTTCTCCTTCCACCACATAAACGGCGGCGCCCATGCGTTCGACTAACATCGCGTCATCGGTGGCTGCGATCCCCTGCGCCACCGCCCGATCATGCGCTTCTAAGATCAATTCCTTTCGAAATGCCTGTGGCGTTTGAATTTCCCATAACGCGCTGCGCTCAGGCGTGGATTGAACCCATCGCTCCTCTGAGACAAATTTAATCGTGTCACGCGCCGGCAAACCAACAGCGACCGCGCCTCGATCGCAAGCCGCCTCGACGCACCGATCAATCAGCGCCGAAGAGACAAAGGGACGCACGCCATCATGGATCGCAATAACATCAACATCCGCATTCACCTTATCCAATCCTCGTTTTACCGATTCTTGCCGAGTGGCACCGCCGCTTTGGATCATCCAAGAGCAGCGCTGCAGCACCGGGTCGGCTCGCAGCATCGCCTCGCAGCGCGAGAGCTCGGCGGCAGCCGCCACGACGATCATTTGGATGATATGCCGCGCCGAGCAAAATTTATCCAGCGTCCGGAGCAACATGGGCCGGCCGCACAAGGGAAGATACGCTTTGGGCTCTGTGCTCCCAAACCTTCTCCCTTCCCCCGCTGCAACAATAATGGCGACGGCTTCCATAGTGAACGCTAAAAATAAAAGAGCCGAGAGATTGCTCTCGGCTCTTTTATGCTCGCGGCACAATCAAAACATCAGTGCGTGAAAATGTGGCGCAGCTCCTCCATGATTTTTTCCTCCGAGTGAGCGCGCGCGATCGAAAGCTCTTTGACCAACAAATTGCGAGCGGTATCCAACATCTTTCTTTCGCCAAAGGACAGCTCCTTGCCGCCTTTTAACACAAAGAGGTCACGCAATACCTTTGCAATTTCCAAAATCGAGCCTGTTTTGATCTTCTCCGTATACTCTCGATAACGCCGGTTCCACGTCTGTTGATCGCTCTCCACCTTTTTTTGCCGCAAAACTTTGTAGACTTTCGTAACCATCGCACGGTCAATCACTTTACGCAGACCAACGGAATCGATGTTATCGATGGGAATCATAATTTTCATATCGGTTTCTAGAATTCGCAGCATGTAAAATTTCTTTTCCGTCCCCGAAATAACATGTGTCCGGATGGCCTCGATTTCCCCCACTCCATGAGCGGGATAAACTACTTTCTCGCCGACCTTAAACATATTGACCTCCTCGTGAACGATCGCTTTGAAGCTCGTATTGGAATTTTGGCCAGAGACGAAGGGCCGAACGGCCAGCGTAAGCGGGGAAGGAGAGAGGTAAGTTGAAAGTTGAGGGCCGGCTCGCTTTGAAGCAAGGTTGTGAAAACTCGCCAACCATGAATGCCATGCCGCTTTCTTTCCTACCTAATCAATGGCCATAAAAAAAATTAGCGGTCCTACTTCCGACCGCCACGCTATTCTAAGCTCAACGTATTTTATACAATACTGATCGCAAGCCCGTCAAGAGACCCGGCCTGCGGAAATTACAGATGATTCAACAGTTTAATCATTGAATATCGACCTAATATGCGATTGGCCGGAGAGTCTCATACCGCCCATAGATGGATTAGCTAGATTAACTCTAGCGCCATCGCTAAAGCGTCTTCACCGTCGTCGGAATAATATCCTCTTCGGAGCCCAATGGTGCCGAATCCTAGCGATTCATATAGCTTTTGAGCAGCGATGTTTGACCGCCTAACTTCAAGTGTTACGCGAGTTAGAGATCGGGCCCGGGCTTCGACAATGACTTGCCGCAGCAACGACCGGGCGATTCCGTGCCGACGATAACCGGTATTGACGGCAATGTTGTGTATGTCTATCTCACCGGGCAGAAGCCAAAAAAGTACATAACCCAGAATTTTGCCATCGATCTCGACTAGAATTGAACGGGCGCACTGGACTTGTAGCTCTTGGAGAAAAAATCGTGAGCTCCACGGATAGCGAAAAGCGCTGCGCTCAATGACTATGACCTCATCCAGATCCGCCGGCGTCATCGATCTGAATGAAAGTGCTCCTCCAGGGGGAAAAAAGCCACAGGAACTATGGCTTTCCTGCGGCCTTGTTCCGGTCACTTCTTCTCGTTTTCTTCCTTTAATGATGGCTTTCGCTCCACCGACTGCCGCTATCCTTCATCAGAAAAACTTCCAGCAGCTTATTCTCGAAGCGATGCGCAAAGCCTGTGACTTTTTCCCGCAGGGGAATAACGGTTGTAAATTCCGGTGGAAAAGCCCCAATACTCGAAGAAATCTTGCGCACTTGTTCATCGACGCATCTACCCTTAACGATAAACTGTCCGTTTTGCAGCGCAAGATCATAATCGTAGTCCGGCATTTCGCTCGGCAACGGTGGCATGCCCCCAAGACCGATGTCCGGCACGCACCGGGGAAACTCCATTCTTAGCAAGAATGCGCCGCCGCGATCTTCCATGGTATAAACGTTTCCGTACCGTCGTTCCCGCTCTAGTTTCTCAACGAAGCCTGGCGAATAAAACCCATCAACAGGTATGGGAAAGTCTCGAATCAACCCGGTTTGCTTTTCCAATAGCGGTTGCAAGACCACCCCTAGGGGTGCTCCATAGACCGATGCGCGGAAGATCATCTCATCCGCTGGTTTCGGCGAGAAGATGCCATCTTTAAGACGATAAACTGCCTCAACTGCGGCGAGCATAAATCCAACCAAAACGTAGCCATTGATCTCCTGGCTAAAAAAAATAGACGGACCGCGTAGCAACGCGGCCACCGCCATACAGATGAGCGGGTATAGCACAGTATTTTGTACGATATTTAGGCCGGTACTGCCGGCGGCAGTGAATAAGGGACTCTGCACGGCCGCTTCAAGCCTTTTCTTGGTTTCATGCGGCAACGCGCCGAGCAAGGGCTGTGCTAAAATCACAAGCGACTTGCCGATGCCTCTATTGAGGGACCCGCTACTCGTATATCGCTTTGACGCTTCTTCGAAACCAACAGGCAATTCTTTAGCAAATGTCTTTGCGGGTTTCGTTCCCTTGCTAGCGGGTGTACCTGGCTTCGAGGCCGCCTGCGCAGGCGAAGCTTTGGCGGCCGCCGTGGCAATCGGCTGGGCTCCCGTCGCAGTAGAAACCGCGGCGGAACTTGGCGTCGCAGCCGGTTTAGCCTCCGTGGCAGGAGATGCGACGATCGGGTTCGCTGTTGATTTTGCATTCGGTTCGGCAGCCGGAGAAACGACAGAACTTGATGGCGGAGCAGGTTTAGATTCCGCAGCGGGAGAAACAGCCGGTTTCGGCGCCGGTTCCGTATTGACTTCAGCGGCAAGGCTAACAACATCTGGCTGAGCGCTCGCAGGTTCGGCGGCAGGTGAAGCCGGCTGGGATTCCGAGACAGAAGCATCGACGACCGGCTGAACGTCAGCGCCGGCGACGGGAGCAGAAGCCTTTTGCTCGGTGCTAGCTTTGCGAAAACGCGACTGGTAATTTTCCCCGAAGTCTGTCTCTTTGTGTAACTGGCGGGCTCGCTGGATCAAAACGCTGTCAGACTCGACATTTTGCGGGTCTGTGACGCAACAGTCAACAGGGCAAACCGCCGCACACGCTTCATAATCATGAAAGCCCACACATTCCGTGCACAACTGCGGGTCGATGACATAAATCGGATCGCCCTGCTTGATCGCGTTATTTGGACATTCAGGCTCACATGCCCCGCAATTAATGCAATCATTCGTGATCGTAGTGGCCATTTAAGAGAAAGCTCCCGGATAGGTCTAAATTTTAATTACTTGTTTCCCTCTGGAATGTCAACGTTCGCTTGTGGTTGCAAGAACTAGAAAATTCATGTTAGCTATCCACTAATGGCGGCGTACCCAAGTGGTTAAGGGAGAGGTCTGCAAAACCTCGATGCAGCGGTTCGAATCCGCTCGCCGCCTCCAAATTCTGCTAGTTATAATTCAAGATTCCGGGTCCTCGACTTCTTCTCAATAAAAAATGTTGCGGTTTCGTTCCAAGTTCTGAATCAAAACCAATTGAAGCGTCGACTGCTCATCACTAAACGTAGTTGGTTCACACGCTACGGCTTTAACTTATGATGAGATGGGGATAGTTTCTCAACCCATCTTACTTAGTCGGCGATATCGCTGGCTGAGTAAATTGCTACGGGTTTAGAGCGACAAGGATGCCTGATTTCGCGCTCGCCGCAACGAAGGCATCAGGAAAACCCTCTTTCGCTTGCAGAGTCGTCCGCAAAGCTTCGGCCTCTTGACGAGCGCTAAAGTTTCCGGCGCGAACGCGATACCAAGTTTGCCCTTTGATCTCGGCCTTAACCACAAACGCGTCGTAACCTTTGGCTTTGAGCTTTTCCATCCAAACACTTGCGATGCGTTCATCGGTTGTCGCCATGGCTTGCACGGCCCACAGGTTTTTTGGTTCCGCTTTCTTCTCGATTTGCGGTTTCTGTGACGCTTCCCAATTCGCCGCGAGCGAAGTCTTTTTGCTGTCGGAACTGATGGAATCATTGTAAGGCGTTGATTCTGAAGCAGCGGAAGTTTCTGGCTTGGGCCGCGCGATTGCCATCTCTGCCTGCGGCGGGGTTTTGGGCTCGGTGTTTGAGTCAAAAGCTTCAGCCTTTTGGCGTGCCCGTTCAGGAGAGATTGCAGTTTCAGGTGGTGGTGTGAGCGACGCTACTTGAGTGTTCCCCTTGGGATAGAGGGCCCAATGCTTCTCCATAGACGATATTTGCCATACGATGCTGCGCACACTTTTAAGGTGCGGGGATAGCATAAATAAACCCATGGCCAAGATAATGACGCCGAATCCAGCCGATACCATTGCCAACTGCTCGCGACTAAAGTGAAAACGCTTAAACTGTTTTTTCTTCCCGATGTTCGTTGCATTTTCCTTACGCTCATCAATAACCGGTATTTTTGCTAAAGCGACTTGAGGATGAAAAGCCAGCGCGCTCGGCGTCGTCCACGAGCGCCACAGCGCTGCCAAACCGACAGGTCTGTTCGCCCGTAGAATAGGATCGTATTCCCGGATAAGTTCTTGAGTTCTGAGTTCTCTCGATTCTGGCGGACACACCTCGAATGTAAATCCTGTTGGCTCAAACCGACGAAAGCGAAAATGGGTTTCTCTCAGGTGGCGTAGCAGCGCGCCATGAATGTCCGGTGAATTCCCAATCAGAATCTGGTGTCTGAAATTGTAAAGTCCGTATACACCAGAAACGGAAGGAGCATGGGACTTGATCGCCTCTTCCTTAAAGCTGTAATAATTGCCGTTCGCTCGCCAGGTCACTTGATCGCTTTATTTTTGTTAAACCGCACCTTAATCCAGCGGTGTCTTTGCCCGGACCTTAACTTCCTTCGTAACGCACTCAAAAAAAATTTTTACGCTTCGACCGCACGAAAACTATGTCTAAAGCACGCTATTCGTCTCCGATGACGACTTAACCAGCAATTTCCGCCTTAATCAACCTCTAATTTGAGCCCACCTCCCGCTTGGTGCCACGATCTAGGGCAGTTGACCCCTCGTTTTCGGCGACGCCACAAAGGTTCATTAAGCGCCGCCAATCTATTGTAGTCACAGTGGACCTTGTACTGACCAGTGGCACTAAGCCTTTACAATCCTCATCGCAAGCAGTAGATTTCGCTCAACGCTTTAGTCCAACCCGTTTCGTCCCCAATCCCTCTGACGGGATGCTGTCGTAACTCTAGCGCTCAAGGGCATGAGGGATAAACCGCTATACGTTAGACGTACGGAAGAACCCCTGGGTTATGAATCAACAATCAGATCACGAGCTTCAAAAATTCAAACACACGGCGGAAGATATTGTTCGTGACACGCGCTCCATTATTAAAACCGGCGTCGCTCAAGGGTTTTCATACCACCTCAAGCCGGACGGTACCTTTGTGACTGATATTGACTTGGCCGTCGAGGACCTGATCCGGTCGAGACTCCGCGCCGCCTTTCCCGATCATGGCATCCTAGGTGAAGAACGGCCGGAGACTTTTGCTGAATCTGACTACCGGTGGATCATAGATCCGGTGGACGGCACGCGTAGTTTCAGGCACCGGATACCGCTATTCGGTACACTGCTCGCACTCCGGCACAGAGACCATTCGATAGTCGGGGTTATCGATCTACCTGCGTTGGATAGGACCTACATTGCGGCTTCCGGCCTTGGGGCCCGCTGCAACGGACAGCAGATTCAATTGAAAGACGTGGCGTCCGAGGACGCTATCGATTTCGAAGTTATCGCTGTTGGGGAGCGCGAACAGTTTGTGAAGCGCGGAAAGGCCGCAGCGTTTGACAGCTTGATGAGGTCCCATGCAAGCGTCCGGACGTATTGCGACTGCTTTGGCCATGCGCTGGCGATCGAGGGATGTGTCGGCGCCATGGTCGACTACAATCTCCGCATCTGGGATGTCGCAGCAACAGAGGTCCTCATCCAAGAAGTGGGTGGCAAGTATGTCCGTGTCAACGTCAACGCGCGACGGGACACTGCAGATGCCCGTTACGACGTTGTGTTCGGCAAACCAACCGTAGTGGAGTGGGTGTTGAAGGCGTTGCGGGCTGAGGCCGACAGCTAACTCCTTATGAGGCACGGGCACAATTCTTTAACTGGCGTTGCGGTGGCCTGACAGGGTTGGTTTTGAAGCGCTATCCAGTACGCTCAATGAGACCGTCCCGTTGGCGTCTTAGTTCAAACTTGAAGGTCTCTCTTTTCAACCGCCCGCAGACCGTCGCCTTGTTCACTCTCCCAAGTGGTAATGACCATACGGCTCACGGCGCATCGGTCGGGTCCCAGCACGTTCGGAGGTTTTCATTAAACCCATCCAGGCACTGCATATCCTCTTCGGTAATTTCAAAGTCAAACACATCCGCATTTTCGAAAATGCGCGAGTGCTTGGCCGTTTTGGGGATAACGACGACATCGTGCTGGAGCGCCCAGCGGATCAAAATTTGTGCCGGCGATCTGGTTGCAGCACAATAAAAAAAGTTATCCGTAAGAGGCAGTTTCATCCACCGGGTCGCCAGCCGAGGTTTGACTTTCGCGTATTTCCCGGCGACGGCGACAAGTCGCGGATCGTCCAGTCGTTTTCCGTGAGTTAATGGACTATAGGCCTCGATGACAATGCCCTTGCTGACGCAGAAATCCAATAGATCTCGCTGATATAAATAGGGGTGAAACTCCACCTGATTGACTGCGGGGATCGTATCCGTACCGGCGAGCAACTCCGTCAAATGCCTGATGGTAAAGTTGCTGACGCCAATCGAACGCGCCTTGCCCTGTGCCTGTAATGCTTCTAGGGTTCTCCAACTTCGGCAACGCTCCGGCACGGGAAAATGGATCAGGTACAGATCGACATAGTCCAAGTTGAGCCTGCGCAGGCTCGCATTCAGCGCGCGCTCGGGGTCTGCATGCTCATCATTAAGTAATTTTGTCGTGACGAAGATGCTTTCTCGGCGAATGCGGCTCGCCCTGATGGCGGCGCCGACACTCTCCTCATTGTCGTACGCAGCCGCAGTATCGATGTGCCGGTATCCCGCTTCAAGCGCGGCAAGCACGGCTCCTGCGCACGTTCGACCGGGGCGAATCTGCCACACGCCGAACCCGAGTTGCGGGATTGAGTGACCGTCGTTGAGGGTTATTATGCTATCGATCGAAAGTTCCATAAAAAATAAAACAGTATACCCTGAGCAACCTTGTTCTTAGCCTAGGCGCCTCGATGCAGCGGTTCGAATCTGCTCGCTGCCTCCAAATTCTGCTTTAGTTATGCTTAGAATCCCTAATCCTCCCCTGTTGGGTAAAAACTCGATAGGCGCAATTTTGATACTGAATATGACGCGCGAGGGTCGTCAAGTCACTTGTCAATTTGACGACAAATCCGTCAAAATTATCCTGCCCGGGGGTTGCGCCAATCCCTATGTTTTAATGATGTTTTCGTATGGTGCGCGTTTTGCTTTACTAAGTTATTGTGAGGAATCCGACACTGATCCGCAATTCCATGGAACTGATCAAGGAGATGACCCAGATACTCCGAGAGATCATTGCTTCCGGTGACGAAGAAAGATTCCGCCAGCTCCAGGAAATTATTCACGCGCTAAATGACTCTCGCCAGGACTTAGGAAGTCGCGCCTTACATTAATTCGCGAAGCGCGTAATAAGCTTCCCATGAAACAGAAATATTTCTAACGTTGGCTAAGCGCGTCCGTTCTACCCGCCGTCTATTAGCAAGTTGTCAAATTGGATCCCGCCCCGCAGCCTGCACGAGCCGTTGCGCCGGCTCAGTCCGCAATTGGCCATGCCCATGCGGGATCTAGCCCGGAGATCCCAGCAAACGGTCCAATTCGCCGCGCGAATCGAGCCGGCGAACATCGTCATAGCCGCCGATGGGTTTATCGTCGATAAAAATCTGCGGCACCGTTCTTCGTGAAGCTAACCGCTCCATTTCCGCCCGACGCGCTGGATCGTCAGTGACATCAACTTCGACAAATTCGATATTCTTCGAGTTCAGCAAAGCTTTGGCGGCAGAACAATACGGGCAATAGCTGGTTGTATAGATGACAACGCGTGACATCACTCAATTCTCAAACTCCATTCACATTATATTATAGTTTTTTATGGCCGCACCAACTACGCTGATGCAATCTCGGTAGCACGCGGTTTGCCTTGAAACACCCGTCCAAGTTTGCCATTAGTTGAGGCGTGAAATTGGTCGGCTTAACCGGTGGCATCGCATCAGGCAAAAGCGCAGTCGCCGCTATTTTACAGTGCCTGGGTGCGGAAATCATTAATGCCGATGAATTGGCACGCGAGGTCGTAAGGCCCGGACGCGAGGCGTGGCAAGAAATTGTTAATGAGTTTGGTTCCGCTGTCTTGCAAGAGGACCAGGCCATTGATCGCCGCAAATTGCGGGATGTCGTCTTCAACGACCCACAAGCGCGCAAAAAGCTCGAAGCCATTATTCATCCGCGAGTACGCGCCCTAGCCGAGAAAAAGATTCGCGCGTTTGAAGTGGCGGGCAGCGCGGTCGTTGTCTACGAAGTGCCGCTTCTTTTTGAAACACAAATCCACCATTGGATTCGACCGGTCATATTGGTCGCGTGCGATATCGAAAGGCAGAAATCCAGGCTACAGGAAAGGGACTATTTAACGGCAGCGGAAGCTCAAAAACACATCGACGCGCAGATGAGTTTAGAAGAAAAGCGGAAGCTCGCAGATTATACGATTGAGAACAACGGCAGCTTGGCCGAGCTCGAGGCGCAGGTCAAAACCGTTTTAGAAAAAATTAGGGCTCCTTGACCCTTTCCAAATACGATCCGTCCAAAGGATCGACGCGGACTTTATCCCCAACCTGAATAAAAGGGGGGACCTGGATCGTCACTCCGGTCTCGAGTTTGGCGGGTTTATATGACGCGCTAGCGGTAGCCCCTTTCATTGCGGGCTCCGTATCGACCACCTGTAGTTCAACCGTCGAAGGCGGGCTCACGCCGACCGGCTTGCCGTCATATAATTCGACCTCGACAATTGCGTTTGGTAAGAGAAAAGATAGGCTGTCGCCGATGTCGTCGGCGGTCAGGGTAATCTGCTCGTAATTTTCTGTGTCCATAAAGGTATGGAGATCACCTTCGGCATACAGATACTGCATCTTGCGATTTTCCAAAGTTGCCTGGTCTACACGATCTTCTGAGCGAAACTTGTATTCCGTTCCGACGCCGGTGCGTAAACTCTTCATCTTGGTCTGCATGAATCCCCGTTTGTTACCGGGAGTCAGATGGTGCACGGCTGTGACGCGATAAAGACCACCCTCGTGGATGATAATCATGCCCGGTCTAAGTTGTGTTGCTTGAATCATTTTCTACTTTCCTTCCTGCGCCATGATGCCCCTTTTTGTTAGCAGTTTATTGGCGCCGCTTCAACGCGCCGCTGGGAGCGTTAAAGCGAGCGTCGCCGCTTACGCATACAGGCCGCGCCAGAGCATCGCCCGGGCCACTCGCTCGATACCGATCATTAAGGCGGCGAGCCGCATATCGACCTTTTCCTTTTGGCTCATGTCCAGTACTTCGTGAAAGGCTTTAACCAGAATGTCTCTTAATTTTTTATTAACCTCTTCTTCGTTCCAGAAGAAATTCTGCAGATCCTGCACCCACTCGAAATAGGAAACCACCACGCCCCCGGCATTCGCCAGGACATCCGGAATCACAAAAATATTTTTCTCTTTGAGAATAGCGTCCGCCTCGACGGTCGTAGGGCCGTTGGCTCCCTCTGCTAGAATCCGACATTGTAAGCGGCCGGCATTTTCCTTGGTGATTTGCATTTCCAATGCCGCGGGTACAAGAATGTCGCATTTAAGCTCTAATATTTCTGCGTTGCTAATTTTTTCGCCGTAAGGACACTCTTCCAAGCTACGAGTTTTTTCCGCAACCTCGAGCAGCCGCTCGATCGGCAAGCCATTGGCGTCATAGAAACCGCCGGTCCTGTCTGAGACTCCAATGACCTTAATGCCGATGTTGGTAAGCTCTTTTGCCACCACGGAACCGACGTTTCCGAAACCCTGAACCGCCGCGTTGCACTGGGTCAGGTCCAAACCCAAGTGCTTGGCCGCTTCAATGATAGTGTAAACAACTCCCCGGCCCGTCGCGTCGCGTCTCCCCAACGTGCCGCCGATCGCCACCGGCTTACCGGTGACAATCTCGGGCACTGCGTGGCCTTTGTGCTGAGAGTAGGTATCCATCATCCACGCCATGACCTGTTCGTTGGTCCCCATGTCGGGCGCGGGGATATCGACATCCGGTCCGATAAAATTCAGTATCTCGGCCGTGTAACGGCGCGTCATCGACTGAAGCTCATTGCGCGAAAGGTCCATGGGATCACAGGCGACACCTCCCTTGGCGCCTCCCAGGGGCAAGCCCACCAACGAGCATTTCCAGGTCATCCACATCGCCAGCGCTGAGACTTCGCCGAGATTCACCGCGGGGTGATAGCGAACTCCTCCTTTAAATGGGCCCAACACGTCGTTGTGCTGAACCCGGTAGCCGGTAAACACATGGACCCGGCCATCATCCATTTTCGTCGGTACGCTGATGATCATGGCCCGATCAGGGCGCCGCAAGCGTCCGGCGACATTCGCATCGAGGTTCAGTTTGGCCGCGGCGATATCGAACTGCTGGACCGCCATTTCACTTGTGGCATTACGCCATTCAACGGTTGCCATAAAATCCCTCCTCCGTTAGTCACATCGTCTATTGTGCGTCATTCTTTATCCCGGTGGCCAGCCCAAAACGCGCCCGCCGAGCAAATGATAATGAAGGTGAAAAACGCTTTGCCCCGCATTTTCGCCGCAGTTCACGACGACCCGAAAACCGGTCCCAGCGATTCCCTCGTCCCGCGCCAATTTGGCGGCAACGCGGAAAATATCTCCGATCAAGCCCAAATCGCTCGGATCGAGATCCATCACCGTAGCTATATGTTTGCGCGGCACGATCAAAATATGGACCGGAGCTCTCGGCAATATGTCTCTAAAAGCGACCACGGAATCATCGCGGTAGACAACGTCACCCTTGATCCGGCCTTCGATAATGCCGCAGAAAAGACAATCGCTCATCGGTTCCTCCCGTGTTATTGCCGGACAGTGGCGACCGATCAGAACTCTTCATTGACAGGATAGCGAGCAAATATTTTTCCCCCCTCAATGTTCAACGCCAGATTCTGAAGCGACGCGCCGACACACGGACCCCAGACGCATTCGCCCGTGGACGGTTCGAACACGGCGCCGTGGTTGGCACACATAAGATAACGGCTCTCGACCGTAAAAAACTGGTTATCGACCCAATCCAATGTGAGGCCGACATGAGGACAACGGTTCATATACGCAAAGAAATTTCCCTGGCAATTGATCAACATGGCTTCGAAGTCGCGTCCGCCACGGCGCAATGTGAATTTCTTGCTCTGGCCATGGGCGAGTTCTCCCACCCGACCGACAAACTTTCCCTTGGACCGGTATTTAGCATGAGCCGAGGTCATCGCCGACGTCATTCCTTTGAATAGGACAGGTCCCCTTCCGGGCACCCCACCAAGACATCGCCGCGATCCACACGAACCGGCAGCGGGTAAAGCGATTCTCCCTTGCACGGTCCCGCGATGCAAAGTCCGGTCGCCGTCTCATACAGGGCCCCGTGGGTATAACACATGAGATGCCGTCGGTCCTCGCTAAGGAACTGGTCGCGCATAAAGTCTAATGGAGTCGGCATATGACGACATCGATTGATGTAGGCATAAAAACTCCCTTGATCGTTGACCAGAAACGCATCGACGCGACAAGTCCGACAAATGAGCCAAAACTTTTTAACGCGACCGGGCGGCAACTCCTCCACCTTGGCAATCAATCGTCCACCCTCGCGGCTCTCGTCCTGCATGCGTCGCTTGTCTCGATGAAAAATAGATCGGTGAATGACCAGTCCGGCGGCATAGAGAACAAGAAAAAAAATCGACAAGTAAATCGTGATGGTCATGCCGAATGTGGCGTTATTTGGAATTTTTGCTGACGGAATCTCGGATTTTTTTAACTTCCTTCGGCGTCTGGCGTCCGGCAATGCCCATGATCTGCATCAATCCCGTTGTCATTTCAGCGGTTATTTGATCTTGAACACTGCCTTTGCCGTCCGGGTCGGCTTTAAGAAAAGCCAAAATCTTTTCCTTGGCAACTCCGGTGCGCTCCAGGCCGTCGAGAAATTCTCCATAGCCAACACGGCCGCGCAGTTCATCGACTCGCGCCATAAGACTTTTGCAATCCCGGCACAGGCGCGACATCAGCCCGGCACTCTCTCCGCAGTATGCGCAACGAGCCATAATCTCTGCTCATCCATTTACGAGGAACGCACGTCCGTGCTTTCCGATATGGCCTTCATCCACAAATTCTGCAGCCCGTCGGCCAAATGGCCATTGGCAGCGACAACCCCGCGATGGCGCGCCTCCTGCCGGTTGAAGCGAAGCTCGTTGCCGTTACCGTCCACGACTTTTCCGCCGGCTTCCTGCACCATCAAAACACCCGCACATATATCCCATTCGCGGATGGAGCGAAACGTCAGCGTCCCATCACCATCACCACCCGCCACTTTAGCCAATCGAAAGGCGATGCTGCCGACCGGTTTGATTTCACAGCGGTCGACAAAAACCTGAAACTTCCGCTGCGGCTCGGATCGGCTGACCAAGAGCAGCGCGCCGTCGATATCGTTGCGCGGTGTTACGCGAATGGGCTGCTTATTGAGGTAGGCCCCTTGTCCCGACGCCGCCTGATAGAAGCGATCTTCGGCCGGATTAAAAACCACCGCCACTTTAGGACAACCGTCGACCACGAAACCGATGGAAACCGCGAACTGCGGCACGCCTTCGATAAACTCTTTCGTTCCGTCAATGGGATCGATCACCCAGACGCGGGAAAGGCTTAGCCGGTCCGTGCTATCCATATCTTCCTCCGAAAGCCATCCGTCCTGTGGAAATCGGTCCAGGATAATGTCGTGAATTTTGCGATTGGCCGCCAGATCCGCGCTGGTGACCGGGTTATTTTTGCTTTTCTCGTGAACGTCAAACTTCCCTTTGAAAAGCCGCATGATGATGGATCCGGCTTCTCTGGCCGCGTACTCTGCGACCGCTGATTCTTCACTGTAGAGGTGATTGCCCATTATCGTCATAATTTTCCTCGGTCCGACACATACCGCCGCGCATGTGCGTTTAGATTTGCCGATTTCAAAACACCCGGAGCCAGCTCCGCGCGAGCCATCAGCAACAATCACGCAAACTCGTTGTCGATGCGCCGGCCCGGACCATTTCCGCGATCGCGCGTTCCGAGTCACCGGCTCGGAGATCTACCCCGCGCACGGCATCTTGGAGCAAGACCACTTTGAATCCCTGTTTCAGCGCGTCCAACACCGTTTGTTTGACGCAATAGTCTGTCGCCAGACCGCCGACGAAGATTCTCTCCACGCCCGATGCGCGCAAAAGATCTGCCAATCCCGCCCCGTCGTCACCTTTCCCGTCAAACCCGGAATAGCCCTCCTCATCAGGAGCCATTCCAGCCGACACAATCACCGCCTCATGTGGCAAGGCGAGGTCCGCGCGAAATTCCGCTCCCTTGGTTCCCTGGATGCAGTGGGGTGGCCACAGGCCGCCGTGAATCTTGAAATGCCTGGTATTTTCGGGATGCCAATCACGAGTGGCGAAGATCTTCAGCTTGGCCCGCGTAAACTGCTCTATGTATTGGTTGAGTACGGGCACTACTTCGTCCCCGCCCGTGACGCCGAGCAAACCGCCAGGGCAAAAATCGTTCTGCACATCAATAATAATCAGAGCATCGGTCGGTTGCATGTAACTCTATTATAAGGAATCATTGACTTCGTTTCCAACGACGGCAGCGAATCTATGGCTATCAACGCGGTTTTCTTCGACGCGGCAGGCACGCTGATCAAACCGAAACGACGAGTCGGGGAGAGTTACGCCCTGCTCGCAGAAAAATACGGCTTGAACGTCCCCTCGTCCGAGCTCACGGAGCGATTCCGTAGCTGTTTCGACGCCGCGCCCCCGCTTGCGTTTCCCGGAGCCAACCTATCGCACCTCGGCGACCTAGAGCGGGAGTGGTGGAGAAATTTGGTGCTGCGCGTATTTGAGCAATGGGGGCGTTTTGATCGTTTTGACGATTATTTTTCCGAGCTGTTTGAATACTTCGCCGGAGCCGCGGCATGGACACTCTACCCCGAAGTCCCTGCGACGCTCGCGGCATTAAAAGACCGCGGGTTGATCTTAGACGTGATTTCGAATTTCGACTCGCGCCTGCGCCGGATTCTCGCCGGCCTCGGCATTGCTGACTGTTTTAATGAGGTTTTTGTCTCGAGCGCGGTGGGCCATGCCAAACCCGATCCGCGAATTTTTCAAGCTGCCCTACAAAAACATGGTTTGGATGCCGCTCATGCGGCGCATATCGGGGACAGCGAAACGAATGATCTCCGCGGCGCAAGCCGTGTCGGATTGAAAGCGATCCTGGTAAATCGCAGCCGTCAACCCGCGTCGCCTCTTTTTTACTGCGTCGGCAGCTTGAACGAAATATTTCCCCTCTTGTTCGATTGAACAGGGATTCCGCGGTTGAAATTGAGACCAACGTCCGCGCTCGGTGTAAGCCCGGAGCGGCGAAGACACAGAAGCGAATCGTTTCAAGGTCTTCTTTGGCGTTTGGCCCGCCGCTGCGCTTCGTCTTCAGAGATTTATCTATTCACCGAAGCCGAGTGGCCGCTAAGGGGCCCAGGCCCATGGTCTTCGCTGTGTAGGGCTTACGCCGAGCGCTCCACACCACTTCTAACCGCGGAACCCGGGTTGAATCGTTCCGCCACAGTTACTTGACACCTCTGTACGGCTGCGATACACGGCAGCTAACGGCAACGAATTACTCAAAACGTTTTGCGCCAATGCACCCAACCTCACACCGGCAATAAAAACGATGATCGCGATAGCGGCCAACTTCAAGGAGGTTTAATGGTTCTAACCGGCTGGCAGCATGTAGAATCGGATAGCAGCCTGATGCGGATGCATGTCAGCACACCCGAAGGCGCAGGTCCCTTCCCGGGCATTGTCGTAGTCCAGCATCAAGGCGGCATCGATGAATTCATGCAGAACATGACTCAACGCTTGGCGCAGGCCGGCTATGGCGCCGCCGCGCCGGACTTGTATCACCGCGACGGACCCGACTGTACGGACGACCTTGTCACGCGGCGATCCCGCCTCAGTGATCGCCGGGTTATCAACGATATCAACGCTACGATCGGTTTTTTGCAGAGCCACGCCGGCGTCGATGGCAGCCGTTTAGGCGTTATCGGCTTTTGCATGGGGGGACGCGTGGTTTACCTGACGGCCGCCGTCAATCCGGCGTTCAAAGCCGCCGTGGCATTCTATCCGGGAAATACCTTTCGCGCCTGGGGCCGAGACCTGCCATCTCCATTTGAACGCACTGCGGAAATATACTGTCCGATCCAAGGCCACTTCGGTGCGGAAGACAAAAATCCATCGCCTGAAGACATGCAGAAGCTCGCCGCGGAGCTGAATAAATTCGGTAAGGTGCACGAGTTTTACACGTACCCCAATGCGGGGCATGCGTTCATGGACAACACCAAAGAAAGTTATCGCCGCCGCGCCGAAGAGGCTTCGTGGCCGCGCACTTTGGAATTCTTTAGCCGTTACCTGTCGACGACCGCCTCCGCGCGGGCTGGAACGGCTGGTTAAACGAGGGCCGCAATGACCAGGCCGCGAATCACTCTCGGACTTCCGTATCACCCGCGCACTCGTGCATTGATTGACGGCGAGATCGGCATTGATGGGTACGACCTCCAAATCACTCACGATCCCAGTCCCGGCGAGCGCCATTATCGCTTTGCCCAGGGCGAGTGGGATGTGGGAGAATACTCAGCGGCAACCTATCTCCGCACACGGGAGAGAGGCTTCCGATATATCGCGCTGCCGATTTTTTTTGAACGCGGGCCGCGCCAGCGCAACATCTTTTATTGCGCAGGACGCCTCAATCATCCGAGCGAACTCAAGGGAAAAAAGATCGGTTGCTTCCGCTACGGCGCAACCGCAGTGGTATGGGCGCGCGGTTTTTTGCTCGACGCGTACGGTCTTAAAACCACCGACATGAAATGGTACGTGTCCGGGCGCGAGGTCTATATCGGCCGGGAACTCCCGGTTAAAGTCGAACGACTCGATCCCCCGCCGCCCTTCGGTGAGGAAAAATCACATCTGGCAAAGTTGCTGAGCCAGGGAGATTTGGGCGCTGCTCTTGTGGCCGGCGATTCAGGCTACGCCGGGATCTTCGGTGGCGGGGTGCTGCCCCAAGTTATGGGCCAGTTTTCCGGAGTCAAGCCGCTCTTCGATGACACCGATGAAATCATCCGCTGGATCCGGGAGACGCGCATCTATCCAATCATCCATTTAGTGGCGATGAAGGAGGCGGCGGTTGAGAGATATCCCGATCTACCGGCCAAAATCATCGCCGCATTCCGCGAAGCGAAAAAACTCTCGGGGAAACACTTAAAACCGGAGCAGATTGCCGGGCAAGAGCGGGAGGCGGCAGTGTTAGGCGAAGATCCCTATGCGTATGTGCTCGGCGAGACAGAAAAACGCACCCTCGCCGCCCTGGCGCGTTATGAAGTGGAACAAGGGCTGCTCACAGCAGCGCCGCCGTTGGAGAGTCTTTTTGTCCGGGAAGCGTTTCTCTAACCACGAGCCCGAATCTGGTCAGAACCGGCGCAACGCCTGAATTCGCGAAGTCCTTCTGGTTTTGGAAGACGCGCCGGCGGTAATTACGGAACTTTGAAAAGACCATCTTCAAAAAAGGGCGAGATCGGAAATGACGTGGGAACGGCCGCGGCGGCAGTTGAAGAGCGGCGACGCATTTCCCGCGAGTTGCACGATCGCGTCTTGCAATTATTATCAAGCGTGCGATTGCGCGCCGAGATGTGCCGGCGCGAATTCCTGAACCGGCCGGACGTCCTCGAGAAAGAACTCGCCACAATAGAACAGAGCGCTGAGAAAGCGGTCGTGGAGATCCGCCGCTTACTCGTCGATGATCGAACGGCATCCGAAATAGTCGCGGGATCCCTGGAGCGAAGACTCAGAGAAGAGATGGAGATCTTCCGCGCCCGATCGGGAATGAAAATTGAATTTCGTTGCACTGTGGGCGCGCATATCCTACCGGTAGAAGTGGAACGTGAGCTTTACTTTGCGCTGAGAGAAGGCCTGATCAATGCGGTCCGCCATTCGCGCGCATCGGAACTTATTTTGACGCTGCTTCAAGAGGGCCCATCCTGTAAAGCCTCGCTGTTCGATAACGGCTCAGGGTTCGATTGGGCTGCCATTAATAGCGACACTCATTACGGGTTGCGCATCCTCAGAGAGCGAATCGAAAGGGTCGGCGGCAACCTTCGGATCGATACGGCGGCGGGCCAAGGCACTCGAATCTCCATTGAAATTCCCGTTAAGGCAAAGAAGCCGTTGCCCAATTGAGCGCACGCAAAAAAATCTTGGTCATGAAGAAGTGCCGTATCGGGCAAGAATTTAATCAACACTTCGCCAACTGCCGCAGACTTTCGCCCGTGATCCGATAGACGGTCCAGTCACTCATCGGTACAGCGCCAAGTTTCTTATAGAACTCAATGGCGGGCTCGTTCCAGTCCAACACGGACCATTCCAATCTTCCGCAGCGCCGTTCTTGCGCCAAACGCGCCACGTAGAGAAGAAGCGCGCGGCCAAAGCCGCGCCTGCGGTAAGCCTCTTCAACGAATAGATCCTCGATGTAGAGGCCGGCTCGTCCCAAAAAAGTCGAATAGTTATGGAAGAACAAAACGAAGCCGACGGGCCTCTCGTTAAAGTAGCCGATCGCAACCTCAGCTACATTGCGCTTACCGAATAACGTTGCGCGGATTGACGCTTCGGTGGCGACGACTTCATGCGCCAATTTCTCGTATTGCGCAAGTTGTCTTACGAACGAAAGAATCACCGGCACGTCGGCTTCCGTCGCCGGTCTGATTTCGAAGCCCGGAACTGACGTGGACAAACCCTTCACCTCCTCACAGCGAGATCGAATCCAAGCGCCGCGCGCCGTCATTCACGGCTGGAGGATTTCCCCGCCTGCAGCGCCCGCCATACACGCTCCGGGGTGAGCGGCAAGTCTGTTATACGCACACCGGTTCCGCGCGCGATGGCATTGCACACCGAAGGGGCGACCGACAGTAGCCCTCCTTCACCCATTCCGCGAACGCCATAGGGCCCCGGCCCGTCTTTGTTTTCAACCAGAACCGTGTGAAACTCATCCGGCACGTCATTAAAGGTCGGCACCCGATAGTCGACCAGATTCGGGTTGAGCAGGTTGCCGTTGGCATCATAGACCATCTGTTCAAACAGGGTGTGGCCTATTCCCATCATGGCCGCCCCTTCTTCCTGCCCGACGCAGCCGTCGGGGTGAATCGCTTTGCCGACATCGGCGACGGAGATGAGCCGCTTGATATGCACATGCCCGGTTTCCCTGTCGATCTCCAATTCCACCATGCCCATTCCCACTTCCCAGAACACCGGCATTTTATTATCGGTAATTCCCGGGGTCGTATCGCCTCGGCCAATCAATTCTCCGCCTGAACCTTTGCCGAAACGTCGCTCCAGCGCCTCTTTGAAGGTCAGTCGGGCTTCGCCACAGACGAGCGCCCCATCCTGCAATTTCACCCCGCTTGGCGGAACGCGAAAAGCTTCGGCGGCGATGTTGATCAGCTGTTTTTTGAGATCCCGGGCCGCGCCTTGCACTGCGGTTCCCATGCAGGTGGTTGAACGGCTCGACCCGGTGGAACTGTCATAGGGCGTTACCTTGGTATCGGCGCCGCCTATGTGGATCTGCTCCAACGGGAGCGTCAGTTCTTCTCCTGCAATCTGGGAAAGAACCGTGCGCACGCCCTGCCCCATCTCCGTGCTGCCGGCGAGGATGTTCACCACCCCATCGCTTTGCAATCGAGCCATGGCAACAGACACCGGCGTAGCGCCGGCGTTGGTCACTGCGCAAGCCATCCCCACCGGTTTGTGTCTGGCATTTGCCGCTTTTCTCCACTGGCTCGCCCGGATCAGTTTTTTGAGATCGTAGACAAGATTAGCGTCCATGCCCTTGAGGCCTGGCCGAAGTTCTTCCCCCTTTTTTAGCAGGTTTTTTAGTCGCAACTCGGCTGGGTCCATGCCCAATCGAGCCGCTGCAATGTCCATCTGAGACTCGCCGGCATAAATCACCTGAGGCGCCCCGATGGCGCGGAACGATCCCGCCGAACCGGAATTGGTATAGACTGAATACGCATTGCTTTTGATGTTGGGAATATAATAAGGCCCGAGCACTCGCGTCGCCGCCCGGATCGTAACCTGCGGACCATTATCGTCATAGGCACCCGTGTCGAGGTAAATTTCCGCCGCGCGCGCGACGATCGTGCCGTCTTTCTTGAAACCGGTCTTGAGACGGACCTTGGCCGCGTGCCGCCGCACCGTCACCATCGATTCGGTGACCGAATTGCTAACGCGCACCGGCGCGCCCGCCTTACGCGCGAGCGCCGCCACCAGGGGCTCGAATTTGGTGTACGACTTGCTGCCATACCCGCCGCCCAGGTAAGAAATGATCATGCGCACCCGCGCGGTCGGAACGCGAAACACTTTTGCAATATCGTTGCGCACCTGGAATGGATGCTGCGCCGACGACCAGATCGTGACTCCCTCCTCATTCCAGTGAGCGATCGCGCCATGCGGCTCCATGGCGTAATGGTACACCATGGGAAAAGTAAAATGGTTTTCCACCACGACGGCGCACTGCGCGAATCCTTCTTGCGCATTGCCGCGATCGACGCACTCATGGCTGCAAATGTTGTCCGCGCGATCTTCGTGAATAAGCGGCGCCCCGGAAGCGCGAGCTGCATCAATCCCGATGGCGGCGGGCAATTCTGCGTATTGCACCTCGATGAGCGACAGCGCTTCCTCTGCGGTCGCCGGGTCCACAGCGGCGACCGCCGCCACCGGCTCGCCGACGTAACGGACTTTTTCCATTGCTATGACGGGGCGGCCGTTGTAGGTCGGAACCAGATCGCCGATGTCGGCTGCCGTGAGCACCGCCGCCACGCCCGCCAGCGCCTCGGCCTTGGCGCTATCGATGGAAATGATGCGCGCGTGCGGATAGGTGCTGCGCAGGATTTTGCCGTAAAGCATGCCCGGCACGACTAGATCTCCCAGAAATTTCGCTGTTCCCGTTACCTTTTCAATGCCATCGACTCTGGGTACGCTTTGCCCGACGTATTTCAACGGTGGTTTCGCCATGGACTCTCCGATTGTCGAAAATGACCTACCGAACCTAACAAAGGCCTCTCCCGAGTGCAACAAAACCATCGGCGGTGTTGAGAACCCGAGATCACTTCCATTATAGATGGAGATCATGTGGTTTTCCTCGCCGCTCATTAACGGCACCCTCATTCAACGCTACAAGAGATTTTTAGCCGACGTGCGCTTGGCCGATGGCACGATCGTCATTGCCCACTGCACGAATACGGGAAGCATGACGGGCTGCAAAACGCCGGGAAGCCCGGTCTGTATTTCGCGCTGCGAGAATCCCAGGAGACGGCTCGCCTATACGTGGGAAATGATTCGCGTTGACGGCCGTTGGGTCGGCATCAACACGCTGCATCCCAACCGTCTCGTGGCCGAAGGCATAGAAACGGGTGCGATGGGTGAATTGCAGGGCTACACCTCAATTCGGCGAGAGGTCTGCACACGCCAAGGAACGCGCCTCGACATTTGTCTCGAAGGGGCACGCGGCTTGTGCTTTGTGGAAGTCAAAAACGTCACCCTCGCCATTGACGGCACGGCCGCATTTCCCGACGCGGTGAGCGCAAGGGGCACAAAACACTTAAAAGAATTGATCCGCCTCAAGCGCAAAGGCCATCGAACCGCCGTTGTGTTCGTGATTCAAAGGGAAGACTGCAACGGCTTCAGACCGGCCGATGAAATCGATCCGGAATACGGGCGCTGGTTACGTCGTGCGCTGAGGGCTGGGGTAGAAGTACTCTCCTACCAGGCGCGCGTGACGCCGCAAGAGATCGTTTTGACGACTCGATTAGAAATAACGCTGTAATCTAAATTCGGACACGCCATAACGACATCCCATTGTATGCAAGGGCGAGCCCACCAAGTTGCGTTAGAACCTCGTTGTGTATAGCCTCCACCAGGCACAACAGAGCGGGAGGGGTCACATGAAATTGGACAATCAAGTCGCGATTATTGTCGGCAGCGCGCGCGGTATCGGTGCGGCGATCGCTCATACCTTCTCTCGGGAAGGCGCAAAGATTGTGCTGATGGACTTAGAAAAAATGAAACCGCAGCTCGATAGCGTGGCTCGAGCCATCATTCAAAAAGGCGGGCAAGCCATTGCCATCCCCGCCGACTGCACGAACGATGCTCAGGTCAACAGGACAGTCGACGAAACGGTCCGACGCTTTGGCAAGATCGATATTCTCGTCAACAGCGCCGGACTGAGAGGACCGCTGGTGCCTGTGCAGGAGATATCGGAGCAGGAATGGGATACCGTTCACGCTGTCAATTTGAAAGCGGTGTTTCTCTGCTGCAGAGCCGTTTTGAAAGTGATGCTGCAACAGAAAAGCGGCAGCATCGTCAGTATTTCCGGCACTGCCGGAAAAGAAGGGATGGCGCTGCGCGGCTCGCTCTGCGCCGCCAAGTGGGGCCTTTTGGGCTTGACGCAGACGATTGCTAAAGAGGCCGGGCCTTACGGCATACGAGCCAATGTAATTTGTCCGGGCGGCATGGACGAACCGGACCTCCGAGCCATGTACGCGGAAAGAGCCAAAGGATTAGGAACGACATTTTCCGACTTGGAGAAAAGCGTCTTAGATCTCACACCGCTGCGGAAATACGCAAGCCACGACGAGGTCGCTAGCGCCGCTCTTTTTTTAGCCTCGAGCGACTCTTCCCATACCACGGGAGAATCGCTCAACGTCTCCGGTGGCCGTTTGATGAGTTAGTCCGGATCTGACCAAGCCGACCCGTGGCGTGCGACTTAGCTGGTCGGAGGAGACTCCATCAAAGCCACGGCCTAATAGTCACATGCGTATCAAGCATCGCTTAAGGTCTTCTTCGTTCATGCGAATCACCTTCCGAGGTCGTGCGCGCTAACGCCAAGCTGCGTCAGAGGGAACTACATTCTTGCCGAAGCGACGTTCGGGTGGGGCAGCGAGCCAGAGTTGGACTTTATCTGAATAGACCTTGAAATGAGGCGTCTGCCGGTGTGTCTCCAGAGCAGCCTCGTCGCGGTAAACCTCATAGTAATAAAAACGATTAGGATCATCGCGGTCCTGGATCACATCGAAACGAAGGCAGCCGGGCTCATCTTTCTCCGAATGCTCTGCGTCATGGCGAACCCATTCCAAGAACTGCGAAACGTGCTCGGGTTTTACCTGGACGGTCACATGCAAAACCACCATGGATGCACCTCCTGCTATTCTGAATTGTCGCTGATCACTCCAACATCAAAAGCAGCGCGCGCTAAAATGGTCGCTTCGACGTATCCTCTAGCGCCATCGTGAGATAATGTCCAGGCGACGTTAGCAAAGAGGGTATACTTCAGATTTGACATCACGCCACGATTGCCGGTAATTTTCTCGAATCGGCAATTCACTTCGGCACCACGATAAAGGAGAGCAGCCATGAAGATCGCTGTGATCGACGACTATCAGGATGCGTTCCGCACGCTTAAATGTTACGCGAAGCTGAAAGGTCACGACGTGATTGTCTACAACGACACCGAGAAAGATCCGGCGCGGCTCGCCGCTCGTTTGAAAGACGTCGAGGCGGTATTGCTGACGCAACAGCGCTCCCGCTTTCCCAGCGCCGTCATTGAGCGCCTGCCCAATCTCAAACTTATCAGCCAAACGGGCCGCGCGACGGCCCATATCGATATCGACGCCTGTACGCGGCACGGCATCATCGTTTCGGCCGGAGGCGCTGGCAGGCCGCATACGACGGCGGAGCTGACCTGGGGGCTGATATTGGCCGCGCTACGGCACATCCCGTACGAAATCAACCGATTGAAAGCCGGACACTGGCAATCGACCATCGGCACAGCCGTGCAAGGCAAAACCCTCGGCATTTACGCTCTGGGCAAGATCGGCGCCATGGTCGCCGGCGTGGGGCGCGCATTCGGAGCGCGCGTGGTCTGCTGGGGCCGAGAAGGATCGATGGCACGGGCGAGAGAGGCTGGATACGCGATCGCGCCGAGCCGTGAATCCTTTTTTGCCGAATCCGACATTGTAAGCTTGCATCTGCCGCTGACCAAGGAGACGCGCGCCATCGTGACCCGCAAAGACTTCGATCTGATGAAGCCAACAGCGTTGATCGTCAACACCAGCCGCGCCGGGCTCATCGCCGAGGGCGCGTTAGTGGACGCGCTCAAAGCCGGCCGCCCGGGCTTTGCCGCAGTGGATGTCTTCGAAGACGAGCCGGTTATCGGCGCGGCGCACCCCCTGCTCAAGCTGGACAACGCGATCTGCACGCCTCATCTGGGTTACGTCGAGAGCGATAGTTATGAGTCTTACTACGGCGCTGCCGTCGATCAAATCGTCGCTTACGCGGCGGGCAAGCCTATGAGCGTGGTGAATCCGCAAGCGTTGGAAACAAAATAAACTCGCGCCAGCCGATAAGCTGGAGAACGGCGCTCATCAAACGGCGATTTCAGGTAGGACTTTTATTCCTAGGGTCTTCAGGCTTCCGTGTGAGCAGGACTCGGAGATTGCGCCGCCAAGGCGCGGAGGGCGCGGAGCGAAGAGGTTTTGATTAAAAAATACTCCGAACTCTGCGAACTCCGTGACTCAGTGGTAAAATCTGTTTTTTCTTTTTGGTTGCGGCTCAGCCGCGTTGGGTCTTTGTGGGGAATCCTTCTTCACAGGAAACCCTGAATAGCCTATTTCTATAGATAGATGGAGAGCCGAGTCGTCTCGACCCGGGCCTTTTCCTATTCGTAATGCCTTCCCGGGAGGATTGTTTTCATCGGAATCACTGCAAACCGAGTAACCTGGCGGCGTTCCCGCCCAGGACCATTTCTTTGTCCTGGTCCGTGAGCCCTTGGATTCCGTTCACGACAGGAACCTGCCCGGCATCGATCATCGGCGTCGGATAGTCCGTACCGAGTAGAACATGGTCGCTGCCCATCGTTTTGATGAGAAATGCGAGCGCGCCGGGATCGAAGACGCAGGTGTCGAAATACAAGCGGTTGAGATATTCGTAGATCGGGCGTGTGAGCGGGCCGCTGGCTTCACGCCGGCTCGAATGGCCATGACGCCAGCGGCCGCGGATCCAGGGCGAATAGCCGCCCCCATGGGCGCAACAAACTTTCAGCGCGGGCAGCCGCTCGAGTACGCCGCCGAAGATCAGGCTTGCCTGCGCAATCGTGGTTTCCAGTGGATTGCCGATCAGATTAGTGAGCGCATACCTTTTCAGCCGATCGGCGGCGGCCACTTCATGGGGGTGGATAAAGAGCAGCACGTCGTGTTCCTGGGCGCGCTCGAAGAAGGGAAAGAACTCGGGCTCGTCCAAATTTTTGCCGCCGAGGCTAGCGGGAATCAGAACGGATGGCATGCGATGCTGCTTGACAATCCGGTCGAGCTCCCGAATCGCCTCGCCGACGTCCTGGAATGGCACAATAGCCATGCCGACCATGCGTCCCGGATAACGCGCGGCGTCCTCCGCGATGGCATCGTTGACGATTTGACAGACCCGGACTCCGAGCGCGGTTGGCGCCCAAAGCGGAAGCAGCGGCGGCAGCAGCGACTCGACGATGACGTCGACTCCCTCCTCGGCCATCTCGCGCAAGCGCAGCTCAGGATCGATCAGGTTCTGACGCAGCCGCGTCGAACGGCCGATCTCCTGGACGATTGACTCGCGTCCCTGCGCGTCTTTCTCGATGCGACAGCCCATGCTCTTGGGGTCGCGTCGAATCGCTTCGACGTACTGGGCCGGTGCGGTATGGCTGTGAATATCAACTCTCATGAAATTTTCCTCGCTTGCGAAATATCCGTGACTAGTTTTTTTCGGCGCGCGTATGCCTACGGATTCGTAGCGAACTGCCTGAAGAATCCTTCGTCTTGGAGTTTCTTCAAAAACTTCAACTCGACGAAGTCAGCGGGATTTTTCCCCTTCAACGCCGGTCGCTGCTCGGCGAGAAATTCGAGGATGAACTTGATGCCCTCAAGTGAGGGAGTCAGCGTCAAATTCAAATGTTTG
>JBGPIK010000024.1:0-31753 GCA_041484845.1 Binatia bacterium | reverse complement strand
TCGGAGATTCGCGACAAGAATGTTGTCTTCAGCAAAGGGGTTTCACGGGTCGAGTTGGCGCTGGATTATTTTCGCAAGATTGAAGCCCCTGCATCGGCAAGAGTGCCCGCTGTGCAACGTAGCGTTGCGGGACCGGTTCCGGTCCCCGGCCAAGTCGCACCCGTTAGCCCGCTGGTACCGAGAGTTCTTCCGCAACTTCCCCGTCGCGAACGACTTCCCGCGCCGCCTGCCTCGTAATAGCGAAAGACCGCGAGCGTGACTAGCAACTACACGGGCCAATCTGGCTGGCCTCTTGCCACTCCTGCCGATCCGTTACTTGTCGTCCTCTGACGTTTCCCCCGGCTGCTTGCCCGGCTCAAAACCGCCGACTTCGTGATAAATGACTTTCTTGTCTTCTTCGAAAGCTCTCACGCTTGGAACCTGTCCTGGTAAGCCGAGCTTTTTCCATTCGCCCGCCACCTTGTCGTAGATTTCTTTCCGCAGCGTCGTTCGTTTTGAGAAAACCGGCAAGTGTCGGTGTTCTTTACACGCGTTGATCAAAGCTTTAGATCCGTAAGGACGTTTTTCAGGTGGATTCTGTGTCGGGTCAAGCCATGTACTCCAGGTATTGCGCAAAATATCGATGTCATCGATTGGGTTGCAACGGCTACTCATCGCCCAGATGACTTGATCCATATCAGTGGGATCGATATCTTCATCGACTGCAACGATCCACTTGGTGTAATAGGCACCCCCCGGTACTTGGGCTGCAAGTGCCAGCACTTGAGCGGCGTGGCCGGCATAACGCTGTTCGAGGCTGATCACAGTCATGCCGAAACCACCTGCAGCGGCCGGATGGGCATAGACACCTTGAACACCTGGAACACCCAGTTTATCCAGGTCGTCCCAAATCTTTGCGGAGCGGATGATGGCGAAAAAACCACTCTGCTCATTAGATGGATAATCGGCCATCAAGGCATTGGTGAGAATCGGATTGGTACGGTAGTGAATGGCCTTCACCTGCACGAGCGGGCAACCCGCCTCGGGTCGTCCGTAGTACCCTGGAAACTCACCGAACGGCCCTTCTTTGCGAACCGAATGAGGAGGAATGATTCCTTCGATGACGATTTCCGCGTTGGCCGGCAGCAGCAAGCCGGTAGCCTTCCCTTTCACTACCGGGATAGGCTCCCCCTTTATGCCGCCGGCATATTCGTACTCAGAGACGTTCTTGGGAAAGGTTTGCGAGCCAATCACCATGAACAGTGGGTCAATGCCCCAGGCTGCCGCAACTTCAACCGGCTTGCCCTGCTGCCAAGAGCGGGTGATATGAAGTCGAGCATCCTTGCCGGGCGACAGGTAGAGACCGACCTCATTTTTCCCCTGCAGCATCATGCGGTAGGTACCGACATTGATGTAGCCCGTATCCGGATCGCGAGTAATAACCGCATCCGCCGTTCCTGCGTAACGTCCACCGTCCAACGGCCAGTGCTTGGGAATCGGAAGCTGCGTCAAATCGACATCGGCGCCCATGATAGAATTTTGGTAAAAGCCGGCTTGCGTTTGGGCTACCTCCCGCGGCAGTGTGCGTTGGCCGAGCTTTTCCTTAACCCGGCGTATCAATGCGACTGTGGACATGTCCGGTGACTCTTCAAGAGTCAGGGCGATTCGCTTGAGACTGGGCCCAAGAATGTTCCACAGCAATCTGGCGCCGATCCGGCTCTTTTCGTATCCTTTGGCTTTATCAAAGAGAATCGCCGGCGAGGGTTGCTGCTTTGCGACCAGATAACCGATGGCGCTCATTTCTTCTTCGCAGCTGACCGGCTGCGTCACCCGTATTAGCTCTCCTAATTCCTCTACGCGCTCCAGCCATTCGCGAAGATCCTGAATCGGTCGTTTCTTGGCATCCGCCTTGCGCGCTTCCCTCTTGGCCATCTAAATGTCCTCCCTAATCTGACTCTAACTCAGTTGCTATCACATTACTTAGAAATCAACACGAAGGTTATCACGGCTTGGCGCCTCTCGGCAGCATGGATTGAAAATAAGCAAATGCATCATAAGCGCGATAGATCATATTCTCTTTCATATCATCGATATCTTTCTGCGGCATAACAACGGGCTTGCCAATCGAGCTCGCGACCCATTGCATATATGCCGTTCGTTCCAGATAGATGGCGTGGACGGTGGCGTATTCGAGGCTATCGCCCACAACGACGATGCCGTGACCCTGGAGAAGCATGGCCATGCGATTGCCCAACGCCGCACAGATTTCCTTGCCGTCTTGGATGGTATAAATCAGGCGCGGGCTCGGGAAGATCGGTGTTTCGGGAGCAAACGCGGAAGCTTGGTTGTAAATCGGTTTAAGCGGCACGCCGGCGACAGAAAACGCCGTGGCCAAGGGCTGATGGGTGTGCACCACCGAATTCACGTCGGGGCGAGTCTCGTAGATCGACGCATGAATCATCGTTTCACGGGGCGGGAGTTTGAGTTTGGTTACGCTCCGCTTACTACCGGCTTTAGCGTAATTCTCCTCGCAAACCGCCTTATATTCATCGATATCGACCAGAATAATGTCCTTGCCGGTGATGTTGCCAAGGGGCGCTAGAACCGGCTTGATCAGGAACTTGCGTGTGCCTGGAATTCGCGCGCTTACGTGGCCATGATAATCGGCCAGCCCTTGATGAAAAACGATGCGATTCCCTAAGGCGACCTTCTTTTTGAGTTCTTCGACTTCTTTAGGTTTGATTTTCACCGCAACCCCCCTTTCCTAACCCACAGAGTTAATTTCAATTTGCTGTTTCTTGGCTAACAAAGCGCTGTTGGACGGGTCCTCCCAGTTGATGTTCATCCAATTCCATTGATCCGGATAGCAGCGCACGGTTTTCTCGAGCCACTCGGTTAAACGCACAGTGTTTTGTGTGATCCGGGTTTTGTCTCGTTGTGAGCGAATGAGCTCAAGTTCCGGCTCGACGACGAGTTTGAGTTTGTTGTCGTCGTTACGAATCACATAGGCAGGAACCACTGCGGCTCCCGTACGTAGCGCGAGCGTGACGGGGCCACGGCGGGCAAGTATCGCGCGTCCGAAAAACGGCACACGAATTCCACTGCCGGTCTTGCGGTATTCGTCGGCAATGATGATCGCAACTTCGTTGCGCCGTACCACTTGGGCTAATCGCCGCAGAGCTTCACGGCGTGGACGCGCATGGATCGTTGTCTGAAGTACCTGGAAACGGTATTCATCCATCAGTTGAGCGAAGCGACCGTCCCTGGGTTGATTGACGAGCACATGGATAGGATAGCCGCTAAGCGCCAAGCGTGTGCCGAGTAGAAAAAAATTGCCCAGATGCGCGCTTAGCAGAATAACGCCGTTGCCTTTCGCTAAAGCGGTATCGAGATGCTCGAATCCGACGACAGAAACCATGTCGCGCAGTTCATCGGTCGGGGACGCCAAAATGATCGGGAGTTCAGCGAAAGCACGGAAAAAGTTCTTTAATGTTTTCTGCGCGATCTGACGAATCTGCACTTCCGAGGCAGTACCTCCGAGCGCCAGGCTTAGATTTTTCATCGAACGGGTACGGAAAGCGCTAAAAAAGTAAAAAGCAAGCATCGCAAGGCTATCGGTGACGAAATAAATAGCTGGACGCGGAAATATTTTGACAGCCAAAATGGCTAATCGCATGCCTATTCGGGTAGCCCAATAGGCGAGCCTTTCAAGAAACCATCGCGCCATTAAATGCCTTGCACTCTTAACCAAAACGACGAAGTCGTCAATTTACGACACTTTTTACTCGGTCGCAACAGCGAGGGGAATTGCCACGGGCGATGTTTATCGTCGGGCAAATCCATGCAAAATTATTAGATTCCAATGACTTAACTAGCCAACGACGGCGACGGTTGCCGCCCACCTGTTTTTCCTTCACTATTGTGATAAACAGACGAGATCTGTGGTGGTTAAGGACTTGTATCATGCGAATAATGTTGCCTCCTCTCAGAGAGCGCCGTGCAATAGACCGTCAGCTTTCTGCTTTTTTCAACGGGTATAAATCCCAGGATTTTAAGAAAGCCATAGCTTCCCTCTGTCATTTCTATAACTTGAAGATGCCGAAGGTGGAGTGGTTTGAATACATTGATTGGGGCAAAACCGCCGGCAAGACTTACGAAAATGGTCAGATTTATCTCGTCCATCCGGAAAACTGGAAGAACGGCAGAAAATACAATTCAGAACGAAGATGGATCAATATGGTATATCATGAACTGGGTCACTATGTTTTTTGGGCAGATGCCGAGAGTAAGGCGGACAAATTCGCCTTTCGAATGGTGCGCGGTTTAAATAACCACAAATGAACACACTTTTCTTGAATTAGACCCTAAGAAATTATGGACTACAAAGAGACATTGAATTTGCCAAAAACTGATTTTCCCATGCGGGCCAGCCTCCCGCAGAACGAGCCCAAACAGGTTGAGAAATGGGAGCAAGAACAAGTTTATTTAAAAGCGCTCGCCGTGAATGAAGGAAACACGAAATTTGTTCTTCACGATGGTCCGCCCTACGCCAACGGCAACATTCACATCGGACACGCGCTCAACAAAATTCTTAAGGATATCATCGTTAAATACAAAGCGATGACGGGGCACTATGCGCCCTACATTCCAGGGTGGGACTGCCATGGGCTCCCGATCGAATTGCAGGTGGAAAAAAATATCGGCCGGGCCAAGAAACTAGCGCTGAGCAAGACCGAAATCCGCCATCTGTGCAAAGACTATGCGGAGAAGTACATCTCGATCCAGAGAGAAGAATTTAAAAGGCTCGGGGTATTCGGAGATTGGCAGCGGCCCTATCGCACTCTGGATCCGTACTATGAAGCGCAAGAGATCCGTGAACTCGGCAAATTCGTTGCTTCCGGGACCCTTTACCGGCAAAAGAAGCCGGTCTACTGGTGTGCCTCCTGCGTAACCGCTTTAGCCGAAGCGGAGGTCGAATATGAGGATCACACTTCGCCCTCGATCTACGTCAAATTTTCGGTTCAAAATCCCAAGGGAAAATTTGCGCTCAATCCGGCGGGAGGAACTCACTTCGTTATTTGGACCACGACCCCCTGGACCTTGCCCGCGAACCAAGCGATCGCCGTGCATCCGAAGTTCATGTATTGTCACGTTAAGACGCCGCACGGCGAGCTCATTATCAACCAGGAACTAATTCCTAACGTCACGAAAGCTCTTGACCTTCAACCCGGTGATTATGAGATTACCGCGGGTGCTTGGTCCGGCACCGAACTGGAGGGAGTCGTTTGCCGGCACCCGTGGCTCAATCGGGAATCACCTGTTATTCTCGGCGAATTTGTTACACAGGATCAGGGCACGGGCGCGGTCCACATCGCCCCGGGCCATGGACAAGAAGACTATGAAGTAGGGTTGCGCTACGGATTGGCGGTTGTTGCGCCGGTGGACGCGGAAGGGAAATTTACCGCCGAGGCCGGCGACCTCCAGGGGCAATCGGTTTTCAAAGTCGACGGCGCGATCATCGAAAAGCTAACCCAGGCCGGTGCTTTACTTAAAGAAGAAAAGCTCACGCACAGCTACCCCCATTGCTGGCGTTGCAAGAGACCGGTGATTTTCCGCGCCACCGAGCAGTGGTTTGTTTCGATGGAAAAAGGGGGCTTGCGCTCGGCTGCTCTGGCCGCCGTCGATCAGGTATGCTGGATTCCGCCGTGGGGGAAAGATCGCATTCGCGGAATGCTTGAAAGCCGGCCCGATTGGTGCATTTCGCGCCAGCGTTCCTGGGGAGTACCTATTCCCGCGGTGTATTGCAAAAAGTGCAATAGAGCGATCCTCAACCAAGAGCTTTGCGACCACGTCGCCGCGATCTTTGAGAAGGAGGGCTCGGATGCATGGTTCGCCCGTCCGGTGCACGAACTCGTGCCCGAAAATCTTGTTTGTCCGGGCTGCGGCGAGCGTGATTTTTCTCGCGAAGAAGATATCTTGGACGTTTGGTTCGATTCTGGGGTGAGCTATGCGGCAGTGGTCGAGCGCGATTCTCGCCTGGGCGGCAGAGCCGATCTCTATCTCGAAGGCAGCGATCAGCACCGTGGCTGGTTTCATACGGCGCTGCTGACTTCGGTTGCCACCCGGGGACGGGCGCCTTATGAAAGCGTTCTGACCCACGGCTTCACTCTGGACGGCAAGGGGCGGAAAATGTCGAAGTCGCTTGGCAACGTCATTGCGCCACACGAGATTCTCAAAAAATTCGGCGCGGAAATTGTGCGCCTGTGGGTTTCCGCGGAGGACTATCGCGAAGACGTGCGCATCTCGGACGAGATTCTCAATCGGCTGGTGGAAGCCTATCGCCGATTGAGAAACACGGCACGTTTTCTGATCAGCAACCTGTATGACTTTGAGCCTGGCAAGGATAGCGTACCGCTGCGGGATCTGGAGGAGTTGGACCGCTGGATCTTACATCGAACTGAAAGCGTCCTCAGTCGCTGCCGCGACGCCTACGACAAATATGAGTTCCATGTTGTTTATCACACCTTGAACAATTTCTGCAGCGTCGATCTGAGCGCACTGTATTTGGATATCGTCAAGGATCGACTCTATTGTGAAGGGACCACTTCAAAGAAGCGCCGAGCCGCGCAAACAACGCTCCATCGCATACTGAACGTACTGGTCCATTTAATGGCGCCGATTCTGTCGTTTACGGCGGAGGAGATTTGGCGTTACCTGCCCGCTAAGACTCCTTTGCCGGCGAGTGTTTTTTTGTCGCGGATTCCGTTGCCGGATTCGACATTCCAGGATCAGCAAGTAGCGGATCAATGGGAGCGAGTTTTTAAAGAACGCGGGGAGGTTCTCAAGGCTCTGGAGGCCGCAAGGAGCGGCGGCATTATCGGCCATTCGCTTGACGCGGAGGTTGTGGTGTTCGGTGCGGTTGGAACAACGGAATCGGCTTTGGGGAAACTCGAGGCAGCGGCACCAAAAATGGTGGAGGATATTGTGATCGTGTCGCAGCTTGGCGCGCAAAAGGGACAGATGCCATCCTACTTGTTCGAGTTAGAGGAGGCCCGAAAGGCTCAACAAGCGGGAGCTTCAGCCCAAGTTCACGACAATGGCCGCCAGGGATGGGCCTACTATAGCGAGCCTTTGGATAGCGTGATCGCCGTTTTTAAGGCACGTGGCGCTAAGTGCGAGCGCTGCTGGAAATACGATAGCGCCATCGGCAACGACAAGACTCACCCCACCGTTTGTCCCCGCTGCGTTACAGTTCTTAACTCCGGAGTTTCTGTTTGAGTGCCAAAACTAAATTAGTTCTAGCATGGCTTGCGGTCATCCTGGTGATCGATCAGTTGACAAAATATATCGTCGATCGCACGATGCCGCTCTATCATTCGATTCCGGTGATCGATAATTTCTTTAATCTTACCTATATTCGCAATACCGGGGCTGCATTCGGCATCTTGGCCGGCAGTGCCGCGGCGTTCCGGCTACCCTTTTTGATGATCTTTTCGTTGTTGGCGATCGGCTTCATCATCGTGATGCTGCGCCGGCTACCGGAGCGTGAAACAGGGCTCATTAGCGCCCTTGCGTTCATCCTAGGCGGGGCCATTGGCAATCTGATCGATCGGTTCGCTTATGGCGAGGTCATCGACTTCTTAGATCTATACTGGGCGAACTACCATTGGCCGGCCTTTAATATTGCCGACAGCTTCATCACCGTCGGCGTCACCATCACGGTCTACTATCTGATCAAAGCCAAGGGAGAGGATCCGTTCAGCGCGCGCTAAGGTCTTTTAGTCTGACGACGGTTGCTCCCCAACCTCCGCCTTCCGACGGAGCGTCGTGAAAAGAAACAACATTGGCGTGTCGTTCGAGCAACGACCGCACGATGTTGCGCTGCACACCGATACCACGCCCATGAATGATGCGCACATCGTAAATGCCGTTGGGAACGCACTCGCCGATGTATTCTTCGACAACACTCGGGATATCCTTCGGCGCGAACGGGTGCAAGTCGATACTATCTTGGATGGGAACGACGATGGGACCCTTAAAAGGGGAATCTTTACAATCGAACCCGGACATCACGATAATCGATGAATCAGATTCCGAGGTAAGCTTCTCGGACTTCAGATCGTTTAACCTCATCCGGAGTGCCGGCAGCCTTCACTTGGCCTTCGTGAATAATGTAGGCGTAATCACAGATACCGAGCGCGTAATCCACGCTTTGTTCCACGAGGATGATTGTAAGGTTAGCTTCTTTTCTCATCTTCTCAATCGCAGTGAAAACTTCCCGTACGAGCTTTGGCGCGAGTCCCTGACTCGGTTCATCGAGCATCATAAGCTTGGGTTTGCTCATTAGGCCCCGGGCTATCGTCAACATCTGCTGTTCACCGCCACTCAGAGTTCCGGCCCGTTGCTCCCCTCGTTCTTTCAGGCGGGGAAAAAGCTCGTAAACAGAATCAAGTGACTGCTCTCGATAGCGGAGAGCCTCCTTGTGGTAGGCACCCATAATCAGGTTTTCCTTGACCGTCATGTTCACGAACAAGTGACGTCCTTCAGGCACGAGCACCAACCCTTGTCGAACTTTTTCGTGAGGGGGAAGATACGTAACATCCCTCTCCTCATAGACGACACGTCCCCGTAATGGCCTCACGGTGCCCAGAAGTGTCCTCAGAAGCGTCGTTTTGCCGGCGCCGTTGGGACCCAGGAGGGTTGTAATGGAGCCTCTTCTTACCTCGAGGCTGGCTTTCCATAAAACCTGAACTAACCCGTAGCCGGATTCCAAATTTTTCACCTTCAGCATCCGGACTATCCTTCCGGCTCGCGGCCAAGATAAACATCTATCACTCTGGGATCGCTGAGCGCCTGTGCAGTTGGCGCCTCCAGCATTTTTTTTCCTTGGTACAGAACGATCAGACGCTCGGCGAAGTTAACTACCGCTCGCATGATGTGCTCGACCATCGCGATGACTGCGATGCCTTCCTTTTTTTTGATGTCCTTTAGAAATTGAACCAACGTGTCGATTTCCCTGGGCGGCATCCCTGCCATCGATTCATCCAGCAGCAGTAGTTTAGGATTCATCGCTAGGGCACGGGCGATCTCCATCATCTTCATTTCCACCGGTGTAAGCTCCTGCGCAGGGCGATTTCTTTGTTCGTAAAAACCGACGAGTTTAAGTCGTTCGTCCGCGACTCTGAGCGCGCCATTGACTTTTTGCTGAGTTCGCTGGGTCCCGAACATAGCGCCAATCGCCACATTTTCTCTGACGGTCAATGTTCCAAAAGGCCGGGGAATCTGAAAGGTGCGGCCAATGCCCAGATGAGCTCGCTGATAGGGCTGCAACCGGGTAATTTCTTGACCATCGAACACGAGGGTACCGTGATCGGGGATGTACACGCCGCAGATAAGGTTGAAGAGAGTCGTTTTGCCACTGCCATTCGGCCCCACGATGCTCAATGCCTCCCCTGAATGGATTTCCAGCGTTACATCATCAACGGCCAGAAGACCGCCGAACTTTTTGGTTACGTGCTTCAATTCAAGTAACGCCATGGCGCTTATCTAAACGACAAACTTTTCCAGGAATGTGCCCCGAACTTTATGCTTTAATACTCCGATGAGCCCTTCGGGCACCATAACAATGATAGCGATGATGATGGGGGCGAGAATAAGAAGCTGCGATCCCGGAAAGGTAACGCCCAGCCCGTACTTGAGCGCCGCATAGAGAATGCCCCCGGCAACAGGCCCCATTAGCGTTCCGGCTCCTCCCAAAACAACGATCACGATAGCCTCGACAGTGTAATGGATGGCGAACGCCTCGGCAGGGAAAACATAAGTGAGTTTGAGCGTCCACGCCGTAGCGCCCACGAGCCCTCCCAGGGCAGAGCTGGTTATGAAAGCGATGATTTTGTACTTTGTTGTATTTACGCCTATCACTTTGGCCGCGTCTTCGTCGGACCGCAGAGCTGCGAGCGCATAGCCGATTCGGCTATGCATGTATTGCAACGTCAAGAAAGCGGCAAAGGCGGCAATCAAAAAAACAAATACGTCAGCCCAAAAAGTGGAGACTTGACTCGCGCCTTCGCTACCAAAAGCCGTCCGTAGTTTACTCGATATCACGATGCCTTCGGAGCCGCCCCAAAGTTTGATTCCTTCGAGCAAGAACCTAAAACCCTCGTTGACACCAACTGTTGCGATCGCGAAATAGGCGCCACGAAGTCGGAGAGCGATAGCCCCTACGGCTATTGAGAGAGCGCCGGAAAAAAGCGCCGCGGCAACGAGGCCGATGGGAATTAGCCAGTCACCCAACCACGCGACGCTGTAAAGATTTGAGATCGTCAGTGCCATTCCATAGGCTCCGAGCGCCATAAACGCGACGTAGCCGAAATCTACATATCCGGTCATGCCCAGGAACACGTTAAAGGCTTGTCCAAGGGCCGCGTAAAAAGCGCAGAGAGCGACGGCCTGCCACATTCCCTTGGTGTAATTACCAAAAATAAAGAGCGAACCGTATATGAGGTAAACGGGGATCAGCGGAAAAAATTTCTCAAGTCTTTTCATTTAGCCCCGAGAAGGCCGGTTGGTTTCCACAAGAGGATCATGAGTAAGAGGAAAAAGGCGAAGAACTGGGTCATACTGAATGGTTCAATCCCTGGAATGAGGCCGAAAAGTGTATAAGAGCCGTTCTCGATTAAGCCGAATATGAAGCCGGCAAAGAATGCGCCCCACGGCGAGGTCAATCCTCCTAAGACAGCGATGACAAACGCTTTGAGCGTGTAGACACCGCCCATATAGGGATTGATTCCCACGGGCACGAACAGGGTCAGAAGGTTCCCGCTCACGACGGTCAGGCCAATCCCGACAGAAAAACTTAAAGCATAGATAGCTTCCACGTTGATACCGCAAACCCGCGCGCCTTCTTTATCTTCCATCACCGCTCTCACTGCCGATCCTGATCGACCCTTTTTGAACCAGAGGTAAAGCAGTATGGCAACGATAATGCTGGCAATGAGTGCGTAGATCTTTCCCAGAGGGATTATGGCAATCGGAGGTAGCATAAGCCGTCCCACATTCCAACTATAACCGCGGTAGTCCGGTCCCCATAAAACCCTTGCGCTTTCCTCCAACAAGATCCCGATGGCAAAGGTCGCCAACAGCGTGGTCATCTCGGCGGCAGCCGTTAATCGTCGTATCACGATTTGAAAGAAGATGTACCCGAGCGTCATACCCACAGCTAAAGCGATGAATAGCGAAAAGATCGGCGCGACACCGAGGTTTTGAAACATCAATAACGCAGTATAGGCGCCCACCATCATGAAAGCGCCGTGGCCGACGTTGACGATTTTCAACACGCCGAAGATAAGGCTGAGACCCATGGTCATGAGACCATAGACCGAGCCTAAGATCATGCCGTTAAGCAGATTACCCGATAGTTGGATCCAAAATTGGGACATCTCAATCCAGGCCTGTTTCGCCCCGCCCTAATCGTTACGATTGAAGATTTGGCGACGCGACTCGCTCAGCAGGTTTTACCGTTAAGCCTGCTTTGAGATGCGGGCATCGGGTAACAAAGTTTGGCGGTCGCGGCTTCTAGAGGCCAAACGATTTCCTTTTTGCCTTTTTGCCATTGGATTAAGACCGACTTGTGCGCGATTTGCCTGCCGCTTTGCGGATCTATACCCCAATCGCCGTAGGCGGACACAAAATGCAGTTTTCCCATGGCGGCGCGAACTTTATCGGTGTCCAGACTCTTTGCCGCTTCGATCCCAAGGGCATAAGAGAACATGGCCGCAGTGGCCTCGATACCGTGGTAGTCGGGATCCACGCCATTAGAAATTTTCCGAAACGAGCTGAGGATCTCTTCCTGCGTCGGGCCGAAATATTTCATCCCTTTCGGCGTATTTTGAGGGCTAAACTTCACGCCGATTTCCCAGTGCGCCGGAGCGCTCACCCCTTCAGCGGCAGTATGGAGTGCTTCGTAAAACGCAGGCAAGGTCGGCGACACCAAAATTGATGCGGCTTTAACGTCCACTCCCAAATCTGTCATTTGACGAGCTAGGAGCTGCCCGTCGGGAAAGTGCCCGCCGCCAAGCAAGAAATCGGGCTTTGCCGCCGCCAATTCGGTAAGGGCGGGAGTCATATCTTGCACTTTGGATGGATAGGTGCGATCGAAAACGATATTGAAGCCCAGCTTTTTGGCGTACTGCAACGCTCCGTCTTTCACAGATCTCGAGAACTCATCGTCCTCGTAGAGCATAGCCACTTTCGTCGCTTTGGGGTCGAATTTCTTCATCATATCAAACATGTCGACATGGTAGCGGCTACCGAGAACAATGGTCTGGACCGCGTATTTGTACCCTTGCTCAAATGTTCGGTCACTCGCGCCCCCGTGAGAGTTATAAAGGGCTTTATACTTCTCCGCGACAGGCGCACCCGCCAGGGTAAGACCCGACGTGTATGGAGCAAAAACAAACTTCACCCCATCGGTTACAATTAATCTTTCCAGCAGGCTGGTTACGCTTTCCTTTTTCGATTCGTCATCGTAGTAAACATATTTGACGGGAATTTTTTTTCCATCTAATCGCACCCCGCCGTAAACGTCATTGATATACTTCTCGGCTAACTGAAAACCCCACAATCCCTGCGATCCTTCTTTGGCATAGGGACCGGAGAGACTAATCGGGCCACCCATGACAATCTGCGCCGGTAATTGAGGGGCTTTTTGACTATGACCGGTTAGCGGCCAAAAAAGGACCAGAGCGAAAATACATGACGCAATAGGTCTGGCCGAAAATAGTTTATCCATGGCTTTCTCCTCCTCTTATCGAAACACCCTCTCGCAAGGCGTATTCCACCCGCCTCAGCCACGAATCGCCAGCAATTATCCGCAGCAACACTTGCCTGCATTTCCAAAGATTCCAGAAACTAGGAAAATAGCCGTGCATTGTTGCGAGCGCGGTGACTTAGGGGTTCACTTAGTCCCACCGCTTGTCTCCCGTCAAACGTCCTCCAGCTTTGGCAAGGGCAGCCTGGAGCACCGAGACATCGATTAACTTTTCATACGTCGGTTTCTCTTGAGCCTTGATCGTTCCCAACTCGACCTGTTTATTAATTGTCCACTCGACCATGTCTCTTGGTAAGCCATTGTTCACGGGCCAGGCACCGGCGTCCGCGAGAAGATCGTAGGTTTGCGCGACGACATCAGAGGGCTGTTGGGTGTATTTGGCTGCGATCTCGACGGTCTTTTCCTTGTTGTTATAGATAAAGCGATTGGCCTTAATTAGCGCTGCCATGATGTCTACGTAGAGTTGGCGGTTGCTAGCAATTTCTTTTTCCGGGGCGATGTATGCCGCATAGAGCCATTTGGGTAGCGGCTCCCATAGATTCACCAGAATATTGAGATCGGCTTTTTTCTTTTTCGCCACGAGCGCCTGGTCCACATGCAGGATCGCGGTATCGATCTGGCCGCTAATGAGTCCCGGGACCCGTCCTTTGGTACTGACGTTCACATATTGAACATCTTTTGGCGTGAGGCCACAGGTTGCCATCACCGCGCGGCTCATGACTTCATTAAATGCCCCGACTTCCTGGATCCCGATCTTCCGACCTTTAAGATCCTTACAGGTCTTGATATCGCCCTGAACCAGCATGGACTGCGACAACTTGTGTGAATAGGTGCCGAGTACTTTTGTGCCCGCCCCGCGAGCCGCGGCTATAATGGCCGGGTCGGAACTGGTGCCGGTGATATCGAGTCCGCCGGAGACACTGCCACGTAAAGTCTGAGTTCCACCTTCAAACGTAACTAATTCCGCTTCGATATTGTTCTCGGCGAAAAAGCCCATTTCTTTGGCGATGTAGGGTGGGATGTGAACCACATTGGGCGGCGTAACGGGAACGCCGAAAACTACCTTGCGTTTGTTTTGCGCTTCGGCCGGAGAAAGCGACAGCCACAGCCCGACCATGATGAGGAGAAGCAATATTTTTTTCATGAGTGCCTCCTTTAATCCTTTTCGCCAAAATTTTTCCAGGGCGCAATGCGTCCTTCTACCCATTTGGCCAACGACATGAGCCCGATTCCTAATACCATAACTACCACTATCGGGACAAAGAGCTTATCGGTCTCCAAAGCATTGGCGTAGCGCACGATCATATAACCCAATCCGGTCACTGAGGTATAAAATTCGGCCACGATCATTCCGACCAGGCCGCGGCCGATGGCCAACCTCACGCCTACGATAATAAACGGGACAGCCGAGGGGATAATCAAGTGATACCAGAGCTGCCGTTCGCTGGAGCAAAATGAGCGGGCAACCTCCTGGAGGTTGCGGTCCACGTCTTTGACGCCCTGATAGGTGCTGAGAAGCACGGGAAAGACCATAAACAGAAAGACGATGATAACCTTGGCCGGAACTCTGAAGCCGAACCAAAGGACGATGAGCGGCACCATGGCGACCATCGGCATGGAGTAAAGGGCGTTGATGTAAATGTCCGTGGCCCATTCCACTATTAAGGAGCGGCCCATCACCACGCCGACAAGAACACCGACGATGACAGACAGAATCGACGCATAAGCAAAAACGAGGAGGCTCTCTTTCATGTAGCTCTGCAGCTCTCCCGTAGCTACCAGTTCAAGGAATGCGCGGGCGATCGCCGTCGGATAAGTAAAGAGGATCGGATTGACGCGCCGCCCGTAGACCTCCCAGACAGCGAACACAACCAAGAGCGAGAGGATACGAACTTTCATGCGCGGACTCATGACCGGCTCACCTCGTTGCCGGGTTGCTCCAGATCCTGTTTGAGCATTTCCCAAATAAAGTTTCTCAGTTCGAGATAGCGTGGGTGAGCCCGCACCGACAGGATCTGTCTCGGGCGCGGGATCTCCACTGGCAAGATCTCACGAATGCGCCCGGGGCGCCGCGACATCATGACGATGCGATCGCCCAAGAGAATTGCCTCATCGATACTATGGGTCACGAAAATCATAGTCGTTTTGTCTTTCTCGAGTATGTGGAGCAGCTCCTCCTGCATCATTTCCCGCGTCTGGGCGTCCAATGCGCCGAAAGGCTCGTCCATAAGCAACAGAGCGGGATTGATCGCCAGGGCACGAGCCAGGCCGGCGCGCTGCTGCATGCCGCCCGAAAGCTGATGAGGATAGGATTTTTCAAAGCCCTTGAGACCCATCAGCTCGATATATCGCTGGACGGCTGTCCTAGTTTCTTGGCGCGGCATTCCTCTCAACTGCAAACCATAGGCAATATTTTCGTCCAGTCGTTTCCACGGGAAAAGGCCGAAGTGCTGAAACACCATAGCCACGTCCGGACGCGGGCAATCGACTGACTGGCCATCGATGAGCACCTCGCCCTTGTCGCGCGCAATCAATGAGTCGATGATTCGCAGGAGCGTGGTCTTGCCGCAGCCACTGGGGCCGAGAATGCAGAGACTCTCAAAAGGCTCCACTTCGAGATTGATATCTTTCAGAGCTAGGACCTCGCCCCCGCTGTAGGTTTTCGTGAGATTTCGAATAACGATCTTGGCCATGGAGGAATCAAAAGTCGGCTTTTTCCAGCTGTCCTTTAACCTCCTGCAAGAATCTGGCGGCCATGGCTCCATCAACGACCCGGTGATCGGCGGAAAGACTCATGGTCATCATCGTGCGCACGGCTATGCCTTCCCCGTGGGCAACTACACGTGATGCAACCTGGCCGACCGCAAGGATGGCGCACTGCGGCGGGTTAATGATAGCGACAAAATTATCTACACCGAACATGCCGAGATTAGAAACAGTGAAAGTTCCACCCTCATAATCTAACGGAAATAGTTTTTTCTTTTGCGCCTTTTCCGCCAACTGGCGGCTTTGTTTGGCGAGCTCGATGAGCGACAGACGGTCGGCATTGCGAATCACGGGAACCACCAGGCCGTCCTCCAGAGCCACCGCCACGCCGAGATTAATCTCGGCATAAAGCTCGACACCTTTGTCGGTGAAAGCGGCATTCAAGGAAGGATGCTGGCTCAGCGCGCGCGCCGCAGCGCTAAGAATATAGTCATTAATCGATGGAACTATCGCTTCGTCGTTTTCTTTGGACTTGTTTCGTCGCCGCGTAATCTCCGTCATGTCCGCGTCCATGCTCAAGTAGAAATGGGGCGCGCTCTGTTTGCTCTTCACCATGCGTTCACCGACGATGCGGCGCATCGGTGTGAGCTGGACGGTTTCTTTGACTTTCGCGGGTCCGCCGCTAGCGGGAGCTGCGCTCGCTGCCGCACGGGCGACATCTTCGGCCAAAATCGCCCCGTGCGGGCCCGTCCCGCGCAGCGTCGATAAGTCAACGCCTTTTTCACGCGCGATTCTTCGCGCCGCCGGCGATGCCGGAATGATCCCGGATTGGGGAGCTTGGGTTTGCGGCGCCGGGGCGCTCTTCGTTATCGGGGGGGTCGGTTGCGCCGCCTCAGCATGCGCGGCTATCGGACGCTGTGGCGGTGCGTCTTCAACGTTTTCTCCGGGGGCGAGGATAAGCGCTATTTTATTTCCCACCGGTACCTCGTCTCCTGGGGCCGCTGTCACATTAGCGAGAATCCCTGAAGCGGGCGCTTCGATTTCCACCGTCGCCTTGTCGGTCTCGACCTCCATGAGAGGCTCGCCCTTGGTCACCGATTGGCCTTCGGTCTTGAGCCAGTTGATCAGCGTGCCTTTTTCCTGCGCCACGCCGAGCGCAGGCATAATTACGTCAGTGGCCAAATTGGATCCCCTTCGTCGTAAATGAATTGGACTGCTTAACCGTCTTTAACCCTGTACAGTTCAAGCCGTTTCAAGCGTTCAACGGGTCTAATGTTTAATTCTTTCCAGCGCCCCGGGATTATTTAAATTTGATTGCGCTTCCCGTATAGTTGGCAGCGGCCCGCCCGCCGTAAAATAGTGCGTACCGGCCACCAGCAATTTTTCCGCCGGAAAACGCGTAATAACCTCGCAGCCATGCGTGTTCACCACCACTTCCTCTTCGAGCCGAGCCGCCGACCAGCCGTCGGACGCAGGCCAGTAGGTTTCGAGTGCGAACACCATTCCTTCTTCGATGACCTCGGGATGATCGAGTGACACCAGACGACTGAAAATCGGTTTCTCCCAGATCGACAGACCGACACCATGGCCGTATTGCAGTGCGAAGGCAGCCTCTTCGTTGGCGAAGCCGAATTCCTCGGCTTTGGGCCAGAGCTTGACGACATCCGCCGTCGTGATACCGGGTTTCACGATACTGATGGCCGCATCCATATAGTCGCGACAGCGCTTGTAAGCATCGACCATCGCGGGCGAGGTGCTACCGATGGCGAAGGTTCGATAGTAACAGGTGCGGTAGCCGTTGTAGCTATGCAAGATATCAAAAAATGCCGGATCGCCGGGGCGCAGAACTCGGTCCGTGTACACGTGTGGATGAGGACTGCAGCGCTCGCCGGAGATTGCGTTGACGCCTTCGACGTGCTCCGAGCCAAGATCATAAAGCACTTTACTTACGAGCCCCACGCACTCATTTTCGCGCACTCCCGGACGCATGAAGCGGTACAGCTCTTCGTAAGCGGAATCGACCATCATGCAGGCCGTGTTGAGTAAGGTAATCTCGTCCTGGGTTTTGATCTTGCGCACTTCATGCATGAGCTGTTGGCCGTCCACAACCTTGATTCCCTCGGCTTGCAGGGCGAAAAGTACGGGCAGCTCGATGACATCCACGCCGACCGGCGCGTTTAACAATTTGCGTTTTTCCAGTTCGAGTTTGATTTTTTTTGCGACATCCTCGGCTAAGCCGGAACCCGGGTGGGTCGCGCCACGTAGCGTGGAAATCCCGGCGCGGGAGCGCTCACCGAGCCAGGGGCAATAGATCTGGTGGTGTCGCGCCGCGGAACCGAAATCCCAAAGGATCGGTTCGTCATCTTGCGGCAGAAGTGAAAACCGGACGAGTTTGTCCATCGCCCACGTCCCGATATGGGTGGCGGTGATATAGCGGATGTTGTTCATATCGAAGCAGAGTAGCGCGCCCATTTCGGAATTCTTGAGCGCACTTTTCACCCGCGCCAAGCGCTGTTGCCTTAAGCGCTCGATGTTGACTCGCTCTTCCCAATCGACGCCCATTAAGCCAAAGGTTTTGAGTCCCATAGCATTGCCCCCAGTCGTCTAAGAGAGTTCCAGTCGTTCCAAGCGTTCAAATCGTTCCAGCTGTTAGAAAATTAAACCGTTTAGGTGCGCGTTTTTAGTTGAACGGTTTGAACGGTTTGAACGATTGGAACTGTCTTTGTTCATATTCTGTTGCACAGTGTTTTAGCCATCTCAGTTACAGACTCCGGAGTGGGCACCGTTTGATCTTCCAACACGGGCGAAAAGGGTACGGGAACATCCATAGCGCCCATCCGCTTTACCGGCGCGTCGAGATAGTAAAAAGCGCCATCGGCAATCACGGAAGCGATCTCGGCGGTGACGCCATAGCTCTGGTAACCTTCGTCGATCACGATGACACGGCTGGTCTTCTGCGCCGAATCAATCAACGTTTGCTTGTCCAACGGCACGGTCGTTCGCACATCGATGACCTCGGCGCTGATACCTGTGCTGTGGAGGATTTCCGCCGCACGGAGGGAGACTTGGACCATGCTGCTCGTTGCCACCAGGGTAATATCTTTTCCCGCCCGTTTGATATCGGCGACCCCGAGAGGAATGGTATACTCCTGCTGAGGCACCGGACCTTTTAGCTGGTACATCATTTTGTCTTCAAAAAAGACCACGGGGTTATCGTCGCGGATCGCGCTCTTGAGCAATCCTTTGGCGTCGTAGGGAGTGGAAGGGATCACTACTTTAAGCCCGGGAATATGGCTGAACCAGGCGTGTAAACTTTGGCTGTGCTGCGCGGCCGAGCGACGCGTCGCTCCTAAAGTGGTGCGCATCACCAACGGAACCCTGAGTTTACCACCTGACATATAATGAATTTTGGCCGCCTGGTTGACCATCTGGTCCATGGTGAGCGTAATAAAGTCGCCGAACATGATGTCGACGACCGGCCGCATCCCTGTCATTGCGGCGCCGACGCTGATGCCGGTAATGCCCGCTTCGGAGATGGGTGAGTCGATCACGCGCTCAGTGCCGAATTCTTGAACGAGCCCCGAAAGGACCTTGAAAGGCGTTCCGGCTTCGGCGACATCCTCGCCAATGATGAAGACGCGCCCGTCCCGGCGCATCTCCTCAGCCAGGGCTTCGTTGATGGCTTGGGCAAAGGTTATTTCTCGGCCGTCGGTTTCCTGTTTTACTGTAGCGATCATCTTTCTGTAACAGTAAGTCTGAGGTATGAAAACTGAGCTCTGATTTACCCGTTGCTCAGCCCTCGGCGCTCATCACCCAGTCCCCTCTCAAGCGTAGACATGCTGTGTTACTTCGCTGCGCTCCGGATTAGGAGCGTTAAGCGCGAACTCTACCGCGCTTTTGATCGCGCTTTGAATTTCTTTCTCAATTTGCTCCAGAAACTTGCGGTCCGCCATTTCACTCTTTTGTAGCCACTCGGCGAGCATGTGGATCGGATCTCGCCGGCTCTTCCATTCCTCTTCTTCTTTTTTCGGACGGTAGTAAGCGCGATCGATATCGCCCACGTGATGGCCGTGGAAACGGTATGTGTGGCATTGCAAAAAAGCCGGCCCCTCTCCTGCTCGGGCTCGTTCCACGAAACCTGCGCTTGTCGCGTGGACGAGGTGAACATCCTGGCCGTCAATAGTTTCCGTAAGCAACCCGAAAGCTTTTGCTCGCGCCGTTACCTCTCCCGCAGTGGTTTCACGGTAATTCGTGTACTCGTTGTACTGATTGTTCTCGCAAACATAGATAACGGGCAGCTTCCAGAGCGCAGCCATGTTCATCACTTCGTATAGCAATCCCTGTCCCAACGCCCCCTCGCCGAAAAAACAAACCGCGACTTGATCGCTCCCACGCATTTTTGCGGACATGGCCGCACCGGTGGCAATTCCGGCGCTTCCGCCGACGATCGCATTAGCTCCCAAATTACCCGTATCCTGATCGGCGATATGCATCGAGCCGCCTTTGCCCCGGCAATAACCATCGACTTTGCCCAGCAATTCGGCGAACATTTTGTCCACGGCCGCGCCCTTGGCAAGGCAATGGCCATGACCGCGGTGTGTGCTCGTAATATAATCGTCGCGCCGCAGCGCCTCGCATACACCGACCGCCACCGCCTCCTGGCCGATGTAAAGGTGCGCCAGCCCGGGCATTTTTGCGCCGAGATAAAGTTGATTGACCGCTTCTTCGAACAAACGGATCTTGAGCATCTGGCGGTAGAAATGCAGAGCCCGGTCCCGATCCGACAAGGACCCGGCTTTAGGGGTGGATTTTCGTTTGGCGTGGGCCATTGTACTTTAGCTCGTCGCTTTGGAGTACTGGAAAACTCTCAAGCCCCATAACTCCAACACTCCGGTACTCCAGTTTTTGCTCTCGCTACTCCAACACTCCAGTCTTCACTCCCGCCATACGTGCCAGCGCTTCAAAAACCACGGCAAAGTCTTTCTCCGCCAGGCCCATGCCGCGGGCGGCCGTGAGCATTTCGTTGGTAATGGCCGTCGTCGGTAGCGGGACATCGAGTTGGCGGCCCAATTCCAGAGCTAGCAACAAATCTTTTTGCATCATATTTACATCGAACCATGCTTCGTCCGGCATCTTGAGCACGAACGGACCGCGATATTTCACCATGGGCGAGGCAATGACGCTGTTGAGCAGCACTTCGACGGCGGTTTCGCGCGCGATGCCACTTTTTTGCGCGAGCAGCACGCCTTCGCTGAATGCCAGCATCTGAACCGCGAGACTCAAGTTGGTTGCGATTTTCATCGAAACCGCGAGCCCATTGCCGCCAACGTGTGTGACTTTCGGCCCGATCGCTTCCAAGATGGGTCGCGCGCGCTCGACCGTGTCTCGCGTCCCCCCAACCATGATCGAGAGTTTCCCCTCTTCCAAAGTACTGACGCTCCCAGAAACCGGAGCATCGAGCATTTTCGCTCCTTTGGCTTCCGCCTGTTTGGCCAGTTCACGGCTGGCAGAGGGACTAACGGTGCTCATGTCGACGTAAATTTTTCCCGCGCTCAGGCCTGCCAGAATGCCCTCCGGCCCCACGCTCACGGCGTGCAACGCCAGCGTGTTCGTCACCATCGAAAATGTCATATCGGCCGCCGCCGCGACGGCGCGCGGTGTTTCGCCCCACTTCATACCGGCGTCGAGCAGCCACTGAGCTTTCGCTTTAGTGCGGTTGTATCCAATCACGGTATGGCCGGCATCGAGCAGTCTCTTGACCATGCGACTGCCCATAACGCCCAACCCCACGAAGCCAACGTTCGCCATAGTAATAACCGATAAGAGTTATTCCGGGTAACTGATGTCCGGATGTTCTCGATAACGATTTTCCGGGTCCGCTGCGGAAAAAGCGCAAAACAGCGTGAGCAAAGTACGCCCCGTATTGATCATCATATGGCGTGCCCCCGCGGGAATAAGGATGGTATCGCCAGGACGAATCTTTGCGACTTCACCATTGACCCACGCTGTCCCCGAACCCTTCTCCACGTAGATAACTTCTTCCATCCCCCGATGGCTGTGCGGATGGCGCGCGCCAGCTTTGCTTAGCGGCAACACCTCGACGACGCGCACCGCGATACCCCTAGAGTTTAAAACTTTATGTGAGACCAGCTCGCGAAACAAGCGGCTCGGGAGCTTTTTCGGGGTGACTTCTTTGCGGTTGAGCTTGCGAATGGGCAATTAGTTTTCCATCACTTCTTTGAGCGTCACGGTGCGGCCGGTTTCAGCCGAGCGCAGCGCTGCATAGATAATCGCCAGAGCGGCGATGCCGTCTTGTCCGCTGACTTCCGGTTGCTTTTTGCCGCGGATACAATCGGCGAACTCTTCAAGCTGCTCGCGGAACATGTCACCTTGCCCCAAGGGCACTTGCTTATGTTCCGATGAGCCGCGATGCTGGATTTCAAGCTGGCTATGCTGATCGACGACATCGGAGCGCTGCCAGAAGTTGAAGTCCACGGTGAAATACAGATTGGCATCCATACCGTAGACATTGGTAAAGAAGGTTCCTTGGGACGCCCAATTGGAGCCAATGTAGCAGAGCTGGCCGCTTTCCATTTCGAGGATCGTCATTGTTACGTCCTCGATTTCAGCCGGGGTGTAAAGCCGTTTGGCCATACAGGTGACGGTTCTCGCCGCACCGAAAAAATAATTCAAGGTATCCGCGTGGTGCACGGCGAGTTGGATCAGCGGCCCGCCCGGGCTCTTGTCTTTGTACCAGCGCCATTTGTCGGGCGTCAGCTCGAGGCTCCGATCGTTGGAAAAATTACACTCGGCCATGACCAGTTTGCCAACGCCGCCGCGGTCGATAATTTCTTTAATCTTGCGATTGCCTTTCAGTCGCCGCGCGCTATGGCCAACCGAGAGAATCACTCCGGCCTCGCGGCAGGCGCGGTCGATCTTGATCGCTTCCTTCATCGTATGGGCGATGGGTTTGTCAACGTAGATTGCCTTACCTTTCGCCGCGGCTGCAAAAATCGGTTCACCATGGCTATCATTGGGCGTTGTCACGAGGACGCCTTCGACCTCGGGGTCGTTCAATAACTCGGCGTAACTGGCGGCGCTGCGGCACTTATACTGTTGCGCGAAAGCGTCGCGGTTTTTCTCAGACCGGCTAAAGCAATTGACGATCTTGATCTTGTCGCTTTCGCTGATCGAATCGGCGAGTGTCTTAGCCCACCGCCCCAACCCGACCGCGGCGACTCTTGCGGGCCCGTCAGCCATCTTATCCCAACTCCTTGAATGTAGTTTGAATGTAGTCCGCCGCTGCTTGGGCGACCCTGTCCAAGAAGAGCTTTGCTTTCTCTTCGGTGGCTTTTTGCGGCTCGCCATACCAGCCGGTGGGCGCGATCTCGCGAATATCTTTCAAGAACGGATAGGCGGCGCGGCCTCGTCTGAGGCTGTCAATCTTCTTTGCTTTTTCCGGCGGCGAGCCGTTTGTGGCGCGCTCGAGATGAACCAATGACGGATCGTAAGCCAGCACCGGCAACACCTCTAACTCGCCGCCGTGGGTGAGCCCGCATTCCTGCCCAAACAGCTCAAACGCGATATAGCAGGCCTGCACCACCAGCACGCGCACGCCGAACTTCTGCTGCGCGGCGACGGCCGCCAGGTTGATAGCCGAAGTATTGCCTTCGTGCCAGTTTAAAAAAACAATTTTTTTAGCGCCGTGCTGTGCCAGGCTCGCGCAGATATCTTCGACCACGGCCATAAAGGTCTGGGGTTGCAGGGTCAGCGTTCCGACAAAGGACATGTGGAAGGGAGTTACTCCAACCGGACAAAACGGCACCAGCAACCCGTCGACCGCTTCGGCCACTTTTTTACCGATCACCAGAGACGCCAAGTAATCGGTGCCGCAGGGCAGATGCGGACCATGCTGCTCTACGCTGCCCATGGGAATAATCGCGAGGCCGCTGCGCTTGAGGATCGCTTCGGCTTCGGGTTGTGTCATTTTTAGCAGCGACTCTCTCATGCCGCGTGAATTCCCTTCTCCGTTTCGTCTCCCAACTCGGCGGCGATGAGTTCCTCGAGGTCCGCCTCGTAACGCAGGAAAGCCTCCGTGAGATGTTGACGCGGCCTCGGCAGGTTGACGTCGATGATGGTCCTCACCATCGACGGGCGACGGCTCAGGACAATGATGCGATCCGATAAAAACACCGCTTCGCGCACGCTGTGGGTAACGAAGAGGATAGTTTTTTTGGTTTCGGCCCAAATATCGACGAGCATTTTTTGCAGGCTCGCGCGCGTCTGGGCATCGAGCGCGCCGAACGGTTCGTCCATCAGGAGCAGCTCCGGCGAGTAGGCTAAAGCGCGTGCAATGCCAACGCGCTGCTTCATACCGCCGGACAGACGATGGGGAAAAATCGTTCCGAATTCCTCGAGCTTAACCATTTTCAGATAGCGACCAATAATGGCATCGTGTTCGGCGCTTGGAATCCCTTTCATTTTTAGGCCGAAGCAGATGTTATTACGCACCGTGAGCCAGGGAAACAACGCGAATTCCTGAAAGACGACGCCGCGGTCCAAACCGGGGCCGCTGACGGGATGGCCATCAAGCACGACGTCGCCCGAGGTTTTGTCGTAGAGACCGGCGAGAATCATTAGTAGAGTCGATTTGCCGCAGCCGCTCGGGCCGATAATCGTCACCAGCTCGCCTTCGTTCACTTCCAAGTTCACATCGTGGATTGCCGTTATCGATGAGTAGTGGCCAAATCCCTCGTCGATTTGGAAAACCTTGCGCAGGTTGCGAACGATGAGTTTGGGTTGGGCCATGACTAAGTTACCAAGTGAAGATTGAGGATCGAAGATCGAGGATAGCCATGTTCTATGCTCCCTTGTCGATCCTCGGGTTTTTCTCTCATAATTCCCTCACCATACCCCAGCGCTGCACGGTAAAGATCTCAAGCGAGCGCAACGCTACCCGTTCAAGCAAGAATCCCAGCACGCCAATGACGATCACGCCGGCATACATAACGTCCGAAGCAAGGAAAGCGCGCGCTTCGAAAATGCGAAAGCCGATGCCGGTACCGATGGATGCGAGCATTTCACCCGCCACCAGTATGCGCCACGCGCGGGAAAAGCCTTGACGATAGCCAGTGATAATGGACGGTAGCGCGGCGGGCAGAAGAATTTTGTAAAACAGCGGGTACCCGCTGGCACCAAGCGCGCGCCCGGCGTTGATTAACGAGATGTCGACGCTTTTCACGCCAGCCCAGGTGTTGAGCATGATGCTGAGGCTGGCCTCGAATGCGAGAGTAAAGATGATGGCCTTTTCTGATAACCCGAACCATAGGATTACGATCGGAAAAAGCGCAATGCCGGGTATAGCGAGAAAAAAATTCAGCGGCGGCACCAGGAGCTTTTCTACCCAACGATTGGTTCCCATGAGAAGCCCGCTCAGGGTGCCAACGATGATGGCAAAGAAAACACTGGAGAGAAGCCGCGCCAAAGAATGGAGAACATCCTTAAGAAAGATCCCCTGGAGCGTTAGCTCCCACATTTTTGCGAAAATGTCTGTGACGGTAGGAAACAGCGCCGGGTGGATGATCTCGAGCCGGGCCACTCCCTCCCAGAGAAGCAAAATGAACGCTAGCGGGAGAAAATTCTCGAGGAAGGCGTAAACGCAGTACAAACGCAGAGCGCGGCCGGCGGGCTTTAGTTCCGCAGCGGATTGAATCGTGGCCTCGGTTGCTTTGACCATCGGCGGCGACTATTTGGCTTTCTCGGCGAAGCGGTTGTCGATCACGGAGCGAATTTCGGGAAGAGCTTTGATCTTTCCGTCCTCCACCGAGACCCGAGAGAGTTCCTCGTTATCCTTTATGTCGGCTTCACTGATGACCAGCCGGTCAAATTTTGTCAGGAAGATCTCGCGCTTCACGTCGTTGGGGTTAAGCGTGATGCCGCGCATCTTTTTCATCGAATCGGTCATGATGCGGGCGACGTCGTCGGGGTTTTCGCGGATGTATTTGAGCGATTGATTCCAGGCATTGACGACTTTCTGCACGACATCCGGCGATTTTTCGATCATGCGTGAAGGCGTGATCAAGAAAAAAGGATAAAGAGAGTTGATCGGTTTGGCAAGATCGTCGGGGCCGAGAATCACTCTGCCAATGCCTTTTGCCACCATGCGAGCAGGCGAGGGCTCCCAGGTCACAGCGCCTTCCACCGAATTTGACTCCATAGCTGCCGGGATCAGCGGGTTGTCCATGTTTCTGATGGTGAAGTCTTTGACCGATAGCTGCTGGGTTTTGAGATAGCGCGCCCATACCGCGTAAGTGCCGGTCCCCACCTGAACTCCGATCGATTTGCCTTTCAAATCGGCCATGGTCTTAGTTTTCTCGTCCTTATGGGGAACGACCACGCTGCCGGTGAAACCGTAGCCGTTCAGGGCGATCGCCTTGATGGGTAGTTTTTTCGCGGCGATCGTCTCGATGCGCGAAGGCGAAGCGACGCCAAAATCGGTCGTGCCGCCGACCATGGACTGCAAGATTTCAGTGGCGGTGCCTTCACTCGCGTGCTTGACATCCAGGCCCTGGGCGGCGAGGAAGCCCTTCTCAATCGCCACGACGGCGATGACCGCATACATGTTTTCTGAATAGGTGATATGGACTTGAGGTTTTTGCTGGCCCAAGAGAACTGCGGGACTGACAATCGCAAAAAGCAGAACCGCTGCGACTGCGCATAACTGCATCCGTATAGCTTTCAAGGTCATGTTGGTCTCCTTACTTGGATCGTTTGCTCGGCTTCATCGTATGCTCTGCCTTTTCGACGAAGCTGTTGTCGACGGCGAGTTTGAGATCGGGGAGTTTCTTTAGCTTTTTCTGCTCGAACTGGATCTTAGCGCTTTCCATGGTGTCGTCGATGTCGGCCATCGTGACGTTAGCATGATTGTAGTTGGTTCCGTCGAGCAGTTTCTTGAGCGTTTCTTCCGAGAGCTTTGTCCCCTCGCGGGCAAAGAAAGCCTGCATGATCTTCGCCACGTCGGGCCTGTTCTTGTCGATGTAAGCGAGGGTCTTTACCCAGGCATTAATAAATTTCTGTACCATCGGACTCTTGTTCTTGATGGTCTCTTCGGTGGTCATGACAAAAAACGGATAGGTGACCTTGAGCGGATCGCCAATTTCCTTGGGCGTGAGAATCGCCCGGCCCAGCCCTTTTTCCACTATCAGCGTCGCATATGGATCCCAGGCGATGGCGCCATCGATGCCTCCCGACTCAAAGGCCGCGGGAATCTGCTCAGTCTCGACATTCTTGATCTTAAAGTCGCTTTCCGAAATACCTTTCGAGCGCAAATAGCGAAGCCAAACCGTGTGCGTGCCCGAGCCGACCTGGACTGCGAGCGTTTTTCCCTTCAAGTCGTCGAGTGATTTCGTCGCGGTGTCTTTGGCGGGCACCAGGACGTAACCGGCGAAGCCCCAAGTGCTGAGCGCGATAACTTTAACCGGCAATCCTTGCGCGAGGGCCTGTACAGGCCGGACATTGGCGCCCACGGCAAAATCGGTTGAGCCGCCGATGAGCGCTTGTAAGGCCACTTGGCCAGAGGATTCGGGAGCGGCGTTAACAATTAAGCCTTCTTGATCGAAAAAGCCCTTTTCCAACCCCACCACGGAGGTCGTGGCGTAAATGCTGCCCGAATAGTTGAGGCGAACGAGCGGCTTTTTCGTTTGTGCCGGCGCGGGATAAGCAATGGCGCCGGCCAATACCCAGGTAATTAGGAAAATGACAAGTCGCTTGCAGTCCATCTCTCCTCCTCAGGCAATTATAAACAATGCTAGCGGGTTACATCGTCCGTCTTCTATCCCAAAACTGCTTTGTTCACAAGATTTCTCGGAACACGGCCGCGCAAAACTCGAATCACTTCAAGACAAGATTTGACCCGCAGTTCTTGCTGTGATCTCTCGGTGTACCAGGCGCAGTGGGGAGTGATGACAACGTTGGGTATTGTCACCAAAGGATGGTCGCCGCCAGGCGGCTCGCGCTCCATGACATCCAGGGCCGCGCCGGCAATCCAGCCGGCACTGAGCGCATCGCGCAACGCCAGTTCATCAATCAATTCGCCTCTCGCCGTATTGACCAAGTATGCGGTACACTTCATCTCCTTCAATCGCGCGCCGTTAATAATGCGCCGTGTCTTAATGGTGAGCGGAAGATGCAACGAGATAAAATCGGCGCCGCGAATGAGACGCTTAAGCGTAACCGGCTGCGCGCCCTTTTTTAGTACCAGGGTCTTAGAAACATAAGGATCGCTGGCCCACACCTGAAAACCTATAGCACGGGCCATGCGGCAAAGACTTTGGGCGATCCGGCCGAAGCCTAACGTGCCCAACACGAGATCACGAGGTGACTGCAGAGGCTTGAGCGGGGCAACCTCCCATCTTCCGGCCTGAGTATTAACTCGGGCGACGGGCAGCTTGCGCGCCCAAGCCAAGATGAGCGTCAGCGCGTGGGTGGCGACCTCGTCTACGCAGTAATCAGGAACATTCGCCACGTAGATGCCGCGCCTGGTGCACTCTCGGAGATCGACGTTATCGACGCCGATACCGGCGCGAATGATCGCTTTAAGGTGCGGCAGCTGACGGATCACCGCTACGGTGATCTTGGGCCCACCGCCGCAGAGAATGACGTCCGCCCCGGCTGCGGTGTTGAGAATTTCTATTTCGCTTTGTCCCGGGGATTTGACCACTTGGACTCCCAGCGGGCCGAGCATTCGCTGCTCAACGGCGACATTGCCATAGCGTGTTCCGAGGATCGCTACCTTTTTTGCTGCTGTTGCTTTCACTAGGCGGCGTTATTCGGATTCGAGTTATGGCTTTGACCGTGGCTGCAACACATCCAGGTACTTGAGGCCCGAGGCGGTGTTGAAAATCACGACCTCGTCGCCTGACTTAATCCATTGTTTTTCAGCCAAGCGACGAAGAGCCGCTACGCAGGCGGCGCCTTCGGGGCAGAAAAATATTCCTTCGGCACGTCCGACGCGCGGGATTTCAGCCAACATCTCGTCGTCGCTGACGCTCAAGGCTGTTCCGTCGCTCTCGCGCAGCGCGCGCAGCATCAAAAAGTCGGCTACCGCTAGCGGCACACGCAAACCGGAAGCGACCGTCTGCGCGTTTTGCCAGGGCTCGGCTGATTCCTCACCGGCGTCAAAAGCCCTGACGATCGGGGCGCAGCCGCTGGCCTGGACCGATACCATACGCGGCCGCTTGCTATCGATCCAGCCGAGATCTTCCATTTCTTGAAACGCTTTCCACATGCCGATGAGTCCGGTGCCGCCCCCCGTGGGATAAATGATCACTTCCGGAAGCTTCCAGTCGAGTTGTTCCGCGATTTCATATCCCATCGTCTTTTTGCCTTCGACACGATAGGGCTCTTTCAATGTGGAGAGGTCAAACCATCCTTCTGCGGTTTTTTTCTCTGCGATCATTCGACCGCAGTCGTTAATCAGGCCGTCCACTAAAGTGAGCTTTGCGCCGTATTGCTGCACTTCGATCTGATTAGCTATGGGCGTGTCGCGCGGCATGAACACATGGGCTTCGATGCCCGCCCGCGCGGCGTATGCGGAAAGAGAGCCTCCGGCATTTCCCGCCGATGGAATCGCAACTTTCTTTACGCCGAGTTCTCTTGCCATTGTAATCGCCAAGCAAAGTCCTCGGTCCTTGAACGAGCCGGTGGGATTTTGCGCCTCATCTTTGACCCAAACTCGCTCCAGGCCGATCTCTCTCGCGAGCGTTTTGGCCTCGAGCAGCGGCGTAAAGCCTTCACCCAGCGAAATCCTATTGGCATCGTGTTGCAGAGGTAAGACTTCGTGATACCGCCACAGCGACGCGACGCGTCCTGTAAGCGAAGACCGGCTGAACTGCGCCCGCGCGTTTTTGAGATCATAGCGCACGAGCAAAGGTGAGCCGCACGGACAAAGATTGAGGAGTTGCGCAAAAGGGAATTGCTTTTGACAGCGAGGACAGACAATTTCTTGAGCAAAGGTCATCAATGAATTCCGGCACGGTTTGCCGGTGTGCGCTGCTTGCGATTTTTCGAAGTTAGGGTAGCGTGCCATCTTTGTCAATCGCAATGGCGACCGCGGCGGAGATTAGGCGGCACAAGCCGAAAAGATTATGGCGATCTCTGCGGGCACTGAGGCGCATCGGCTCCGGCCGAGAGCTCCGCCAGCATGCGTACAAGGACCGGGTAGTCGACGGGCTTGGTCAGGTGTGCGTCAAAACCTGCTTCTCGACTGCGCTGCCGGTCCCGCGCTTGTCCCCACCCGGTAACGGCGATCAACACCATGTTTTTGCCCCAAGGTTGCTCGCGTATTCTGCGTGCCGCGTCATAGCCATTCAATTTGGGCATGGCGACGTCCAGCAACACCACAGCGGGGCGAAAGGTCGCGGCGGTTTCAAGGGCTTCCAGACCATCGTGGGCAATCTCCACGTCGTTACCGTCGAGACGCAGCAGATCGGCTAGAGTATCGGCCGACTCCCCGTAGTCATCGACCACGAGAATCCGACGAGACGTTGGCATCGGTTTTTCCAGAACCGCTACTCTCGCGTGCTGTTCGGGCTCTTCCATTAAGATAGGTAGACGAACGGTAAACTCACTACCTTGATTCCTGCCGCCACTGTGAGCTTCGATTGTCCCGCCATGCATCTCCACGAGCCGACGTACAAGTGTAAGCCCAATGCCGAGCCCATTGTGCGATTGTTCGTAGGAGCGCTCGGCCTGGTAGAACATATCAAACAGGTGCGGCAACTGGTCGGAAGCGATACCCATACCGTTATCGGTCACTCGCACCACGACTGTCTGCGCTTTTACCGCGACGCGTAACGCAATGTGGCCTTTTGGGCGTGTGTATTTGGCGGCGTTGTCGAGCAGGTTTGTAAACACCTGCGCGAGCCGCACCGAATCGGCCTCTACGTAAACAGCTTTTGCGGGTAGCGCGACGGTGAGCTCGTGATCGTGCTGGTCGATGAACGGTCGGCTACCCTCCACGGCCGCTTGGATGATGTCGGTGAGATCGACTCGCTCTTTGCGCAGCTCCAACTTATCGCGGCTGATACGGCTTACGTCCAAAAGATCATCAATCAGCCGAGTCAAATGGTCGAGTTGGCGGGCAATGATGTCAGCACCTCCTTGGACCTGAGGATCCAACGAGCCCTTGCGCTGAAGGAGGTTAATGACATTGCGAATCGGTGCCAGTGGGTTTCTGAGTTCGTGTGCTAACGTCGCGATGAACTCGTCCTTGCGCCGGTCCGCCTCCTTTAAGGCGGCCTCTGCCTGTTTGCGCTCCGTGATGCGCCGGCCCTCCGGTATCAGCATGGTGACCCGCCCCAAATCATCGGTTATGGGGCGGACTGAAAAGTCGATGATCTCGACGCTTCCATCCTTGCCAAAATGTTCCGCTTCAAAACGAACGAACTTCCCCTGTCGGGCCTCAGAAATAGCCGCTTTGAGCTGTTCCCTTTGTTCCATGGCGGTGGCCCACCACGGTGTTTCCCAGAAGGGCCGACCGACGACATCCTTGGCGCTGGCGCCGATGAAATCGAGAGAGGTTTGGTTGGCTTCGATGAGTGTACCGGCGGTATCGAGCAAGCCGACGAACTCATACGCGCTGTCGAAAATCGCCCGAAAACGCCGCTCGCTTTCGCGCAGGGCTTGTTCAGCCTTTTTTCGGTCGGTGATATCGAACGACACGCCACCTAGAGCAACCACTTGACCGGTGCGATCCCGAATCGGGAATTGCGTTGACAGCACGGTGATCCCACCGCCGTCGGCCGGCATGTATTCCTCGAATGTCTGTCCAGCTTCCGTTTGAAGCACCCTTCGGTCGTTGGCGACAAACCGGTCGGCGAGATCCTTTGGCAATATCTCGTGCGGGGTCTTTCCACGCACGTTCTCCGTCCGAACGTTAAGCAGGTTTTCGCACCAGCGATTAATCACCAGGTATCGGCCTTCGATGTCCTTCATGTACAAAAAGGCAGGAATATGATCAAAAATCGCTTGCAGCTGGGCGCGGCTTTCTTCGAGTGCCCGTTGTGTCTTTTTGAGTTCGTCGTTTTCCAACAGAATGTCCATGCGTCGTTGCACGGCATCGCCCATACGGTCAAGCGCCGCGGAAATTTCGCCGAGCTCATCGCCGGAATGGAGTCCAGACTTGGCGGCCAAGTTGCCATGCGCGATTTCACGCGTGGTCGCCACAAGTTTCTTAACTCG
>JBGPIK010000023.1:0-32594 GCA_041484845.1 Binatia bacterium | reverse complement strand
TTGGTAAGGTATCCCATAGTGAGAAATTATATACATAGCTATATCACTAGTCAAGACAAATATTGGGGATTTTTTCTCACGACCGCGGAGGACGCAGAGTAAAGAGTTCTTGATTAAAAAATACTCCGAACTCTGCGAACTTTGTAACGCAAATTCTACCGGCCAAGAAGAAATCTCACCGCGGAGACGCGGAGGACTCAAAGAAAACGAGTTTGAAATAAAAAAATCTCTGCGTGCTCTGCGCCTCTGTGGTGAATCCTCGGTTTTCCGAGTTTTGGTTACGGCTCTGCCGCGCTGGGCCTCAGCGGTGAATACTCCTTCACAGTACGCCCGGAAGGGCCCTACATGGCATTCGTTGTCAATGTGAGAACAGCCTGTGACGGATCTCACAGTGAACTTAATCGGTTAGCTTTCTCGTTTCCAAAGCGTCCAGTGTCTTGTCTCAGAAATTCACGGCAAAATTCCCGCCTCATCGCGCCCAAAAATCTCCCCTTCCCCTCTTTTCCAAAGCCCTGAGTTCATCGAAGGGAGGGGTTAGAGTCCTACGGAGAAAATTCCCCCTTTGAAAAAGGGGGACAAAGAGAGATTTGAGTGCGAGTTCAGCCGCTGCCATCGTTTGGAGTTTCTAAACGAACTTCTTGCAATACAACGAACTTCTTGCAATACGTTGGTGCGACGCGATTTCGGGCACCCTTCGACAATGGTCAGGGCAAAATCGGCATGTGCGGCTTTTTCAGCGGCCTGCTACGCGATTGGAAAACCCTACAAATACCGTATGACTACCCATGCAACTGCGTTTTACTATTGCAAATGTATAACTTCTAATGTATGGAAACTATTATGGAAAGACGGTCGATGGAAACTTGGCATTCAACTTGCTTATCCCACGAGCAATCATGACAAATCTGGACACATATGACCGTTCTTACCTCCGCGTCAATATCTAGAATAATTAAAAGAAGATCCTTCCGCCTAATCACCGATCAGGCGACAATCATTTTTTTTACCGCCGGATTTCAATGCATGCTCATTGCAGCTGATGAGCGATTTTATATTGACAAGATTGTACGACCCAAAAGAAAAATCGTCATGTTCTGATTAGACATCCCTGATTTTTCCGTACTTATCCAGTTCTAAGAATTGGCACTCGACTTGCTCTGCTACCCTGCGACAAGAATTTCGAGATGGCTCGATAAAGGTAAACCACGCGAAAGTGTGGGACACAAAGCCACTGGCCTAAGGCCCGAAATTGCTGGCTACGGTCGCAGGGTTGCAAAGCGAGCACAGTGCCTTCTTGGGTCTGTGAATTCATTGCAACCAAAGGAGCGCACATGATTTCAACTCGGAACCGCTTTCGTAATTTTCTCCTACTTACACTGCTACCTTTTTTTACGTCGGTTTTGCTTGGACAAAATATGGTCCATGCGGGCCAACTCCAATTAAGTTGGGGCGACACCGCGAATGATGAAACAGGATTTGGAATCGAGCGCAAAGCCGGAACAACTGGAACCTATAATCAAATTGCCACTGTCGCAGCTAATGTCCTGACCTATACCGACCCGAGTCTTACCAATGGGACTACCTACTGTTATCGAGTTTATGCGTTCAACACGGTTGGCAACTCGCCATACAGTCCCGAGGCCTGTGGCACACCCACCACCACAACCGTGCAGACCTTTGGGCTCACCGTCGCCAAGACCGGCACTGGCGGTGGAACCGTTACAAGCTCTCCTGCGGGCATCAACTGCGGTACCACTTGCTCCGCAACTTACAACAGCGGCACTGCACTCACTTTAACTGCTACCGCCGCGACCGGCTCTATCTTCGCCGGCTGGAGCGGCACCGGCTGCACCACGGGCTCAGTCACGATGAACGCTACTACTTCTTGCACAGCAACGTTTAATCTCCAAACCTTTGGTCTCTCCGTCGCCAAGGCAGGCACGGGCAGCGGCACGGTCACAAGCTCTCCTGCGGGCATCAACTGCGGTACCACTTGCTCCGCAACTTACAACAGCGGCACACCTGTCACTTTATCCGCCACCGCGGCAACCGGCTCTACCTTCGCCGGCTGGAGCGGCACCGGCTGCACCACGGGCACAGTTACTATGAACGCCGCCATGTCCTGCACCGCCACGTTTAATCTCCAACCTCCTCAGACTTTCGGTCTGTCCGTCGCGAAGGCCGGTACGGGCAACGGCACCGTCACAAGCTCACCCGGAAACATCAATTGCGGCAGCACCTGCTCGGCAAACTATAGCAGCGGCACCGCTGTCACTTTATCCGCCAGCGCCGCGACCGGCTCTACCTTCGCCGGCTGGAGTGGCACCGGATGTGCTTCTGGCTCGGTTACGATGAACGCTGCTACTTCATGCACAGCAACGTTCAATCTCCAGACCTTTGGTCTCTCTGTCGCCTTGGCAGGAACCGGCAGCGGCACGGTTACAAGCTCTCCTTCGGGCATCAACTGTGGCAGTAACTGTACCGTAACTTACAACAGCGGCACTGCTGTTACTTTATCCGCTGCCGCCGCGACCGGCTCTACCTTCACCGGTTGGAGTGGCACCGGATGTGCTTCTGGCTCGGTTACGATGAACACTGCTACATCTTGCACAGCAACGTTCAATCTTCAGACCTTTGCTCTTTCGGCTTCACTTGCAACAAGGATCGGCGTTTTCCGACCAGACACGGGCGAGTGGTTTTTGGATCATAGTGGAAACGGCCAGTGGGACGGCGGTGGCGTCGATATTTACATACGCTCATCTGGTGGTGCATCGGGAGAGCTTCCCGTCATCGGCAGCTGGAGCGGCAGCGGCGTAAGCAACATAGGCACCTTCAGCCCCAGTACCGGTACCTGGCAGCTCGATACTAATGGAGACGGCGTCCTTGACGTTACCGTGTCATATGGAAATCCGGGAGATTTACCGGTGACGCGAGAATTGAGTGGCGTCAATGGCAGCATCATCGGTACCTTTACGCCGAAAAGTGTGACGATAGTTAAAGGCCGAAAGGTCGTGAAACGAGGCCTATGGAATTTTGACCTCAACGACAACAGCACGTTCGATGGTTGTTCGGTAGATGAATGCGATACCTTCGGTGACGTCAGCGAACTGCCCGTAGTCGGTGACTGGAATGGGACCGGAACAGAAGAGATCGGACTTTTCCTGCCGTCCAAAGGGCAATGGTTTCTGGACCTCAACGGAAATGGAAAGTGGGATGGATGTCGCCGCGACAAATGCCTGGGCCGCTTCGGTAGTCGGGGCGATCTACCGGTTGTCGGTGACTGGGACGGTACGGGAAAAGTTAGAATCGGTGTTTTCCGGCCGAGCACGGGAATGTGGTATCTGGATATGAATGGAAATGGCAAACTAGATAAATGTGGAGTGGACGCTTGCTTAGGCCCATTCGGCCTGCCCGGCGATTTGCCGGTGGTGGGGAAATGGTAGATCTCGCGCGATCGTCCAGAGCCGAAATTACTAGCTCGCTCCGAAGCGGCGGCGACCTTTGTCATGATGAATATCATTCGTCGATCAACTCACATTATTATCTTAGATTGAACCTAAAGAACTACCGTAACGGAGTCAATAACTATAGAGAGAAGGGGGCTCACCAGGAAAATCCTTCCTGTGATGTCTCCACGGGCGCGGACGCTTCTGCCTACCCGAGTGATATTCCCGCCGCAAGCAAAGCGAACAAAATGGCCCGAACGATTAAGGGCATGAGGAACTCATATGTTTAGGATAATAAGGAGATATCTTCCTACATACCTATTATTCTTAGCCACATTTGGTTTTGGATTCGGGTTTTTGCTCATCCCATTGGCGAGTGCCATCACCGGCCTCGACTTCCCCGGCTCGGCGGGCGTTACAACAACGATGCGATTTAAGTTTACCAACCCGCAAAACAACGGCCTGCCGATTTATGGCCCCGGAGGTAACGGCGTCACATACATATGGAGAGCTTACCCTCGTTTCCAGCCTTACTATTTCACCACTTTCTTTTGGGGCAATGATGATGGGACGGGTAGCGTTTCAACGGACTTCTTATGGGATAACGGAAGTTCCAATTCTTTCTATGGGGCGCACCCTTATCCGCAGTGGCCTAATTACACTTCTCACAAATGGGAAATCGCAACGGATCGAAGCGGAGATTTCGTGAGTACAGAAAATGTGATTTACAACCAATGGTACACTCAAGCACTCATAGTTTGGGCGGATGCAAGCGGGGCAAAGCATACTGATTTTTATTGGAACCTGCCGGATACGAGTAAAGTGGTTACTCACACAACAGATTCAACCTATGGCAATATTAACCCTCCCACTCCAGCCCTAACTTTCGGGGACGCCCCGTGGAACCCCGGCAATGAAGTTTACAACGGCATACTTCGCGGATTCCAAGTTTATAATACAAAACTTTCTCTAACCGATATTCAAAATGAAATAAATAATCCTCTCTCTACTGCGGCCGGTGCGGCGAATATTTGGTATTTAAACTCTAATCCTACCCCGAATGATATCTCCGACAAAAGCGGCAAGGGGCATAATCCATCGTGGGTCGGCGGGGAACGGCCGGGGGTTTATACAGATGGGCAGATAACACCTCCTACCGCCCCATCGAATTTGGTGGTGCAATAGGGGCTTCAGCGGATGAATAGTTGACGCGGAATACAAATTCTCAGTGAACGCGTAAAGCTCTCACCGTGCGGTTGTTGTTGCCCACCACGGGGTAAAAGTCAAGATCGTGATACTCAAGAAAACACTCGATTCCGCGCTTATTTTGTCGACTCACCTGAGGTCAAGGTGGCTCTGGGTCCCTAACATGTCAGTACTCTTACTAAACCTGTCTTTGGCGTGCCCTTATGCAGCGACCATTGAAATCTATCCAGGGACCAATGTATTCAAGCCTACCGCGGAAAGTTTGAAGCCCGGCGACACTTTGATCGTACATCAAGGTACTTATTTCGAAACTAACCGGATGAGCATTCGGGCACAGGGCACACCTTCCGCGCCGATTATCATAAGAGGAGTAAATGGAGAGGCGCGCCCGATCATCACTCGTCCTAGTTCAGCAAGCGTGCAGAACACCATCAACATAGAAGGTGTAGCTCGATATCTCACCATCAAGGGCTTGGAAATCGTTGGCAATGGCGGCGACGGAGTAAACATGGCCGGGTCCGTTTCCTTCGTTACCCTTGAGGATCTCGTAATTCACGATATCGACGTAGGCATCAACTTCAGAAGCAGCATGGATTACATCACGGTTCGCAGAAACCACATCTACAATACCGGAAAAAATGGCGGCACGGGAGAGGGAATGTACGTGGGTTGCAATGACGCGACCTGCGTCGTGCGCGATTCACTGATCGAGAATAACTGGATTCACGACACTCTCCCCGGTACCACGCAGGGTGACGGTATCGAAGTGAAAGTCGGCTCCTACGGCAACATCGTTCGTGACAACGTTATTTACAACCGGCCCTACCCTGCCATTCTGGTCTATGGTACTGGTGCCAATCCAGTGAACGTGGTTGAGGGGAATGTGGTATGGAACAGTCTCGAAGGAATGTCCCCCTTGTCTGACGCCGTTGTCCAAAACAACATTGTCTTTAACAGTCGCTGTGGGTTGTGTATTTACACTCACGTTCAAGTCACCCAGAGAAAGAACATAACTGCCGTCAACAACACGCTTTACAATAACGATGATGGCATCTACTACCGTTGGAGCGGTAACAATCTCATTCTTGCAAATAACGCCGTGTACTCTCCGGGGAAGACCGCGATCAACAGCAATGGCACAATCATTTCAACCGGTGGCGTAGTCGCTGCAAATTTCATTGAAGGGGCGATGCGTGGCGACAATATCGGGGCAAATCGTTTCTTCAGCGGAGGAACATCAGCATCGTCCTTTGTCAACCCACCGAGTAATGACTTGTGGCCCCGGACCGGCTCGCCGCTACTTGGGGCGGCTAACGCCAATTACGCCCCACTTGCCGATTTGAATGGTACAACACGTGACAGCCCTTTTGATGTGGGCGCCTACGAAACGAACGGTCAATCCCTCAACCCCGGATGGAAGATCGGCCCCGGATTTAAGCAGACTATTCGTGGCACAACTCCCCGCCTAGCTCCAACAAATTTTCAGGTAAGGTAAAATGAATAGCACCAAACGAGGAAATAGCGTTATGTCCAAACAAATAAGACGGTGTTTGCTTTCAATTACTAAATTCGCGTTGTTTGCGCCTGTTTGCTTGCTCTTTGTAACATCAGCGAATTCACAGTCGATACCAAGCACACTCGGTTGGCGTCAGATCCTTAATACGAAGCTCGCTGACGGCGGTCATAACGACTATTGGGGGCATGAGTACGCTCACGATGCAGCGGCTTAACAATCCAGACTTGCCCGTTGAAAACTTTGTTGATGAACTGGTAAATCATCCCGGAAGGCCGAACAATCGGCATACCAACGGTTCGTGGGGTGCATCGCAAATTCACGCCCTGTTAGATACGACCGGTTTTTGGATGAAGAAAGAAATAGTTTGAATATTCTTTGTCCCGATAGCCGTTGGTTTCGATTAACCGGTTGTTATAAACGTATGCCCGGTATCCCAAATCCTTGAGGATTCTGAATAGCTCGCCACTGGTTTCTCGACTCACCTCGAGCAGCCAACCCGGCAACTGAGTTCGGATAAGGTCCAAAGCTCCGTGGATAACCTCCAACTCGCCCCCTTCAATATCACACTTGATAAAATCCAACCGCTCGATAGCGCGACGTCTGTGAAGCTCATCTAGCGTTAATATATTTACAGGCTGCTTCCTTCCGCGGTCTCCCGGCTGAGCTACGTGCGCCCAATAATAACCGGTAAACCCGTCCATTTCTGGTACAATGATCTCACCTTCGGATACCTTCGACCCCAGCGCAAGGCGAAACGGTGAGACGTTACCGAGGCGCGCTTTCCGGAGAAGGGCACCCAAGATGTCGTAGTTCTCCCCCACAGGTTCAAAGGCATATACCCTGCCCTTCGGGCCGACTATGCGCGAAAGTTCTATGGTGTAGACGCCCACGTTAGCGCCGATATCAGCGACGAAATCGCCGCTTGATATTAGCGATCTTAACAACGCCATTTCCGGCTCATGGAAATGGCGGTTGTGCATAATCTGAAAGATGGTATGGAAACGACGAATTTTGTGTTGCAGCTCGGGCCCGAAGCTTTTTACGATCAAATCTTTGAGCCAATCTCGCACTGTAGTCATACTTATGGTTACCGCAAGGCCGTCGGTCATCGCGGGTCGCGGAGGTCGGGCTGTGATTTACCTTCAGCCAAAGAAAGACTCCCGCCTTCGGCCAAAAGATTGTCCAATAATTTCATAGAGGCTGACCATACATGTGTCTTTTCTACTTGTCTCCGGCCTGCTTCAGAAAGTCCCCTACGCAACCGCTTGTCCACCAATATCTCGATAACTTTCCGGGCAAACTCGTTTGCATCCCCTGCAACGGCTAGATGCTGTCCAGGTACGGCTTGAACCCCTTTAGCCGCGTGAGGCGTTGCCACAACCGGAATTCCTTGCGCCATAGACTCGAGGATTTTATTTTGAGTTCCGTGGGCCATTCTTAGTGGCGCAATGGAAACCAACGCGTCCTTTAAATAAGGCCTCACGTCAGGAACATGACCGGTCACGACTACGCCAGGAACCTGACGCAGCCGCTCAATGACCGGCGTTGGATTCGATCCGATGATGCGAAACTCGACGTTCGGAACGGCTGCGCGAATACCGGGAAACACGTTTTCGGTAAAGTGCAATACGCCATCGATATTCGGATAATAATCCATGCGCCCTAAAAATATCACCAGGGGCTTCGCTAGAGGGGAACCGCCGTTTGGGTGGAAATAACTCCCGTCCACGCCATTAGGAATCACGCTACACGGCCGCTCAACGTTTAGTTTTTTAAACTCTTCCAGCTCGCCCTGAGTCGTCAAAGTGCAATGATCGAACGGAGCGGCTACTTGTTTTTCGTAGCGACGGAGCTTATTGCCTTCCAGATAGTAACCCCAAGACAGCGGGAAAGAACGCCACTTGGAGTAGTCTAGCCATTTGACCGAGTCCAAGTCACCGAAATCCATAAGGCGAAATTTTGCCGGAACTTCCAGCGCATATTGAGCGGCGAAGGCGCAATGAACAATAACGGCGTCAAAGGAAATTTTCTGTGCTGCTTGTTTTATCCTTTGGCGAAGTCGAGACGAGCCAAAATAAGCGACCGAGGATGGCGTAATGCTGGGAAGGGATCTAATGGCTTGCAGCCACCGTCTCTTTTCCGGGACCACTTCGGCATAAATGTCGGTGCAGTATTCTCTGAGTCCTGCCCCGTCATCAAGCTCTTGCTGGGTATGGGCTAAGCTTGCAATAAACATCTCGTGCTTCCGGCTCAGATGACGAATCATGTTGAAAGGACGAATCTTTCCGCCCCGATTGGGGGGGAAGGGAAAGCGGTGACAGGCAAAGAGGATTTTCATTCAATCTTCGCGCCGGAAAATTAGCTTCCAGCGCCGTCTCCGTACTGCATGCCGTCCAAAAAAATGCGACACCAAAGCTCAAAATTAACCAGCGCAAGCAAGTGATCCGTATGGTCGCTCCGATGATTTTTGTGGGCTGCTATCACCCCCTCGATAATCGGCCAATTAAACAACCCTCTCTTTTTCACCTGCTCTTCGGACAGTGTCTCAAGCACAAGCTTCTCAAGATCCCGGCGCAACCACGCCCCAATGGGCGCACCGAACCCCCTCTTTTTTCGCTGCAAAATCTCCTTCGGCAACCACGGACTGACCACTCTTTTGAGGAGATACTTCATCGACAGTCCACGAACTTTCAACTGGGAAGGCATTCGGCTCGTGAGTTCTACCAGCTCATGATCAACAAAGGGGGCACGGCATTCGATCGAGGCTGCCATGGTCATCTTATCCGTCAAGGCTAGCAGATCATCGGGCAGCGAGGTCTTTATATCCACGTACATGAGTTGGTTAAGGCTGTCCGCCGTTCGACATCGGTCAAAATAGTATTTCAGTATTCCTGAAGCGGTCTCGCCATCATTGTTGATTCGCGATGATGAACCATTCCGAACCAAAATCTCGCGCACGTCCGAGGAAAATAATGTGATGTAGTTCGTATACCGCATCGCGGACGGCATCTCCGCGGACTGGACGAATGCGTTGGCTAAACGGGCGTAGTTTTCCCATTTTGAATGCCGGTCCTGCGGCAACCCGGCCAAAAGCGCCGGTAACCAACTAGATCTCACCACCCGCGGGAGGAATTTATAATAGCGTATCAGGTTATCGCCGAGATAACGTCGGTAGCCACCGAACAACTCGTCACCACCAACACCAGACAAAATCACCTTCACGCTTTCGCGAGCCAATTGCGATACCAAGTAAGTCGTGATGAATGCAGAATCCGCTATAGGCTCGTCCAGGTGCCAGATCAACTTCGGAAGGAGTTTGCTGACTTCCGGCCGCACAATGATTTCGTGGTGATCGGTGCCGAATGCTTGCGCAACCTGCCGCGCATAGGGAAGTTCGTTGTAATAGCTGTCTTCTCCTTCAAACCCGATGGAATAGGTCTTCACCGGCTGATCAATAAGCCGGGCCATCGCCGCCACGATAGAACTGGAATCGATACCTCCGCTGAGGAAAGCTCCCAGCGGCACATCGCTGACCAGCCGAATCTTGACGCATTCGAGCAGTTTCTCTCGAACTCGTTCTACCCATTCCGCTTCCGAACATCTCTCGTCCACGCTGAATTCGACGTCCCAATACTCCCGATCCCGAACTTCTCCGTTCTCGACAATCAGATAGTGCCCCGGAAGTACTTTCTCAATTCCCTCAAAGAGCGTAAGAGGAGCCGGCACATAGCCAAGGGCCAGATAGTCGGCGATCGCATGGAAATTTAGTCTTCGCGGAACACCGTCAACCTGAAGGATAGACTTGATTTCCGAAGCAAACAGCAGCCGATCAGGCTCCTTTTTTACGTAGAGAGGCTTCTTCCCGAGACGATCGCGTGCAAGAACCAGACGGCGATTAGACTGATCCCATAAAGCCAGCGCGAACATGCCGCGCAAGTGATTAACGAATCCAAATCCCCATTCTTCATAAAGATGAACGATCACCTCTGTGTCGGAGTTACAACGGAACATATGACCTTTCGCTTCAAGGTTGGAGCGTAGCTCCTTGAAGTTATAAATCTCCCCGTTGCACACGGCCCAAATGCGTCCGTCCTCATTGGCAATAGGCTGATGTCCCCCCTGAACATCAATAATGCTGAGACGGCACATTCCTAAGGCGATCCCGTCATCGCAATGCCGACCCTCGTCGTCGGGACCGCGATGCACTACCACCCTTCCCATTCTGGTTAGTGGCGCTTGATCTGGCGAGCACCTTTGGCTGAAATTAAAAATCCCGTATATTCCACACATGTGTTTACGCCACGACAATCTGAGTTCGCGATGTTAGCTAATTACCACACACCGGCGGGACACTTCTGAAAGGTTTGTGCCCCCTCGATTCGAAAAAATTTCCAACCTCAGGCCGGTCATTGCATGCGCAACGTCACCTTCCTTTTTTGTTCTCCTGGTTACAAATTTCGGGAACAAATCGACACGTTTTTACGTAATTCGTTTCATTTAACTACCTGTGACAGCGTTAAATAAGCTGGAATGGTTCTTGCGTCACTCAGTAAAAACGGTGATATTGAATGCTAAACCATACAGAGTCGGCACCCTCGCCAAAACCAAGAGGAAGGGAACTCCGCGGGTCAGCTCTGTTGCCCTATTGACCAATTTCCGAGTAAGATAACGCATTAAAAACTATCTTTAAAGACGTTGAGGAGTTTAATAAATGTTGAAACGAAACCCGCAGGCCTTACGGTGTGCAATTCTCGTAGCCTTAATCAGCCTTTGGTGCAATCTGGATCTGATAAGTCCAAAACCAAGTTGGGCAGGAACGGCATTGGCAAATTTAGCGGCGTCCATGCAGCCGAGAACGTGGGCGAAGCTCACAACGACAAATATCTCCGTGCCGTCCCAGGCGTTTGCTAGTCTTGTTTATCAACCAGGGACGCCCGGCTACGATGGCAATATGGCGGCGTGGAACTCGAAGAAGCTCAACCTTATGATCGAGTCTACGTCCGATCCGGCGCGGATAGCAAATTCCAATACACCGCTTATCTTTTACGACGACGCAACAAACAGTTGGAGCACTGGACCGAGACCCGGCGGCAACTCCGAGGGCTATCACGGTTATGATGGTTTGGCGTGGGATGACGCCAATGAGGTGCTCTATTATAGGCCCGGAGCATATGGCGGCACGAATATTTACCGTTACTGCGTGAACAACACACCTAGCTGGTGCTCTGGGCGTCAAGGAACTTGGTCAACGTTACCCGATGATACAGCGACGGGCGGGTGTTATCAGATTGCCGTGGCGCTGACTTACCACACGACAATGGACGGAGGTAGTCTCCTCTGCTACGACGGCGAGCGCGGGATGGTACAATTCCGCGAATCCACGGGGACATGGAGTAATGTGTTACCGGGAACACTTGTCTCCGGCACCGGGCCATACGACACATGCGCGGAATACAGCCCGAAAAAACAAGTTACAATTTTTGGTTGTGGTGGCGGGACGGGGATGTATAAAATATCAGACGCCAAGACAGTGACCCAGCTTGCCAATGCACCATCGAGTTTGAACTTTGGAGTTCAAAATCACGATATGGTAGCCGATCCTGTTACCGGCAACTTCATTGTTGTTGTTGGCTACGCTCCCGCCCAGGGCCGTCTTTATGAACTGAATCCTGATGGGGCGGGCACATGGACACTCCTGGATAACGACCTGACAACGAGCGGGAAAATTTGCGAGACTTTCTTTGATAGTTCTGCTGGATGCTCCGGCGATTTTTATGGTGCCGCCGTGTCTACTTACGGCGTCATCATGTACTGGAAGTATCTAAGCCCTACCACAGGCGAGGTTTGGCTTTACAAGCCTGGTGGCTCTTCGCCGCCTCCGCCACCGGGTCCGGACACTACTCCTCCGACGGTCTCGATCACCGCTCCCATTGCAGGAAATACCGTCTCGGGGAACGCTGTGACCGTATCAGCCACTGCTTCTGACAACGTAGGAGTGGTCGGCGTACAATTCAAACTCGATGGAAACAACTTGGGAGCCGAGGATACATCCGCTCCATTCTCGGTGTCATTGGATACGACGTTCTTCGCCAATGGCAACCACACCCTTACAGCGATTGCCCGCGACGCTGCTGGAAATAGCATGACTTCCACACCTGTTACTGTCAGCGTCTCCAATTCAGTGTCCCCTCCGCCAACAGGAAGCGCGGATTTCCAAACCCGATGTGCGCAGGCTGGTGTCGTCAAATGCGTCGGGTTTGACCAGGCATCCGACATTGCCAACACACAATGGGGCGCGAACACTGGCATCGACACCAATGGAAACAGTATCCCCATGCTCGATTCCAGTGTGAAAGCATCGGGCAATAGCTCGGTAAAATTTACCATCCCGTCAAATTCCGGGGCCAACTCGTCAGGCGCGTATTGGGCCAATTTCTCTACCGACCTCTCGACGCAGTTTGGCGGGAACAGCGACTTCTATGTGCAATGGCGGCAACGCTTTTCGCCCGAGTTCTTGACCACGATCTATCAAGGTGGCGGCGGTTGGAAACAGGCTATTATTGGGACGGGAGACAAACCGGGATGTACGACAAGCAATTCGGCTAACTGTTCTTCATCGTGCACCACACTCGAAGTTGTAACTCAGAACACGTATCAGCGCGGCTTTCCCCAGATGTACAATTCATGCACAGGGTCTGCCTCTCACGGAGCGTACGCAGGATTTGAAGAACCGTTTGGGAGCTATGATTTCAAGCTACAAAACGCCATGCCCAGTCCTTACTGCTTGTATTCGCAGATTGGATCAGCAAATAATAATTGTTTTCGTTATTTCCCTAACGAATGGATGACATTCCAGGTTCACATCCATACCGGGAATTTTGTCACAAATGAATGGCAAAATAGCCATGTGGATCTGTGGGTTGCGCGGGAAGGGCAGGCGTCCCAGCAAGTATTTAACTACGGGCCTACTGCCCTTAGTGCAGGTACGCAAGGCGAACTCTTTGGCAAGGTCTGGCTGCTTCCGTATGACACTGGAAAGGATCCATCCCAATCTCATCCCACCGCCTATACTTGGTACGACGAGTTGATCATCTCGCGCACTAGGATTCCGGACCCGGGGGTCTCCACTTCACCGCCTGCGGCTCCGAGCGGCCTTACACTTAAGTAGCTCGGGCGCAATGCGCACGCTTGAGAGCCCAACTGGCGCGGAACACATGAAGTTGCTGTCACGAGCGCGACCGACCGTGTTCGGATAGGAATTCGGGCTAGTCGCGGCTCATCAAAAGCACCGCGCAACTTGCGCCTATGCCGGGTGAGCAATCGCGGTGACGCCGTACTACGTCGGCGAACAGCAAACGCGAAGCCAGCGCTCAAGTAGCGGAACGTTATATGTGTGCTCTGTTATCAGCGTGGAACCGGCCCCCTGTGGTCCGGTCGGGCTGGGGAGAGGCTCGCGAGGCTACTCATGTCCCGTTTCCTTTTCCGGTGATCGACCCGCTGGCCGGAACGGCCTCTCGGACTACGGGAGTGGCGAGCTGGCGTACCGCAGTGGAGAGAACAATCAGGATGACCAGCGGCTCGACGGATATCGCGTAGCGCGCGTTTTCGGACCAGTTGGCCATCGCCTGGACCAATGAGGTCAAAAGGACGATGGCTGTCAAGGTGGTCAGGCCGAGGTCCCAGCGGACTCTTTGCCGAAGCCCCGGCGACATCATCACCAACGCCACCAACCCAACAAATATGGCGTTTGCGAGCCGCACCATCGGCTGTTCGAGCCGCCACGCAAGCCGGATGAATCGGCCGACAGACGGGAGACGGAGCAACTCTGGTCGCCAATACATGGGGGCTGGCCAGAAGTCCACCCACGCTTGGACGACGCCGCTAGCATAGCGAAGCGGATGTCGCACGAACATCTCGATGGACATTCGCTCGAGCTCCATCGAAAGAGCGGGCATCGAGAGACCCGTCGCGGCGATCGCGTCCGGCAGACCCTCCCAGCTCACATTGTGGCGGCCGGTCCGGGCACGTTCTTCGTCGCGGTGCCGGAGATAGATGTCACGGATGGTCGCGTATCGGTCAGGTGCCAGCTCGATAAAGGCCAGGGTGTGGTCCATCAGGGACATCCCTGTCTGGGTCGAGAGGGTAAAGAAACCGACCGTCGCGTAATTGAACCAGCACCAACCCAGGATGGGGACGAATGACGTCAGAAAGACGAGACCGATACGGCCCGCCGATCGCCAGCCTCGGGTACCCGCCCAGGTGTGCGAGGCGTAGCCGATCAGAGTGGCGATCAGTAGGGGGAGGAAAATGAACTGCGGCCGCGCAAGCGTCGCGAACGCCGCGAAGAGCCCGAGGAGAAGCAGCCACGGCCACACGCGACGTTTGGCGCGGAGACGGTGATAGCTTACGAGGAGCAGTGCGGCGACCCCGGTAATAGCGAACGTCGCGGTGCTCTCGGAGATGAGGTTCGCTTCGAAGAACAATTGGGAAAGGTTCAGGTTGTACGTCATGCCTACCAAGGCGGCAAAGCCAGGGCGGCGAGTGAGCGCAAAGGTGACATAGAACAGGAGGACAGAGGTTGCCAAACCCATGAGCGATTGGATCGCCCAAGCGCGGTTGGGCGACAATCCAGCGATGGCGAGCACGAGCGGGTAGCCGGGGGGCCGGCGTCCATCGTAGGTGGAGAAATCTCTCGCCAGGATGTTTTGCGCCGGGCGCATGTAGCTACCAGTGTCGGGGTACGCGACCGGCTCGTAGACGGCCCATAAGCCGAGCCTCAGGACCGAGCCAGCCAGGAGCAGCAGGAGCAGCCAGCGCACGATCGCGGCCTGGTGCGGCCACTGTCCCATGGGGGCCGGAGCTGAGGGCTTACTCTGTGGTCGGGGCGTTGCCGTCATGGCGCGCACCGTTGGTTCAATGGCAGTTGGCCGAGCGCACGGTCGATTGCAATCTCCTAGATGGCTTCGAGACCGTGAGCCAGATACATTTTCCTGCGCCACGGACTGTCAGGTAGACGACCGTTCTGGATCCCCCGCCAGACGTCAACTTTCACCGTCGAACTCATGCTGTTGAATTCGTGGATGGCGAATAGCTCACCGGCATACCGGTGGCCGAAGGTGAGCTCGATGTCGTCGAAGTACATCGGCACGTGACTAAGCATCCCTTTTACCTCCAGAACTCAAGGCGGCCGGCCAGGTTACCGACCCGGCTTCCTGAGCGTCACGAAAATCCAACCCCGCAGAAACCGCAGCCATTCGAAACGTGAGATCAGTTTCTCGTATCCGGTCGCCAGGATGAACAAAAACCCGTTGAACATGAAGTAAGCAGGATATTGACCGAGATATTGGAATGATTCCAGTTCGAACCCCGATTCGTGGCACCATCGCTTCACTGCACCGAACGTATTGGTTTTGAAGTGTGTGGGGAAGACATCCACTTCATCGCGGCCTTCCATCTTCGCCACGATGCTCGCGTGCCAGCGATTGGGAATGACACACGCCGCCAGTGAGGCGTAATCCCACAGATTTGGCGTCAAACAAACTAGACGACCACCCGGGCGCAGCACACGGACCAGTTCCCGATACGCTGGTGCCGGATCCTCAATGTGCTCCATCACGCTGCGGGCCATTATAACGTCGACACTAGCAGGGGGCAGGGGAATACTGGCCAAGTCGCCCCGATAAAATTCGATTCCCGGAATCTCCACGTCAAGATCGACCATGTCGATGCCGACAAGGCGGTCACACGCCTCGCGGAACTTCCGCAGCACTGGTGCGGTCGCGCCACACCCAAGGTCCAGAAGGGCGTGCTCGGGGCGAAGCAGCCCACGCACGGTGCGTTCGAACAACCGATAGGGATGCTCCTCGTCAAGGAAATATCGATCCTTAAGCTTTTCAGCCAGAGCGGTCATAAGCTCCTCCTAAGAGCCAGCAACAGGAACCCGCGGTGCCTCCATCCGAGGGCATCCTTTGTCGCGGGTTCTACTCTCACCCCGTTCCTGCGGGGTTCAGCACAACTTGATCGTGAGCCTCCACCACCGGTTGAGTGCCTTGCCGCCACAGGGCCTTCGCAATGATCACCATAGCGACTAGTTGGTAGAATAGCTCGTGGTACGCAACATTCAGGAAGGTGCCGCCCGTCATGAATCCGACGAATGCCACCACCAACATCGGCGCGAAGTCTCCCACCTGCGTCTGCGTTCTTTGCCTCTGGGCCTCCCGGCTTAACCGACGAAGGCTGAACAAGCACGATACTATCAGGCCAATCCCTAGCAGAAAGCCTAGGATGCCATGTTCAGCCAAGAATTGCATCCACACGCTGTGACACACCCACACTTTCCCGGGCCACCGTTCCACGAACTCTGGATAATAGCGCAGATACGCCTCGGTTGAGTATAGGTCAAAGCCCCCGCCGAATGGCCTCGCCAGGCCGACCCTCTTGCAGAACTCCCAACTCCAGAAGCGAGACTCCGCCGAGCTATCCTCCTGGTAGTTTACGAGTGCGTCCCAACGCGCCGCCACGCGATCAGACACGAAAAAACTCTGCCAAGTAACCCCTCCTACTGCCACGGCGAGCACGAGCGAGATCGCTAAGATCTTTCGCCGACTGCACAGAGCGAGAAGCACAGACACGGCCGCCAAGCTCAGCCAGGCACCCCGGGAAAATGTCCCCACGACGGCCGGATACGAAAGAAGCACCATCGCACCAATCGTCCATCGAAGCCAACGTGCCCGTTCGACGCGCAAGAGATACACCAAGAGTGGGAGGTTCGCCGACAGCGCTATCCCGACCGCATTCTCCTGGAAAAGATAAGTCTCTTCTGGTCCATAAGCTTTTTGCTGAAAACCGGTCGCGAGCACGAAGAGTCCCAGCTTCGCCGCCAGATAGCCCAACGAAAGCGCAATGACTCGAACCAGCATGTGTAGTCGCTCTGGCGTGTTCACAATCGCGGTGCACAGAAACATCATCAAAAAGATCTTCGAAACAAAAATTAACCTGGCCATCGCGAGTTCGGGCTCGAGAGCGAAAACGGTGGACACGGTGGAAAGTGCCCATAACGCTAGCACGAGGCGGGCTTCCCGCTCCCGCGGAAAACGCTTCGCCTCCGGCGAAAGCAAGAATCCGATAATCGTCGCCAGTCCTACAACTTGAGAGTGCGGAAACGTCCGCGCGAAAGCCCACGTCAAGCTGTGTAAGCCCAGAATGCTCAGGCCGACAAATGCGAGCAGGCCTACCAAAGGTTTCCTCAAGGCAATCAGAGCAAACAAGCCGGTTAGGGCGAGCAGCACCACGTCACGCATGTCGCGGCATCTCCATCATCACCTCGGGTAAGCACTCGGAAAGCTGATACGCTTGATACTTTCTGGAATAGCGACTCGCCCGCCCTGCGTCGGGGGTCGCATGAGTATGGCTTCTGACAGCGTTCAGGAAGGCAGGAATAGCATGATAGATTACTTCTTCCTCGGAAAGATCAACGATGGTCGCGCCACCAACCTCTTCAAGCAGTCTTGCCGTGTCCCCTTCCCTCGCTGTTAAAGCAAGAACGGGTTTCCCCAAGCGCAGATACTCGTATGCTTTTGCCGGAATCTGATGATTGCAGGATGCGGCCTGAATTAATAAGAGAGCATCGGCCCCCGCACAATCCTCCAAAGCTTTACGGTGGGAAAGTGCCGGTAAAAGACGGACGATATCATCGATTTTGAGTTCCTTAAGCATCGATGCATAGTAATCTTCGGATCCGCTCGCTCGAAGATCGATGACGACAGTCATAGCATCAATGATTCCATCAATTTTTAGTCGTGACAGCGCTCGGAAAAATGCCGTCGGATCTCTGTCGTCTGTATAGATCACGCCTGCGTGAAGCAGCCTGACTGCCCGCCCATTTGAATTAGTCGCAATCGGAAGTCCTTCGATACCCGCAAAGTCTTCCTCGTCGTAGCCGTTGGCGATGACCACGCAACGATCAGCCGAAAGTTGAGGATAGCGGTCGAGATACATTTGTTTTGTGGATGGCGCGGTGAAGATCAATCGGGAAGCGTACCTAACCGTTCTTCTCTCGATCCACAGATAGCTTCGGCGCGTCAAAGGATCTCTCGGATAATTTTCTTCCGTCATCGAATCCCGAAAATCGGCAATCCAAGGTAACCCGGTCAAACGATGAAGCGTGAAGCCGATTAAATGAGCCGTCGCAATGGGATAAGTGGACCATATGATCTGTGGTCTTCGTTGGCGGATGATACTTAGTCCTATACGCACGGCGTCAAACCACCAACTGCCCCAATGATCGGGTAAGGCCATGAATCTCAAATAGCGCCCTCTGACCGACAAATGTCGAGAGCTATCCAGGGCAAATGCTCGCTTTACGATAACTTCGGCCGGAATTTGCCGAAGTTGTTCCTCGCCGACTTGTGGATACGCTCTCGGCTGCGCGCTCAGAACGATCGGCTGCCACCCGTATTCCGGTAGATACCGCGAAAACTTCAGCGTCCGGTGAACGCCGCTACCGCCTTGAAATGGCGGATAGTGAAACGCGATCATCAAAACTTTTCGGGTCAACTCCGACATGGTCATTCAGTGTCTCACCTAAAACACGAATAATCGTACCTAAATCTCCTTCATCCAGACTTTGGTGCACGGGTAGAAACACAAGATGGTCATACAAAGACCGCGCTTTTGGGAATCGCTGCAACGGTAGATTCGGATGAATCACGCCGCTCCAAGAAGTCGCGGGGACGCCTTTCGCCCTCACAAACACTTGAAAATTCTTAGTCCCCCGAACCAGAAACGGAAAACTCCAGGGGCACACGTTTTCAGGAAGATTCGGATAAAGCAGGCTGATGCCCGCCAGGCTTTTGACTGCTTGAGCAAGGCGGGCGTAATTATGTCGCCTTCTCTCCGCGACATCGGCAATGATTGTTCGTCCTAGAATGCGTTTAGAGATTCCAGACATCGCAAGGTTTACACAATTAAGATCAAACTGTACTTCGTAGCTGTTTACCTGATGAACCGTCGCGGCCCTCGTATTCAAAAGAGCTTGGCATTTGGACAGTAATGATGTTGCGTTCCAAAGGAAGGCTAGAAGGCTGGCCGGTCCGTCCGATGAGTTTTCAAACAACCGCTCGAGATATTCTTGGCAACCTTTAATTTAAAAAGAAAACTGCCCTTATCTAACCTCAGATTCTACTGTAGTTCAGGATTATTGATGACCAACTGTCCGCCATCGTAAATCGAAAGGAACTTGCGCCAGCTGAAAATGCTGATATCACCCGAATCGCCCAGCCTTATTCAATCTCGTGTTCGTTCGGTGAGAACATGGGCGCAATCCTCGATCAAATACAGTTTGTGCGCTCGGCATAACTCGCGAAATTTTTGAATGGGTTGAGGAAAACCGAAATAGTGAATAGCCAAAATCGCGCGTGTCTTACGGTCAATCTTCGATCGTAAATCCTCTAAGTCCGGGCTAACGTCCAGATTGATATCGTAAAATTTTACCTCCGCGCCATATTGCAAAATGGGCTCTACAACGGAAGTACAATGAAACGCGGGGACAAGAACATTATCACCAGGGTTGAGGCCCAAAGCAGAGAGTCCGTGATATATCGCGTTGCGCGCCCAAAAGAGATGTTGCACGGCGTTTCCGCTAAGCGAATAAAAAGACTTATTCTGCCGGAAAGAAGGCAGTAGCATCCTCCAATCGAGCCTCGGCTCCTTTGGAACTATAAATTGTTCGGGCATGTTGCGCTTACTATCCCACCACAGAGGCGCGAGCCGCAACCAAATCGGTAATCGTTATTTCACCACCGAGGCACCGAGTTCACGGAGTTCGGAGTATTTCTTCATCAAAGACGCTCTGCTCTGCGCGCACTGCTGTTGAGAGCACGGGATGCGGACTATGAGACTTTTACCGTAGCCTCCTGGAAGTCGCCGGGAAGATCCGCCAGAAGATCGCTATAGCTCCCTCGCCGGCGAATCAGGCGCATGTGGCCGTTTTCAACGAGCACTTCGGCCGGAGTGGGATGGCTCAAAAATCCCAGCGGACTAGCTGTTAGAGCATACGCTCCTGACTGAAGTATGCCGACCAGATCTCCGACTTCCGCCACTGGAAGATCAACGTCTCTTGCAACAACATCTAGGGGAGTACATAGGGGACCGACAACATCCACACGTTCCGCGGGCGGGTGGCCATCAGCTTGTAGTTTGTTGAGCAGAGCGATCGGGAAATTACGCTTGATGACTTGACCGAGATTTCCCGATGCGGCGAGGTGGTGATTCATCCCGCCATCAAGAATAAGAAACTTTTTGCCCCGTGATACTTTGATATCGTTGACCCGTGCAACATAGATTCCGGCTTCGCCGACAAGATAGCGGCCGGGCTCCACCACCAATCTTGTTCCCTCGAAGTCGGGATCGTTTTCAATATACCCAAACAATTCAGCAAGACCTCTCTTGAACTTATTCATGTCCAGTTCTTCGTCGCCGGCGAAGTAAGGAATTCCCAGCCCACCGCCGAAATCGATTGTGTGGAGTGGCTGTTTAATTCGGTTGACGACCCTCCTGCCGATCTCTAACCCTTTCCGATATTGGCCTAAGAGTATGTTGTAATCGAGAATTTGCGTACCGGTGAATAGGTGAATTCCCTGAAATTTTAGCGACGGCTCGCCAAGAATGCTCTCCAACACCTCATCAAGATTTTCCTCATCCACTCCGAAAGGGGCCGGCTTACCCCCCATGCGCATTGCGCCGCCCTGGGCTTCTCCACACGGATTGACGCGCAAGGCAATCCTCGGCTTTTTTTGAAAACGATGACAGATATTACCTATCCGATCGACCTCCAAAAGTGATTCGACATGAATCTCGCCGATGCCTTGACTCAATGCCAATTCCAACTCGGCTTCGGTTTTTCCCGGACCCGCAAACAGAATTCGCGCCGGAGCGCAACCGGCACTCAAGGCAATGCGAAGCTCTCCACCAGAGGCAATTTCGAGCCCGCAGTCTTTGTCGAGGAGGCAACGTACAATCGCGGGATTAGGATTCGCTTTGACCGAATAGTAGATCGCAAATCTCGCAGGCAACGTCTTACGGAGAAGATCCAGTTTTCGGTCTATGATGGCACTGTCGTAAACAAACAGCGGCGTGCCATATCGAGCGACTAGATCGCTCAGCGGCAAACCACCAATGACAAGCTCATCGTTCGAGGCGTTAAAACACCTACGTATAAGCGCGACCGTAAGATCCATAGATCTTCGCTACTACTACGCACCACTGAGGAGGGGACAGCAGCGACGCGAGAATGATATCCTTCGTCGTCTCGGTCACTGTGGTGACTCATTTCAAGTCAGTGGCGTTCACCTCGCGGCAGTATAGGGTAAAGTCATCGAGCCTTTTGTATTTCAATGGGGCGCCACAACTTCTGCAGTTTGCCGCCGCGTAACCCGACAGGGCATGACCGAATATTATTAGCACCGGCTCACCGTTTATACCTACAGAACGCTCGACAGCAAACGTCGTGACGAAAGAGCAGTTGTAGTTAACGGCTTAGGGGACAAGGCGATATGCACCAACGTGATCATCAATTTAAACTTTGTCACCCTCCGATAGATGCCTGAACGAACTTTAACGCGTGGTTTTCCTTTCGCTGCCTTAGTCATCCCTTCGCTCCAATACCGCGATGAGACTTACGGCTGGAAACGGCAGAAAACCATCGATGGCTCGGAACACGGGCGTGAGCACATTGAGGCTCCAAAGTTGCCATACGGTAAACGAACGCCGGAATAAAATCTTACTGTTAATGAACTTTCCCGCGCTACCAATACGATTGAATTCGAAGATTTCTCTAACGCCGAAGCCACAAGTTTCGGCCAATCTGCGAAGCGATTCTTTACCGTATCGGCTTTGATGCCCCTGGGTTTGGTCATTGTTATCGACGACCCGTCGGCCTTGTGGAACCATTACTATCGCCGTCCCACCAGTAGCAAGAACACTCTTTATGTTGTTAATCGCGACGCGATCATCCTTGACGTGTTGAAGGACGTTAAGACAAATAACGGTGTCGTATCCGTTATCAATCAGGGGAAAGGAAGCAGTCTCCATAACATCGCAGTAGCTGACGCTTAAGTAAGGTCTCTCCGCTTTGAGTGCTTCCAACGTCTGAAGGTAAAGGGGATTGGTCTCGCTCGCTACGTACCTGTCCCGCGGGAGGAGCTTTAGTGCGAGATTCCCTTCGCAGCTGCCGATTTCCAATATTCTATTTCCACAGTACTTCCGGATCATGTCAGCGATCCAGCTGCTGAACCGGGGTACATGCCAAAACCGGGCGCGAAGGTAGCTCTCGTAGGTGTCAGGTTGATAGATTCTGTCCGAGACCGCAAATTTGACAATCGCGAAAAGTGCGCGCAAACCGTCACGCCAGTTGATCTTTTTACCTTCCGCATAGGTTCTCCCAAAATAGCTAATAGGAACTTCGAAGATTCTAGCGCTTCGCTTTGCCAGTTTGATCGTAAGCTCCGGCTCTATTCGAAAGTCATTCGACTCGATGGGTATCGATTTTAGAAGCTCTGTTCGAACGGCTTTATAGCAAGTCTCCATGTCGGTCAGGTTAAGATTGGTGACTATGTTTGATAAAAACGTGAGGAATTTGTTACCCAGTTCGTGGCGAAAGAATAGAACGCGTCGAACCTCCGAACCAGCAAAGCGCGAGCCATAAACCGCGTCTGCCTCTTCTTCTATAAACACTCTGATGATGCGCAGGAGATCTTTTGGGTGGTACTCGAGATCCGCGTCATGGATCACCGAAATCTCACATGTCGCCCTTTTAAGCGCCGTTTTCACCGCTTGTCCTTTGCCCCTATTCTCATCGTGCCGTAGAAACATCCACTCTATCTTCGAATCTGAAATGCCCGCCTGCTCTAGTTTAAACCTTTCGATTACTTTCGGAGACTCGTCTTGTGAACAGTCATCGACAACGATTACCTCGACACGTTCCAGATGAGGGCTCGCATCAAGAATTTTGAGCCGCTGCAATGACGTATAAACCAAGTGCTGTTCGTTATATACTGGCACTAATACGGAAAGAGAGGTCTTCATACGAGATACCCCACCACTAAATCGCAACCAGCCGAGATCGCGTTCCAAATAGGTTGCCTCTTGTATTTTTCTCCATTGCACATTGGGTTGCCTGTCGAGTTTATTCTTCCTGAACTCCTTCGTGTCGCCGCAAGGCAGGATAGTCAACTTTGCCGCTTGTGGTCTTCGGCAGAGCATCCATAACTTCCACCGTTTTAGGCAACATATAGCGCGGCATTTTTGCGGCACAAAACACGAGCAGATCACCTACATTCACGGTTATCCCATCTTTTAGTGCAACATAAGCTTTGATGACGTGGCCCAATGGTCCGTCAGGAATACCGATGACGGCTGCTTCCCGGACCATACCGCTTTCAAAAAGCACTTCTTCGACCTCGGTCGGACTAATCCGAAATCCCGACGATTTCAGCATATTGTCACGTCGTCCGACAAAGTACAGGAATCCCTCATCGTCCATTTTTACGAGATCGCCCGAGTAGCAAACCTTTTCCGAATCTCCTAGTTCGGCGGCTGCAAAGGGGTGCGGTCTCAGAACTTTGGCCGTCAACTCCGGCTGGCCCCAGTAGCCCATGGATACCGTCGGACCACGGTGAACCAACTCGCCGACTTCCCCGGGCTGGCAGGGTTGCCCTTGATCGTTGACCACCAGGATCTCCGTATTGGGAATGGCCTTTCCCATTGAAGTCGGCCGGCGATCGAGTTCTTCGGGTGGCAAATAGGTCGAACGAAACGCCTCGGTCAGTCCATACATCAGAAAAATACGCGTTGCGCTAAGGGTCTGCCGTAGAGTGTTAAGTACCGTTTGCGGCATCCGTCCGCCGGTGTTCGTGATATAGCGCAGGCGAGGAAGCGACGCTCGTTCTAGAGAGGAAGTCGGTTGCGCCATTAGGCTCCACAGAGTCGGCACTCCGGCCATGCCGGTAATCCGTTCTGCCTGGAGGGTTTTGACGATTTCCCGAGCGAAGACAAATGTCATGGGAACGTAAGTCCCGCCTTGTTGAATAGCGGTCATAAGTTGATTAAGGCCCGCATCAAAGCTGAGGGGCAACACTCCGATAATGCGGTCGTCACAAGTGATTCCCAGATAATCGGATACGATACAGCTTCCCGCTATCACCTGCTCATGACTGAGCATCACTCCTTTGGGTTTGCCGGTCGAGCCCGATGTGTAGAGGATGGCGGCCAGGTCTTTTCCGATACCCCAGTCTCGCCAATTTTCCTGAACCACCAAACCTAATAGTTCAGCTAATTCAAAAGTGGTTTGCCTAATTTCAGCGCCTGGCCCGTCTCCCGTGACCACAACAAATTCCAAAGACTGAATACCCTTTAAAATAGGCACCAGAGAGGCAAGCTTGTCACGGGTCGTGATCAAGCCCCTCATCTGACAATCCCCGGCGATATGGGCCACCTGCTCCAGAAAGAGAAGACTGTTGATAGGAACAAACACCCCGCCCGCCTGGGAGACCCCAAAGATTGAAAGAGATTGGAGAACGGATGTTTCGAGGTAAATTCCGATGCGGTCTCCCCTTCTGAGCCCGGCTTGCCTGAGACCTTCCGCGAGTCCGGCAACCTGTTTCGCAACGCTCTCGTAGGAAAGGCGCATCGCCTTATCGACCAGCGCTTCCTTCTCAGGGAAACGGGAAGCGCTAGCGCGCAACATCTGCTGAATCAAGCAATCCATACAATTTCTCTCGCGATCAACGGTGTTCCGTCACCCTTCTGGTTCACGCTACGGGACGAAAATGACCTGAGCGTTAGCTTCTAGTCTTAAAGATTTTCCAAACCTTCCTAAGTGACTTTCTTAAGGCGCCTCCACCGATGTGTTTAACCACACCGAACATGCCGTTCAGGGATCGCAAATTGAATGCCCTTACTCCCCATCGCTCCCGACGGTGCGACATCCAGCTGTTCTTGTACGGATCATCTCCAATTAGATAATCAACCTCGCGTACGCGATCACGTTCGATCACATGTTCCATCAAATGCGCCGTCAGGATTGAACCGATGGAGTATTGAGAGAATTGTTCGTCGTACGCAAGTTTATAAATTGACGCGGCCCCTTCATTCACGAGCCACAGTTGCGCCGCAACCGGCGCCTGATCAAAGAACGCGAGCCCCAGGCGAAGCGAGCCCTTTTCCGCAGACATGCGCATCAACTCCGGAACAAAATGTGCGTATGGTTCCGGGCGTTTCCAGCTTGACGCGTAGACTTTTTGATATGCACGGATGGCTGAGTCAACATCATCCGCGCCTGTAAGAATCTGCAAATCAAAGCGGCCGGACTTCCGAATTACCTTTCGTTTTCTCGTAATCGTGTTTCTTAAGGCAGAAGGCAGTGTCTCAAAATATTGATCGTAGGATTGACCATTCGTTCGCAGATACCAGTTTCCAAAGCAAAAATAGTTTTGGATTGCCCAGCCCGCTTCCGTAAATGCTGCCTGCAGTTCGGTATAAGTTAATCTCTCGGGGTCTAACGGGTGCAAATCGACGGTGTCCCAGCGCGGAGTGTCGAAGCAAAGCGCGCGCACTAACTCCCTGATGGCATCACGAGAGCTGGGACACGATTTGTTCAAAATTGGGCCGAACAAAGGGGTATAATAATTCGCCAGTCCCGACAAAGCGGACGGAGTCAACCCTTTGAGTCCCCGGCTACGATATCGCATCGGGAGCATTGCAACCGGCAGGTGCGGCGGATCACTGCTCTCGATACCATAAATGCGCAATTGATCGCCTTTATCCACTGCGGTGCTGGCTAAATTCTTAAACCATGCGAGGCTATAAAAGAAGTTGTCTACGTTCGCCGCCTCGAAAACACGCGCGTACTGACTGGGTAGGCCTTCGAAATCAGGGTAGATCTTGACCTGCATTATTCGCAACTATTACGTTTTCAATTGATGAAGATTACGGTCGATGCGATAGTTTGAAACTTTTCAAGAAGAGGAGCCTCATCCACAATCTTGACCCCGAATTCATGCTCCAAAAAGTTTACGATTTCCAAGATTGCCATGGAATCCAGCAGTCCACCACTCAATAACGGCGCTTCGTTGTCAACATTGCACACGAGCGGGAACTGTTCCTCAAAAATTGGCGAATCCGCTCAGCAACAATATTCTGATTCACTATCAGTCTCCTTTAAAGTTTATAGCGATAGGTGCGCTCTTGCGAGTTGCTCTCGTTCTTTGCCAAATGCGACTTGCTATTAGCAACGCGCGCTTTGCCTATTCAAGAGTCGCGATCTCCATGCATAATAAACCAGCGCCCCTCTCCCGCCTACGCATCAGTCAGCCTGTTACCACGCTGACTGCAAGGCTGGATTTTAGGCCCATGGCTAGCGGTTACATGGACAGGATTCTCACCTGCAAGACTACGCGACATTGCCAAGTCGCTGCTAATGATGACCAAGTCTGTGCTCGGTGGCATATCGAACTAAAACCCGAGGCGGGCGCGGCGATAAATGGGCGAAACAAGCGGGATTGGAAATTGTTTCGTTCCGCTTACCTAGGCCAGTATCCGTCTTTATGTTTAATGGGGTCTTCTTCCCGCTCGCGACCGGCTATGAGAAGCTGAGCGACAAGATTCGCCTGCGCAATTTCCCACAGGGTTGGATAGTCGCAATGTTTAGAAAACCTCAAGAGGGAGTATGCGTAACGTCGCGGCTATAGCTAGTTTTCTTCAGCCGTCGGCTTCTTCGGTAGGCGTGGCATAGGATCCGAGGCGTGATCGTTAGTCCCCGTCGGTCGGTCGTGGCGTTGCCGGTTTCTGACGTAGTGGCGCAGTTTCGCAGTTATTTTTTGACTGCATCGAGATTCGCCAGTCGCTCTTTCAGCGCCTTTGCATCGGGGGACGCCGACAGACCCTTTTCCAGCACTTCGCGCGCGTTCTTGACATCCCCGGTCTTTTTGTAGTAGTCGCTCATGGCTGCATACGCCGGCCAGTAGTCGGGCTTTAATTCAATCGCGCGCTGAAGTTGCAAATTTCCGATCGGACCCCGGCCCAGGCGGATCAGATTCTCTCCCTTCTTCGTGAGAATCTCCGGCAGCAATACAAAATCAGCCGGCGCACGGTCTATCACATAGTCGAACTCAACGATCGAGTCACTCAGGTAAAACCGGCGCGACTGCTCGTCCCGCGCCAGAAGGACTCCACGATTCGTTTTCATCAGTCCTTCGCAGTAATGGTGCATGGCATTAAATGTTTGGCCTAGTATGGAATACCACCGCTGGATTTCATCCGGATTATTGCCGCCGGGCACACGATCGCGGAAAATCTGAGTGTAGGCACAATAGCGCGGCAACATGGCGACCTCTCGGGGGTCATACGCATTTACGCTGGCGGGATATCCCGGTATGTCCTGGGCGTAGGCGGGGACGTTCACCGCCGGTATCACCCCAAGCGCGAGTATCGTGCGGAATATGCCTCGGACCAATCTAAGCGCCTTCATTAGCGACAAGAATCTCCTTTGAGAGGCCAGCCAGTGAGAACTCGAAATTACCCCAACGGCCCAGTGCCCACCCGTTGAGTTAAACTCGTGACGGTATGTATATCTCTGTACCTCCATGGTGAGATCCTTTCCGGATTTTTAACCACTGAGACCACTGAGAAAGTGGCCTAATTCTATTCTCACCTCTGTGAACTCCGTGCTCTCGGTGGTGGATATTCCGATCTCCGCGTTGTGTCCTGGTCTTCGGGTTTTTCGGATTTTTACCACAGAGAACACAGAGACCACGGAGGAAAACGGGTTAATCGTATTAAAATCCTATCCTCATCTCACTCTGTGTGCTCTGTGATCTCCGTAGTGAAAGGCATTCCTTCTTTTCACCACGATCTGTGTTCTCGGCACTCTGTGGTGAATACGCCTGCGATCGTTAGTGTCTCCCGCGCCTTTGCCATTAGCTCGTGCCGTTCGTCTTTTGCTGGACAAAGTTTAGCAAGCCGCTAACCGAACCGAAATTCTCGGGCAACAGATCCTCGTCAGAGACGGTGATCCCAAATTCCTTTTCCATAAACGCTACGACTTCTAGAATACCGAGCGAGTCAATGAGTCCATTGTTCAGTAAGGATTCATTGTTGCCGACGTTCTTCGTGGCAGGAAACTGCTGTACAAGAAATTTCCTTATTTGATTCTCTATAGTTCTCTGTTCCACGCTACCTCCGATTACAAGACGACGTGCCATTCAAGGACTGAGTGCGTCAAAAACAATCCAGTTGCATGACCACTGCTACCTGCAATCTGTCTACTATTACCAGCTACATTGCACGCTTTGCTCTGTACGTCACTCTTTTTCAATCAAGAGTCGCGATCTCCATACATAATAAACCAGCGCCTATTCTCCAAATTCTGGGTACCAATATCATTGTTTGGAGAATAAAGCACCATTGGCTTTGATTCCCGGTCGCGAAATCCGAGACCGCGAAAAAGTGTGACCCATGGATGCGATTCCACCAAGGGAATACTAACGCTATGCACGCCACGCGCGTGGCATAGGGCTACAACCTCTTTAATCAAACTCCTGACAATCGCCGGGCTGTCTATACCAAAGACATCGGCAACGATACATTCTTTCCCATTTTGCTGGATAACGGCATAGGCCAATAGCTCTCCGTTCCTGCGAGCGGTCATGATTTCAGAGGCGCAGGTGGTATTGGCCATATACCGCCAGTTCAAATATTCCGCTGATCGCTGGACACAAACCCCGTGCCGATCCGCGATCTGCCGAGCGAGATTGGAGAACTCTTCGCCAAATTGACCTGTATGGAAAGCGACGGTCAGATTTCCATTCTTTAGTGGCTGAAAAGCCCTGGTCGCCAGCAATAAATTGCCGACGGCCGCCAGACCGGACGTGATGATCGGCGATTTGATCACCGATTCGATCTGCCTGTCTATGCGCAACGGACGAGCCAGGCGCAACACTTGGGCAAACGGAGCAAACCCGAGCCGTTTGTAAACAGCCATCATCCCCGCGCTTGGAAAATCATAACAAAATGCCACTTTCCCCGAGTCAACGGCCGCAATGCAAGCCCTCTGCAGCTCCACGGCGGGACCGAGGCTGCGGTATTCGGAGTTAATGCAAAAATCCCCCAGCACCCACACAATCTCCTCGCGTGAGCCCAGGTACAGCCGCCGGGGGAATGCCGCGGCGGAGCCTACTACGACTCCGTTCCCCTGATCAACGGCTATCCATACCTGTGCCTCACCATGGGGATTGTCTTTGTACAGCCAGTCAAACCGTCGGGCATCGGCGAGCGGATTGAGATGCCGGGACAACGATTCGATCAAAATCTCCCGATCCATATTAAGATCGGCTCTACGAATTGTGACCTTATTGACTTTAGCTTGTTGGACGCTGCCCATTTCTAAAGTATTCCTGCACGCAAGAGAAGCTTTTACGGAAGTCCCGTCCATCAGCACATTGATCAAGGCATGACGTATTTAAGAGAATTTATACCAGCTCAATTTCGCGGCAAAGGCTGGAAGATACGTCTCCCACGGGGTCGCTCTTCTCAGCTCAAAAGGATCTTGACCGCTCTCATTGACCCCCGGGATCGTGGTTACGGCGCAGATATAGCCGGCCTCTTGCAAAAGGGCCTTTACATCTTCATTGAAGTCCTGGCTGCGTCCGACGGGATAGGCAAATGTTCTCACCGCGACATTTAAATGTTTTTCAATGGTTTCCTTGGACCGCTGTATCTCCGTCTTGATTTTTTCCGTGGAAATCCTCGATAATATTGGATGGGTTACCGTATGCGACCCGAAGGTAATGTCGTGTCGCTGCATGATTCTGATTTCATCCCAATTCAGCATGAGATTGGGCCTTTCATTCCGATCGCAAACCTCCAACTGCGCGATCAAGCGGTCAATCCAGTACAAGCGCTCATCATCGCCGAGCGCAAACAGCAACTTTAGAACCTCCTGCAGGGCGGAAAGCTTATCTTCCAGATTCCTCAAGCAATAGCTTCGCGGATCGTTAACAATACCGTTCAACCATGACACCTTGGTCTCTCTGAAAGCTGAAAAGACCCGATCATGCCAAAGCGCTCTCTGCGAGCCTACGACGCCTGTGGCGAGAAATATCGACGCGGGAATCGATAGTTGTTTCAGGATTGGGAACGCGTTCAGAAAATTGTCCTTGTAACCATCATCGAAGGTTACGACGACGGCGTTATCGGGGACATCGCCGCGTTCCAGTCGGCAAACGGCATCTTCAAGAGATAAAACGGCACAAGTCGATGCCAGGTACTCCATCTCATATCTAAACGCTGCATTCGAAATGCCGGAAAAGAAAGGGTCGAGATCGTCATTCACCCTGTGGTAGATTAATATCTGGACGTTCCGATTTGCCCGTTTAGCCAAAAAGGGAAACTGTAGCTCCCCGTCATCATTTTTTTTCAACTTAAAGCAGTTAACGAAACCTTTAAGCAGCTTTAAACCGCCTGAATAGAAAACGACGCGCGCGACCGCCTTGAAAAGGTATTCCCGAACGATGCGTCGCATCAGAATCTTTCGGAATGAAGGCAATGGCACCGTAGCGATATTGCATCAAGCACGCACGGCAACTTTTCGGCACGCGTCGACAAACACATCAGCTGCCATTCCCCAACTGAAGTTACGGCGCACAAAATCCATTCCTCTAAAGGCCAATGCTTCACGGAATTCATCCTGATGCAAAAGCTTTACGATGGCCTGGGCAAACGACTCCGCTCCCTCCGCGAGGACGACATGCTCGCCATCTTTGAGCGGAAGACCTTCAACTCCTACCGAAGTCGATACTACGGCCTTTCCCATGGCCATCGCTTCGTACGCCTTGATTCGGGTACCGCCGCCAATCCTGAGAGGAATGATGTAAAGAGCGTGACTGCTGATAAATGGGCGCACGTCCTCGACTCGACCCGTAATGGTGATCTCGGGATACGCCTCGATCTCCTTAATCAAACTCTGGCTCGGGTTTCTTCCGACTACCGTGAGCTGCACTGTGGGTATGACCCGTTTTACCGCCCCTAAAATCTCGCGCGCAAAGAATTTAATCGCGTCCTCGTTCGGGAGCCAGTCCATGGAGCCGGTAAATACCAAGCTGTTGTTTTTCACCGGCTCTTCTCGCGGCACAAAAAAGCGCGTATCAACCCCCGTCGGTATAGCAAAGACCTTTCCTATCCCAGCAAGTTCTTCTAAATAGGTCTTGTCGGTTTCCGATACGGTCACCGTGGCGCTAAATTTCCGGCAGGTTTCTCTTTCGTAACGTTCCATCCTTCGCCACTGAAGCCACCAGAAGAATCTCGCGAGGCGATTGCGACTCGTTTCAAAATGGCGGCGCGGTATGGCCGATTCGATGTTGTGCTCGAAAAGCAGCGTTGGAGTACCGGTAAGGCGTCTGAAATTAAGACTAGGCTGCAAGAAATCGCAGATCATAAGATCAAAGTCCTCGGAGCTAGTCAGATGGAACAGCGCCGCTTCGAGGTGTTTCGAGTAGTCGTTGATCACGGTGAAGGGATACCGGGAAAAAACCGACCGGAGAAGCTTCAAGTAAAATCCGAACGAGTATTTCTTTGTTTCCCTCCAAGGCACAGGATGAAATTTGGTGCATAGGTTTCCTACCTCAGCTAGATAGGGATCGTCCTTCGGGCTTTCCACGTTGCTGACCAGGGTAATCTCGAAGATCTCCTTCAATTGTTCCAGCAGCTTCCCAGTCCGGATCTTGCCGCCGGTGTCCATGGGATACGGAAAGCGCTGCGAGAAAAACAGCACTTTTAATCTTCTATTACCAGCAGATTCCGTCATACTTTTCCAGACTATTGCACGGACTCGGAATGATCCGCACAAGGTCAAAGATCATTTTTTTCCCGAGGTAGGGACTCAACCGCTCGCGGATTTCATCTTGTTGCTTGGCAACTACAATCACATCGGATTGTTCGAGCACGTCATCGATTTCGGAGCACATCAACGTCGAAATGTGTTCGATTTCATGTTCGATATAGGCTTTATTCGCGCCAAATATTTTTGCCAAAGACACCTCGGAGTCGTAGATCTTTATTTTGCACCCCTTGCCCAGTAGCGACTCTACCAGGACGACCGTGGGGCTGTCGCGAAGATCGTCGGTACCATGCTTGAAACTCAATCCAAGAATGCCGACTTTCTTTTGCTTGGTGCTCAATATCCGGTCGATTAATCGCTGGATATGCAGATGATTGCTCGCCAGCACCGAACTCAATAGCGGGCTTTCGAGATCCAATTCTTTGGACTTATACAAAAGCGCCCGCAGATCCTTCGGCAAGCACGAACCTCCGAAGGCGAATCCGGGCATGAGATACGCCTTCGAGATATTCAGCTTTTGATCTTGCGTGAACAGATC
>JBGPIK010000022.1:0-32881 GCA_041484845.1 Binatia bacterium | reverse complement strand
TCACTCCTCCATGCCGGTACATCAGCTCCATCGCCACTGCCCGCTCGTCTCGATAACCCGTGCGCTTCCCGATCAACTGCTCCTCTGCCAAACCAAAATACCTCGCTACTTCTTTAAGCACTGTCGCTGGCTTCCTCGCTTCCAACTCTCTGATCGAGGGCTGCTCGCGCCGCGACCCCGACTTTTTAATCCTCCCCTTAACCCGCTCCACAAATTCCTCTTCTCCCAACACCACTTGCCCCTTCACCTCCTCCCACGGCGTCGGGTAGCCGCTGCGGATCCCTTCGGCGACAAACTCTCCGTATCTCTTTCGACTTCCCCCCATCTGGCTAAGCACGGCGTCGTAGGTGATCCAGGATTGTTTCTCTTGAGCGTAAAGGTACCCGTTAAGACTGCTCCAAGGATATCTTTCGAGATAGCGGATTTGCTCCCGGAGATCTTTTCCCCGGTGCGGCCGGATTCTGATCGGGTTCAAGTGAACATAACGGCTGAGCTCCAAGAGGTAATTGTCCTGGTCGATTACGATCGCTTTATATCGCCCTTGGTAAAGATGGCCAACACGCTTGTGGCGCCGGTTGTAGGCCGCGGTGGCGCTGATATTAAAATGCCTCATGAATTCTGAAAGATTGCCCTTCGGTGTGGCCACCAGCAAGTGGAAATGGTTGCTCATGAGCACGTAGGCGTGAAGCGCAACGTGGTAGATCGCCAGAGAGACTCTAAGCTTCTCTATGAAGGCCGACCGATCCCGGTCATCTTTGAAAATCGCTTTGCGCTCGTTACCCCGGCAGGTGACGTGATAGTAACCGCCGGGAATCAAGATCCGTAATGGCCGGGCCATGGCGGTCTTCTACACTCCAACAGAGGATAATGTCAATAGTAAAGATTTGACCCTATTGCTCTAACAGTATATTCAACGGCACGCCATTGACGGGAACGCTTGCGTCTTCGACCGCAACCGCAAGCGTGCTTACCGCGACAGCGACTTTCGCGACACCGTAGATATCTAAGTTGAAGCGTCCTTGGCCAAAGGTTTATGTTTCATAAGGGGTCAGTTGAAAGTGACCTCTTTAATTTCCCCACCTGAAGAAAAAGCAGAAATAAGAAGAGCTTCCAAAGTAGCTTATTCGCTATCCGATGCCGGCGGCTTCTTTGTCACGTCGATCGCGAGCGGTTCAACCAGCATTGTGCTCGGCATCAGTGTTTTTGAGAAACCGCACAAGGGCAACAAACCACCAATGGTGCCCTCTCCGATCAGGGGCAAACTGTAATCTTTAGCAGGAAGGTAACATCTGGCCGTCGGGATTTGGTTCGGCGGCCTGTTGCCGTTATCCCGCAAGAATAATTGTTTCGAATCCTTGGAGCATAGTAAGGTGTTTGTCGGTTGGAAGTGGGGCTCTGGAAAAGTGCCGCCTCTCAGAGAAAGGAGAATTGATTCTAGGATCGATGGTAAAAGGCACTTGCTTCAAGGTAGCAAAATATGAATCTGGCCAGAAATTCAAGCCCGTAAAATAAAAAGGTGGTTCGTTTGATTCCACATTAACAAGCTTACTTATTTGGGAAGCGAACTCGCTGAGCTTTGGATTCACGTTGGTAAGTGGATAATCAAAATGGACGACGACATCGCTAATGTAAACTTTGCGACGGATCATGTCGGGCCTATAATTTAATTCCCACTCCGCAGATAGCCAAGTTAATGCATCGTGAAGAAATGCGTCGGTGTTCCGGGTGGAAGATTGCGAACTAGCGACCAGCCCATCGTTATAAATTGACAGATCAATGTTGACTACGGTTTCGTCTGTGTCTACGAAGCTTCCCCCTTGGAAAACATACCCTTTGCTTTCATCCACGTCAGTTACGGAATTGGGAAATTTTGAAAACGCGTAGCGGTCCCTAAGCTTAAAGAAAATCTCTGGAAATATCTTTTTGCCCTTTGGATTTAGGTCATATAGATCAAAAAACCAACTCGACTTTCCCTGCGCTATGCTCAGTAGCTCCATATAATTAGGCCACCTGTAGATGACCGCTGAAGATTTCGATGATAGACGAACGCAGATCATTGTTAGCGCTCGGCAATCTTTCGGCTCTTTGGTCAGTCAGCTCTTTACTATGGGCATCCAATGCCGTTCCATAACTACCATGTGTCCATCCCGGCTTTACTTGTGCGGCGCAACCCTGCTCAGCGGCAACGCTGACTTCTTGCATGTTAAAGAATGGATCTTCCGTAAATCGTGAAACCTCCAGCGCTTCTCGACCAAAGTTCTCTACAGACTCAACCATCTCGCGAAAGCTTCGAAATCGGACGTCTAAGTATACGTCAAAGGCTTTAGCTAATTTCCGAAGCGTATTGATACTCGATGACGAGTAATTTACATTTTCATATCGTGATATCATTGACTGTCTCATTCCCGCCTCTCTGGCGAGAGAGTCCTGAGACATCCCGCGTTGCTCGCGCAGAACCTTTATTTGAGTTGCGATCGTGGCGTTGAGATTTTCATCCGCATAAGCGTGTCGGTATTCCTTGTCATCTTTATTTTCAATCAGTTCTTCGCGAAGAGAATTATTTAACTCGCGCATGAGCGCACCTCCGCGTAGGATCGGCCAATATTTCCCTACGTCTTGCTACGGCTATCTGTGGAGCGTCTCGCGGCTCCCATTTTCGATCTCGTTCGACCGCTCCTTTTAAAAACGTGAACTCTTTGTCATTATTGAGTGGACCCTTGCAAAGTAAAGGCCGCAAAGCAACTTGGCCATTTATTCTCATTTTGTAAACGTGATCTACAATTGGGCCTGCCAGCAGTTCAGGAGGCAGGTCCGGGCCGACCTTCTCAAGCATCCGCACCTTCTGGCTCAAACGAGCTCGGTCCGTTTTTTCTAGGCCGCGGGACCACCTTTCAAAATCATTTACGGCACGAGCATCGACGTAATCATAGATTTGCCAGAGGGACATAGGATATCACAAAAAAGTCATAATCAAAAGAAAAGATTACCTCACAAAGAGTTATCACTATTCGCCAGTTTCCCGCAAGGTGCTGAAAGTACGGCGCAAAAAAGCGTTAGAATCCCGCTAATTCAATCTCTCGGCGACCCTCGATGGCATCAGGCTCTTGCCTCGAAATACAAGCCAGGCCAGGCGGTAACCACATTGAGCGCAGTGGCCGTTGATTGCCTATGCCGATACGCTCCCTTCACTTCCGGAATCACAACTCCAAGATACCCTTTGCACTTGGGACAGGTGCGAGCCAAATAGACAAGAAAAGGAGACTAGAAAAGGGGACAGGCTGAATTAGTTCGGAGCGAAGTCTGGCTTTGACATCTCGACAATCTTTAAAAAGTTCTTGGATCGTTGATTGTGAATCGTGATGGTTAAACCGATGGCTTGCCTGATTGTTTTGTTTGCTACGATCCTGGCCTTAAGCAGCATCGTAGCCCGGATGAAATGCCGCGGAATTCGGTAAGACGTGAAAGGTAAGGCGTAAGGAGTTTCGGAAAAAACGTGAGGGGTGATGTCGATACGGCATCGTAGCCCGGATGGAATGCAATGGAATCCGGGGATTGGATGGGAACCCGTATTTCGCTTCGGTGCATACGGGCTACGGGACGTTGAGTGCGTGTAATCGGAACGACAGAGTAAAAGTACGCGAAAATGGGGCCAGCTCTTTAGTTGATAGTATCTCAATAGCTCCAAGATAGCTCGACCGCCTCGACCCGAGCCGGGTTCAATACAGTATAGCGACATGATTGCATTAGATAGTTTCCCTTATCCAACACGATGGCCTTAGACTGCTTCTGAAAAATATGACCGACCATGTTGTGCCGTCGGTTACAGTCCTTACAAACGCATAGTGAACTGCTGTCTCTCTGTCGACGCCGGCATATCGCCGATTGCCAGGCCTGTGGGTAACGTCTACAATGCACCCGTGGACTTTGAGCTGGTCCTGAAGCGTTTGCTTGCAGAATTCAATCGCGGCCAAATTCGCTGCGCCGCCATCGGTGGCTTTGCGCTGGGGGTCTTAGGTGTCCCTAGACAAACGATGGATTTGGATTTTCTCGTACACCGCGACGACATGACAAAAGTTGATGCGATACTGGCGGGTCTGGGTTACAAGCGCGTTTTCCACAGCGAAAATGTTTCGCAATACTGCCACGATGACGGCGCCTGGGGGTCGCTCGACTTCGTCCATGCTTTTCGGCAGATATCTCTCGCCATGCTGCAAAGGGCCCAGAGTTATCCCGTATTTGGGGCTACGCAAAGTGTTAAAGCCGTTGACGCGGAAGACGTGATTGGCCTGAAGGTTCAGGCGATGTGCAATGACGCGGCGCGCAGCGCCCAGGAAAGGGCGGACATTGAGCGACTGATGAACCGCTACGGCAAGCGGTTGGACTGGGAACGTATTGAGGAATATTATACGCTGTTCGGCCTCGCAGAAGAAGCGAAACACCTCAGGGAACGGTTTGGCGATGCTGACTGAAAAGGAAAAACAAGAGTTGCGCGAAATGGCCGGGTCGGCCTCGCTCCGAGAGGAATTCCGCGCCATGGAGCGAAACTCGCGAGCCATCGATGCGCGCTTGAGCGTCGACCAGTTTATTCAGTGGCTCACCGCGATGGCGCGCAGCTCTCCTGTCGCCGCGAAGCCTCGCCCCTTGGTCCGCTACACGAACGTTAAGATCTAAAAACATTCCCTAGCAGGCTGCTGAAAAAGACTCATATGCTTCGTTGCGCGAAATCGCCTCGCTACAACGTACTGGCTAAGTACGCCTCCGCTCGTCGATTTTTCGCGCGCCTCGCCTCTGAGATCTTTTTGAGCAGCCTGCAAACAGAGTGTCTCAGCAAAACGCTTAGCCTAGCCAAGATCACAACCGAGTCATGAATCTATTCGGTCAATGATCACTATGGATAAAGATGCGGGCTTGGCGGTCTAAAAGGGAAAGGCGAGGTAGCCAAAAGGCCGGAAGAGCTTCCAGCCTTTTGGCCTTAAATCGAATGAGCGTTCAAACGTTGACGATGACCACGCCCTTGGGCTCGAGATAATAGTCCAGGGCTTCAGGGCCATGTTCGCGGCCGACCCCGCTCGACTTGACGCCGCCGAAGGGTAACTCGTCGAAGCCATAGTGAAGCGAATTAACCCAGACGTTGCCGGCCTGGAGTTTGTCGATGGCTCTATTGGCGTGGAGGAGATTGTGCGTCCAGATGGAGGAGCCGAGTCCGAATTCGGAAGCGTTGGCTTTCTCGATCGCCTCGTCGATGGTTTTGAACGTGTAAACCGGCAGCGCCGGGCCGAATACTTCTTCTGTGGTGACGCGGGCGTCATCGGGAACGTTGCTGAGCAGCGTCGGCAGATAAAAATTGCCTTTGTCCATGTCGCCGCCCTTGGGCCGTTCTCCGCCGAAGAGCGTTTTGGCGCCGCGCGCCTTGGCGTCTTCGACCTGCTCTTCGACCTCTTGCCGTTGCGATTGGATATGAATCGGCCCCATGCGCGTATCTTTACTCATGCCGTTGCCGACAGTCTTCTTTTTGAGGATTTCAACTAAACCGCCGACGAATTTTTCCGCGATCGGTTCTTGGAGGAACAGGCGCTTCACGCCAAGGCACATCTGACCGCAGTTAAAGAAACGGCCGACGTCGGCCATCTTTACGGCCAAATCGAGATTGGAGTCTTCCATTACAATCATCGGATCGCTGCCGCCGAGCTCGAGGGTGACCCGCTTGATCTCGCGTCCGGCAACTTCCATGACATGGCGCCCGACCGGCGTTGAGCCGGTGAAGGCGATGCGGCGAATGTGGGGATTGCGGAGGATTTCTTCGCCGACCGTGCCGCCCGGCCCGGTCACGACATTGACGGCGCCTTTGGGCAATTGCTTTTGCGCTTTGCCTTCGCCGTAGACCGCTTGCTGCACGAGTTCGATGACTCGGATCGTGGCCAAAGGAGTCGTACTCGCGGGCTTAATGATAATGGTATTCCCGGCAGCGAGCGCCGGGCCAAGCTTGGTACCCATTAATGTGAGCGGAAAATTCCACGGCACGATGCCGCCACACACGCCGATGGGCTGGCGCACGACCATACCGTAGGCACCTTTTTGCGGTAGCGGCACATGGGAGCCGCGAACCTTGGATGCGAGCCCGGCGTAAAATTCCAATCCATGCACGAGGTGATGAATTTCCAAGCCCGCTTCAAAAAGAGTTTTTCCCTGCTCCTGGGTCAGCAACTGAGCGATTTCGCCGCTGTTCTTTTTGATCAGCTCGCAGGCGCTCATGAGCGCGTTGCCGCGATCTTCGGGAGTGACATCGGACCATTCTTTGAACGCGCTCTCGGCCGCTTGGACCGCCTGCACCACATCCTTCTCATTGCCTTTGGGGACCTTGTCCACGACGGCGCCGGTAGCCGGGTTGCGGACTTCGTAAGTATCTTTGGTCACGGAATCGACTAGCTCTCCGCCAATCAACATCTTTGCCATCAGCTAACCTCCCAATATAAATTTTGTTGCGATTTCCAAACGGCTCGTCGGTTTACTTGCTTTTCAACATGTAAATCGGTTTCGACGCGGTAGGGTTCAAGCCGTTCAAATCGTTCAAAAGGTTCAAAACGACTCCCTCACCATCCATGCATTTTGGATTCTTCGGGTAAATGTTTTCTATAGCTTAAACGGGAATAGATTACTTTCCCTTGAACTGCGCGGTTCGTTTTTCGAGGTAGGCTTTCACACCTTCCTGGCCGTCTTCGCTGCCGAAGGTCTGGGCCAAGAGCTCGCGCTCGAAAGCCAATCCATCGGGCAGAGACAGCTCGAGGCCGGTTTGAATCGCGCGCTTGACCTTGCCTACGGCGAGACTGCTCTTGTTCGGGACAATGAACTGCCGCGCGTAGTCCAACACCTGCACCATAAAATTTTCGCGATCGTAAATGTAATGGATCAACCCCATTTCCAACGCTTCTTCGAACGCGATCGTTTTGCCCGTGGCGCAAAGCTCCAGGGCGCGCCCTTTGCCCACCAGCCGGGGCAAGCGCTGCGTGCCGCCCATGCCGGGCATGACGCCAAGGTTGATTTCCGCCAACCCGACGCGACCGCCTTCCTTTTTCGCGATTCGAATATCGCAGGCCATGGCAATTTCAAGTCCACCGCCAACCGCATGGCCGTTGATTGCCGCGATGATGATCTTCGGCGTGTTTTCCAGGCGCATCAAGACTTCATGGCCGTGCAGAGCGAAGTTGTTCTTGAAGGCGAGGGGTTTGTTGGAAAGCATATTGATGTCGGCGCCGGCGGAAAAAAACTTTTCAACTTTTCCGGTAATCACGATGGCGTGAACGTTCTCGTCAAAACGTGCGTCAAGAATCGCCGCATCCAGTTCTTTTAAGAGGTCGGTATTGTAGCTATTGACCGGAGGCCGGTTGATCTCCAGCACCGCGACTCCATTATCTACGCGATATTCAATCATTTTCCCGTCTGCCATGATCGAGGCCTCCTGATTTCAAATTATCCGAAGAAGCTTATCCGGCATCCCAGGTCAAGTCAAGACCGAGTGCCCCATTTTAGCGGCGAAGCCAAGCCCGTTATTGAACCCGGTCCGTTATTGGCTCTAACGCAACTCTCCGGCGCGCGCGGCGCCCCGCGATCTATTCCAACCCTGTTGGAAACGAGCAGGAAGTGTGGCATGACTAGGCAAAATTTACATCGAGGAGGCAGTATGAAAGTCAAACCAAAACGTGCACCGATAAAATGGCCGGATGGCGCCCGAATAGCAATCACGCCGTGCGTGGCTTTTGAAACCTGGCCGGAGGATCTTGGCGGCCCATCTTCACAGCAGCACCAGAATCGCCGGGGTTTGCCGAAAAACGCTCTAACCAAAAAGGATTTAGGCACGATCACCGATCGAGAGTTTGGCGAGCGCGTTGGAATCTATCGTTTTCTCGAGATCTTTGAGCAGGAAAAAATTCAGACCACGTTTTTTCCCACCGGGGTCACGGTGCAGAATTATCCGGAGATCTGCAAAGAGGCCGCGGAGCAAGGCCACGAGTTCGGCACCGAAACCTGGATTCATGACTACAGCTACATGAAAAAGCGAGACAAGGAAAAAAAAGACCTGCAGCGAACCATCGATGTTGTCAAGAAAGTCGTGGGCAAGGCTCCGGTAGGCTATCTCTCCACCGGAATCGCGCCGAGCGTCAATACTCCGGAGATCATTGTCGAGTGCGGTTATACTTACTGGATGGACCCGCAGCATCAGGAGACGCCCTATACGCTCAAGGTCAAAAATAAAGAGCTGACGGTGTTGTCTTATTTCCAGGATCTCAACGATTACTCGAGCTATCAGCGGGCCGCCAGAACGCCGCGCGAAATTTTTCAGATGTGGAAAGATTGTTTCGATTGGCTCTACGAAGAAGGGGAGACGGACCCCAAATTCATGATGTGGGGCAATCATCCTTTTGTCGGCGGCCGGCCCTACCGTGCGCCGCTGTTGCGCGAGTTCATACGCTATGCCAAAAGCCACAGCAAGGTCTGGTTCGCCACGGCCGGTGACATCGCCAAATGGTATCGCGAGAATTACCGCGACGCGCAAGTCGAAACCTGGCCGAACTTCGCCTTTGCGGGACGGGCCGGCAAGCTGTCCGACCTCACCAAGGCCAAATAATTTGGCTCGATAGGAAAAATTCTTTTGGCGAAAAAGAAATCCCATGAAGAAAAAATCCGCAGGGGCCTCGAAGAGCTACGCCGCTCAGGTTTGTCGCTTGACGAGGCCTCTTCGGCGCTCATCACTCGCCTTCAGGAATTCATCGGCAAGGGAATGGATCTGGATTTGGCCGTGGTTTTTACGTTGGGAAAGATCGCGGATCCCGCCGCCGTGAATGCGCTCGCAGAGATAGCGAAAAAATCCACCGATAAAGAAGTAAAAAAAGAAATCCGGCGATCGCAGTTCAAGCTGTCGCAGCGGGGGCTTGCGATCCCGCGCGAAGAAGCCCTTGAAGCCAAAACCGTGACGCCGCTTTTTGCTCGCGCGCCGGACGTCGAAGCCTACCTTTCTTCGGTCGATGGATCGGGTGGCCGGCTGATTTGGATCGCGAAGCCGCAGCCCCCTCATGGCCTGCAGCTAGTCCAAGCGATGTTGAATGATCGCGAGGGACTTCAACGCGTCGCCGGCGTTCAAATCCCGCGCAAAGAATTGCGCAAGATGGCCGAGGAAATCAAAATGCAGCACGGCATTACGATGATCTCGGTTCCCTGGGAGTATGCTGACGCCGTCATTTACGAGGGTTTTGAAAAGGCCAAGGCGCTCGGTCGCCCGGGTTTGGAAAATTTTCATGAACTCCGCGCCGTCATCAACACGAACAAACCCACGGCCCAGGAGCATCCTGTGTACCGAAAATTCGATGTCGGCACGGTGCGCGAGGGAGCATGGCGCGAGCGTTCGCGGCGGCTCTTGGATGAACCGGAACTGCAATATTGGATTTTAGACACGGATTGGGTTCAGCCGTTTTTGTCCCAGCTCCAAGAAGCCCAGACCAGCCGGCTGGTGCTGAACCCGGTGCAAAAAGAAGAGCGTTTGGCCGGGATTGTCCGCGACACGGTGAAAATACTTTGCTCCGGCGAAAGCGGGCGAATTCTTCAGCGCCGGCTGGAGGACATGGCGCTTTACTTCGGTGAAACCGGGCGCCCAGATCAGGCGAGACTTGCGCTCGCCGTTGCGCTCCAAGTCGGTGAGGGTGATCCTGGCCCGCTGGATGTCTCTTTTCTCACCGGGCTCGTTCAGAAGAGCTTTGCGTTTTATGTCTCCGAGCAAGAGACGCAGGCTGAAGCGGAGCCGTCTTTCATCGTTAAGCCCTAGCGCCAATTCCACAGCTCGTATGTCATCCGTGGCAATCATATTTTGTCGCGCCGGCGCATTTTTGTTTCTCACCGAGTCGTAGACTTCCATTTTTGGCAAGTCGTACGGATTTTATTCCGTCAATTTCCCTTTGCTCTTTGCGGCATAAGTCTTGCGGAACGCCGGTCTGTTCTAAAATTATCCCCAAAAAGGAGCAGCAGAATGAACAGAAAAACGAAATACGTTTTAGCGGCGGCATTGTTGCTGCCGGCGTTAGGAACGCATCCGGTGTTTGCCGACGGCAAGGGTAAAGGAGGTCCGAAATCCGGAGTGGCTATCACGGTGGTCGGCTTTAAAGCCGATCTCAGTCCAGTCGTTCTCGGTGGCAATGGTGAAGGAGAGGCCGAGTACAAGAACAAATCCAGTACCCTCGGAACCAGCGAAAGCTTCAACGGGGAAGCCGAGTTTCTAATTCCTGATCCGACCCTGGGCATCACGGACCTGGACACGGCGCAAACCGCGCTGTTCGAGATGCATTTGGCCAGGGGCGGAACCGATTATGCGGTCTGCACGTTGGCGATCAAAGAGATCGAGTTCAAATACAAACTTACAAGCGTGCAGATTGAAGCCGAATATGGCGTGAGCGTGAGCCAGCAGACACCGACCGGCGGAATACCGTCACTCTCGCAGAAGGTCGGCGGCTGCCTACTCTCAGGCGGCACAAACGGCGTTCCCACGGTTGCTTCCGGCGATACGGCCACGGTATTCTCGGTGGTCCAGACGCTGCCTCCTCCGGCACTTCCGACATCGACAGCGGTACTTATGGGTACCTTCCAATAACAACCGAGACTTAAATTCAAAGAGGTCGGGGAGCAGTCCTGTGCTGTCTTCCCGGCCTCTACGCTAATACCGCTAAACCGCTATCTTCATGTTCAGGCGATCGACGCTTAGCAAGTTGCGCCCCTATTGGGTCCGCTCGCGACTGCATATGTCCAGAGCCATGAGCGCGTAAATCTGCGCCGCTTTCACCATCACGTCAATCTCGATTTCCTCGTTGCGCGGGCCGATGCGCCGCCCTCGCGGTCCGATCTTGATCGCAGGGATTCCGAGTTCATTATAAACATTGGTATCCGTCCATATGCTGGCGCGCTCCGGCGCTTCGGGTTTGATCTTCGCGCCGAATAAATGCTGGTAAATTTCTTCGGCGGATGCGACCAGCGGCTCGACTCCTTTGCCTTCGTGGCCCAGTAAAGATTTGTAAAAGTCGATTTCATACTCGATGCCGAGGCGATTCAGCACGCGCTCCATTTCGTACTTGATCGTTACCGGCCGCACCTGTGGCGGCATGCGCACATCGACATAGATCGTGCAGACTCCAGGGAAGTAGTTGGGGCGATACGGCGCTCCGCCTTCGATGCCACCGATGTTGACTTTCGGGAAGAGCGGACCGGTCGGAGAGTTGTAGACATATTTTTGTTCGAACTCCGCGCCCCATTTTTCTACGGCGTCGATGATTTTGGTCATCTTGACGATGGCATTCATTTTTTCCATCGGATGGGTTGCGCGATTAGAACCCCAAGCCGCTTCCGCCTTGCCGAAGGTTTGAATTTTAACTTGGACCACGCCGGTTTGAGTCCATACGATATTGAGATCCGAACCGTCCGCGACCACTGCGTAATCAGAGTGCATGCCGTGGGTGAGGAGATGGCGCGTGCCGGCGCCCTCGCCGCGATATTCTTTGGTTTGCCATGGCCCGATGGGTGTGCGTGAGATTTCGCCGACGACGGCGGCGAGAATCACGTCTCCCTTGAGCTTCACCCCGCTTTTCTTCAGCGCCTTTCCCGCCATCATGAAAGCGGCGACACCGCCTTTCATATTAGAGATGCCCAGGCCTTGAACCTTACCATTGGTAATTTTCCCTTTAAGCTCCGACTCCGGCTCCATGTTTGCCACCATCCGGGCGTCCTCGGCCGTGCCCGTGAAGCTCGTATCGGTGTGACCGTTAAAGCCGAGGCTCAGGCCGCTGCCGTCGCCCTTTACAATGCCGACCGCGTTGGGCCGGTCAAATTCGACATCTTGGCGCACGGCTTTGATCCCGTTGGTTTGAAACCAGTTCAGGATAAATTCCGCAACGGCTTTTTCCTGCCCAGTGGGGCTGGGAATGCTCGTCAAGTCGCAGCCTAATTGCGCCAGTTCGTCTCGATCAATTTGAGCCAAGAGTTTCTTTGCTGTTTCTTTGTCGAGTGCCATGAGGGACTCCTTCCCATTTTCGACGGTGCAAATTTTCGGTTCAATTCAAACCACCAATGTTCAACCATTTCTCCAGCATCGTTTAATTGCATTTCACTATCCACGACCGCGCCGAACAGACACGGTCTGTCAATTGTGGAAATGGGGGATTACATCTTTCGCGAATCTCTCTACGCTTTCATGATAGACTTTGCGCGCTGGGGTCAGCATAAGGTGCTCGACACCGGCAGCTTTTAGTTCTTCGATCCGCTCGATGCATTCCCTCGGCGTGCCGGCGATCGAAAAGCGCGTAATCAGGTAATCGTTCACTAGATCGGGATCGACACGATCTTCCATGGGTTTCATGACATCAAAAGCGGCCATAAATTTCTTGATTCCTTCGAGTTGTTCCGGCGGCACAGTCTCAAAGGTGAAGCGGAAATTGTGATGGGCGCGGTTGGCGATGCGATTGCGCACGATGCGCCTCGCTTCGCTGCCGTCATCGCGCACGCACAGCATGCCCGCGGCAATGATGGAGACATCACTTTGTTTGCGCCCCGTCTCCGACGCGCCCTGGCGTATTTTGTCTTTGGCCCATTCAAATACGCGAAGATCAAACCCCGTGCCGAGGATGACACCATCCGCCGAGCGGCCCGCGAGTTGCAGGCCTTTCGGGCCTTCCGCAGATACGTAGATCGGCGCCGGTTTGTTGATGGTAAAACCTATGCCGATTTTGCCGGTCGGGAAGGAAGCGGAATGGCCGCGCACCAGATCGCGGATCAGCCGTACGCCAGCCTCGAATTCTTTCAAGGGCGTCGCTTTCAAGCCTTGACTGTAGACTGGGCCATCACCGGTGCCTAATCCCAGGATCGCGCGGCCTTTGGAGATCTCGTTCAATGATGCCGCGGCGCCGGCGAGCACGGTCGGGTGGCGAAATACCATATTGGTTACCGCGATTCCGAGAAGCATGCGCTGGGTCAGCATCGCGCAGCTCGCAAGGGTTTGAAAAGAATCGATGGAACTCATGTGGCTCTCACCCAAAAATATGCCGTCGTAGCCGAGTTCTTCTGCCCGCTGAGCCCGCTGGTGAATTTCATCGATGTTCTTAACTCCGCCGTGTAAGCTGTGCAGACTGAATTTTATGGCCATCTTAGTTCTCCGTATTCAAAGGTGAGCAAGTCAATTTTACCACGAAGGGCACAGCGCGGCTGAGCCGCAACCAAAATAAGATTTTACCACAGACGCGGAAAACGCAGAGAAAGTGAGCACATATCTACTCCGTGCTCTCAGTGCCTCGGTGATGAGCAATTCGTAGTCCGTAGGGTGCGCTCAGCGCACCGTTTCGATGGCGCGCAAGCACACCCTACGCGATCAAAGATTTGCGCAAGGTAATATTTACTCTGTGCGCTCCGTGCCTCTGTGGTGAGCAACTCAAACACTGAACGCGACCAAACCGTAACCGGTCGCCCACGGGACTACCGGTTCATACGCAAGCAGAGTAGCTTTCCAATCGGGCAAGGCCCCGGCCAATGTGATCCAGGTTCTAATTTCGTGCCCACCCGAGCCGGCTTCGCGGGTGATATCCTCGTGGCTGTAGTCGGCAAGCTTGCGCCGATCACCATCGATCAATTGATCCAAAAAGCGTTTGTCAAATTCGACGTTGATTTTTCCCGCTTTCGCTTCACCCGGCCAGTGCGACAGGCCGCCGGTGGCAACGATGGCGATGCGCTTGGCAGTTTTTTCCAACGCCGGGCGCAGCAACCCTCCGAGCGTGTAGCAACGCTTTGCGGTCGGCATCGGCGGGGTCAAGGTATTGACGATGAGCGGAACCACGGGAAGGTCCGACTTCGGCGTTAAAAAATGGAGGGGAATCATTGTGGCATGGTCGAACAATAGTTCATCCGAGAAACTCGGATCGACGCCCCCCTCCATGCAAGCTTCGAGTAGTTCGGATGCGAGATGGGAGTCGCCTGGAACGCGCGTCTCGGGGACGCGCAACCATTCCTCCACCGGGCCGTCATAATGGGCGGCGCGGCCGATACAGAACGTGGGCATTTGATTGAGGAAGAAATTCGCCCAATGTTCGACCGTGATCGCTAGAAGGACGTCCGGCTTGGCCGCGTTAAGCATTTCGCCGAGCCTTCGGTAACCTGCGATGATCTTCTCAGATTGTGCTTTCGGTGCGGCTTCGGGCCACGCGGTGATTCCGGGCGCATGGCTGGCGCCGCAGGCAAAAACAATCGGCATTGTTACTCCAATCCCGCCAGGGCTTTGGCGTAGTCTTCGTTCGATACTCGATGAAGGAGCGTGAACGGCCGCAGAAGCAGCGGATGAACGCCAAGCTGATATAGCGTTCGAATATCGAGTCGCGCTACGGCGTCTTTTTCTTCTGCGGTGAGATCGAATCGCGCTGCGAAGGCCGCTTCATCATTACGATAGGCGTCGCGCCACTCCGGGTTGCGGTTGACCTCGTATATGAGTTTCTGAAGTTGATAGAGGCTCATGCTTGCTTAGCCCTCCAGTTTTTCGTGCAGCCACGAGATAATCGTATTGAAGATATTCGGAATGGCGCCCATGTGACCGCCGGGAAATAATCGAATGCTCTTGGGATTTCCATGCTCCAACAGGAGATAAAAATCCTCCAGCGGAACTTGCTTGTCTTCTTTGCCGTTCACGAGCAGCAGGGGCGCGCAGGGCTTGTCGAGCCAGCCTTGATCCAGGAGCGATAGCGCCGGCATGACCTGGCACAATTCGTCGAAGGTTTTCTTGCCGAACAGATTAGCGCGGGCCTCGATGAGATCGAACAGGTAAGAATCGGCATGGCGCGACCGCGCCTGCCACTCCGGTTGGAAAAAGAAGTGAATGCCGCCGCCCCAATTGACAGCGGCGCGCAGCTTGTCAGGCGCCACGTGGGCCAGCTTGGTCGACCAATGGCCGCCGAAGCTGGCGCCCACGACGGCCATCCGGCTTGCGTCGACTTCCGGTCTCTTCGTTAAATAATCGAGAGCCGTGGTATGAACATGGTGAGCATCGGGCCCTGCCAGTACCGGGCATTCGCCCGTCCCTGGACTGTCCATAACGAAACAGCCCCAGCCTTCTTTGACGAAAGTTTCGGCGAAGGAGTGGCGCTCCTCTTTCCAATTGTCAATGCCGCCCCAATGCATAATCAAAGGAGCTGGTATTTTTTTTGGCCAGCGCAGATGACCGACGATCTGCTTGTCCTGGAAGGGAATAGCGACCCGCTCAACCGGAACCTCGAAATACTTGGAGGCGGCGAGAAACATCTCGCGGGTTTTCCGGTAGCCGCGTTGCTTTCCGGGCGTGCTGGGAAACGGATGGCGGGCGATGCCATAGTAACCGTACGCCTTAACGTAAGCTTCTTTGGCGACGGCTGCATTGTTTTTACTTTCGGCGTCGCGCGCTTGGGTTTCCCATCTGGCGCCGGCGGCCAACCATGCTTCCGCCCATTCTTCGCCATCAAAACTCTTGATCTTGGCGAGCGCCTCTTCGGCTTCCGCGTTATCGGCGTGGAGAAAGGGCGCCCGGCGGCCGATGCGACCGCGAATGTCATCTTTGATCTCATCGATTTTGCGCGGTTCTGACATAAAAGTCCTTTCACATAGGACGGGCATCTATTTAACAATAAGTAAGTCAGTACGACCTGCAAGCATCCATCTGCCGAACTCGCTCATGAGGGAAGCAGGAAAAAGCACGAGAATTTGGTTACGAATCAGATGGGGCATCAGAAACTTTTGACGCTCGTGTCCCTGGAGCGCGTATGAACGTTCTCCGCTTCGTTTAGTGCCGCCCGGTGATGCCGAATCTCTGCCGTATAGATGGTCGTACCCCACTTGTCAACATCTTAGCAGCAATCGTTCTATGCGCGTAAAGACAGCCTTGGGTTAAACAAAAAACTCAATCAACCATGGCTGTTTTTCACTCGTTATTTGCCGCCCTCAGGGGTTGACGTTTGCCTTACTCCATGTCATGCCAATACCAAGTTCACTTCTCAACAACTATTCTTTTTCGGGAAGGAAATTTCGTCCGTGTTACGGAGTGAGATATGGCATCGATTATAGACGGCAAGGCGGTAGCGAAAGAAGTTCAGAAGCAAATTAAGGAAGAGGTCGAAGGGCTCGAACGCCGCTGGGGGATGGCGCCGGGATTGGCGGTGGTGTTGGTGGGCGATGATCCAGGTTCCCACATCTACGTCAAAAATAAAGAGAAGGCCTGCAAAGAAGTGGGGATCAAGTCCTATGAGCATCTCCTCCCCGCAACCATTTCCGAACGAGAACTCTTGGCGCTTGTTCACAATCTGAATAAGGACAAAAATGTTAACGGAATCTTGGTTCAGCTTCCTCTGCCGCCGCACATTCGCGCCGAGAAAGTCCTTGAAAGCATTTCTCCGTACAAAGATGTTGACGGTTTTCATCCGGTCAGCCAGGGAATGCTGATGCTCGGCGGCGAAGGCTTCAGGCCGTGCACTCCAATGGGCATTATGAAGTTACTCAACTCAGTCGGTTGCGATCCCAAGGGAAAGAATGCCGTCGTCGTGGGTCGCAGCAATATCGTCGGTAAACCGGTGGCGCTCATGCTCCTCGAGCGTCACGCGACGGTCACCATATGCCATTCGCGCACCGCCAATCTCCGCGAGGAGGTGTCTCGCGCGGATATCCTGGTCGTTGCGATTGGCAAGGCCGGCTTGGTGCGCGGCGATTGGGTTAAGCCCGGCGCGGTGGTCATTGATGTCGGGGTCAACCGGCTGCCCAGCGGTAAGCTTTGCGGCGATGTCGAATTTGAAACCGCAAAGGACCGCGCTTCATGGATCACCCCCGTGCCCGGCGGCGTCGGCCCTATGACGATCTGCATGCTGCTCTACAACACGTTGAAAGCCGCCAAAGATTCCCTCCAGCGCGAACGATAAGCGAAACCGCGATTGTAGCAAAAACATCCGTGGCGCCGTCACTGAAAAGAACTCCCCTTTATGCCGCGCATCGGCGCGCGGGCGCGAAGATGGTGGAATTCGCCGGTTGGGAAATGCCGGTTCAATATAGGGGTGTTATTGAAGAGCACCTCGCCGTGCGCCATTGCGCCGGTCTTTTTGACGTGAGTCATATGGGCGAGGTCGAAATCTGCGGTCCGGATGCGGAAAATTTCTGCCAGCGGATTTCGGCCAACGACGTCGCGCGCATGAAAATTTCCCAAGCGCAGTATAATTTGATGCTCAACGATCAAGGCGGCGTGGTCGATGACGTCATATTCTATCGCCTTGAGCCCGATCATTTTTTGATCTGCGTAAACGCCTCAAACACCGAGAAGGATTTTCGCTGGATCCAGGAGCATTCGGCCGGGCGCGTGGAAATTAGCAACGTCAGCGCGCGCTATGCCCAATTGGCGCTGCAGGGGCCGGCGGCAGAAAGCATTCTTCAATCGTTGACGAGTTTAAAACTCGGACACCTCCAGTCATTCTATTTTGCGTTCGCCGACGTCGCTTCCACCCGCTGTCTTTTGGCCCGGACCGGTTACACCGGCGAAGATGGGTTCGAGCTCTATTGCCATGGCGACGACGCCGAGCCGTTGTGGAACGCGCTCCTTGAAACCGGAGCGGCGCAAGGCCTCGTGCCGGTCGGCCTTGGCGCCCGCGATACGCTCAGGCTCGAGAAGGCTTATCCCCTATACGGACATGAGTTAGACGACACCACGACACCGCTTGAGGCCGGCTTGGAATGGGTGACGAAATTCTCTAAATCTTCGTTCATCGGGCGCGACATTTTGCTCAAGCAGAAGCAAGAAGGAATAAAACGCAAGCTGGTCGGTTTGGAGCTTGTGGAGCCGGGAATCGCGCGCAGCGAATACCCCTTGCTAAAGAATGGAAAACGTATCGGTCGCGTAACGAGCGGCACGAAATCGCCCAGTCTGGGTAAGTCGATTGCGCTCGGGTATGTGGCGGTAGAAGAGTCGCAAGCCGATACGATTTTCGATGTGGAGATTCGCGGTCGGAAAATCAAAACAAAAGTTGTCTCTTTGCCGTTCTACCGACGGTGACGGCATAGCCACACAAGTACTAAGGAGGTTAGTCAAGGAGGTCATTATGGAATTTCCTGAAGGGCTAAAATACTCAAAAGAGCATGAGTGGGTGCTCGTGGAAGGCAATACCGCTACTATCGGCATTACCGAGTTCGCGCAAGAGGAACTGGGAGACATTGTTTATGTGGAGCTTCCGGAAGTCGGCGAGAAGATCGTCAAAGACGATCCATTCGGCGCCGTGGAATCGGTCAAGGCCGTGTCCGATGTTTATGCGCCAGTGAGCGGCGCGGTTCTCGAAGTCAATGACTTGCTTCCGGATAATCCCGAAACCATCAACGATGACGCTTATGGCGATGGCTGGATGATTCGCGTCGAAATAAGCGATAAGGACGATCTCAAGGATCTAATGAGCTCCGACGAATATGCCGAATACGTGCAGCAGCAAAAGGAAGAGGAAGATGAGGAGGAAGAAGCCGAGGACGACGAGGAGGAGGAATAGTTAATCAACATGCGCTACACTCCCCACACGACTTCTGACAAGGAGCAGATGCTGCGAACGATTGGACTCAAGTCCATCGAAGAACTTTACCAGCACGTTCCGCAATCTCTGCGTGACCGCGCGACGATCCATCTTCCGATCGGTTTAACAGAACCCGCGGTTCACCGGCGCCTGCAGGCGCTCGCGTGTCAAAACGCTACCGCGTCAGACTGGAGTTTTTTTCTTGGCGGCGGCATTTACCATCATTTTATTCCCAGTGCGGTCGACGCGGTCCTTTCGCGCTCTGAGTTTTCGACGTCTTACACTCCCTATCAACCCGAGGTTAGCCAGGGAACCTTACAAGCCTTATATGAGTACCAGACCCTGATCTGCCAACTCACGGGCATGGAAGTCTCTAATGCCGGAGTTTACGATGGCGCGTCCGCCACCGCCGAAGCGGTCCTCATGTCGCGTCGTGTCCAGCCCCTGAGCCGACGGCGGGTGCTGATGTCGCGGGCCTTGCATCCGCAATATCGCGCCGTCGTTGCTACCTATTTGAAGAATTTTCGTGATGTTCAGCTCGAAGAAGTTCCATTCAACCGTAGCGGTGCAACGGATGTTGCTTGGCTCACGGATCGATTGAATGAGCAATCCATGTGCGTGCTTGTGGGTTATCCCAACTTTTTCGGCGTTATCGAAGATCTTGCGCCGATTCAGGCCGCGTGCGCGCGCATAGGGTCGCAACTGATCACGGTGACCACCGAGTCCCTAGCCCTGGGGGTATTAAAGCCGCCGGGCGCGTGGGGCGTGGATATTGCCGTCGGTGAAGGACAAAGTTTGGGTGTCCCGATGGCGCTTGGCGGGCCGGCTTTCGGATTCTTCGCGTGTCAAAAAAAAGCCGTGCGCAACATGCCGGGCCGGCTGGTCGGCGAAACCGTCGATGGCGCAAACCGCCGTGGCTTTGTCCTGACGCTGGCCACCCGTGAGCAACATATCCGGCGCGAAAAGGCCACGTCCAATATTTGCACGAGTCAAACGTTATGCACGCTTGCGGCCACGGTCTTTATGTCGCTGCTGGGTAAATCGGGAATACGCCGGCTAGCCGAGGTCAATGTAGCGCGCGCCCATGAGGCGTGTGATCGCCTTGTCGATGCGGCTCGGCTTGAACGTTGCTTTGCGAGCTCATTTTTTAACGAGTTCGTCCTTCGAGGCGCCGATTTGGACGCTCTGTTTCAGCGCTGTAACGCGGAGAAGATCGTGCCGGGCGTTGCTTTGGGTCAATGGTATCCCGAGCTGAAGGATGCGTTCTTGCTCTGCGTCACTGAGATGAATGAGCGAGAGGAGATCGATCAACTTGTCAGAACTATCGCCGGATAATCATCAATCCCGTACCGCTGCGCCCTCTCTTCTCTTCGAGACAGGATCTCCCGGCCGCTCGGCGTTTTATTGGCCGTCGGATGAAGGAAAGGGGTGCGGAAAAATTCCTTCGGCCTTATTGCGCGACGAGATCTCCGGTTTTCCCGAATTGGGAGAATTGGAGGTTCTGCGCCATTTCACTCTTTTGTCGCAGCGCAATTTTTCGATCGAAGGGCAATTTTATCCTCTCGGCTCTTGTACGATGAAGTATAATCCGAAGATCAATGAAGTAGTGGCGCGCCTGCCGGGGTTTGCTCTTATTCATCCTCTTGCGCCCGCACAATGGCTTCAGGGCGCGATGGAGCTGCTTTTCGAATTGGAACGGATGTTGGCCGAAATCAGCGGCATGGATCATATCAGCTTGCAGCCTTCGGCCGGCGCGCAAGGCGAGTTGACCGGATTGATGTTGATCCGCGCCTATCTCGCCGAGCAGGGGAATCCGCGCGCGAAAATAATCGTTCCGGACACTGCCCATGGGACCAATCCCGCGAGCTCGACGCTCTGCGGCTACGATGTGATTCAAGTATCCTCGAATGCGCAAGGCGTTATCGACGCCGCGACCGTTGAGAAGGTCATGAACGAGGATGTGGCCGCCTTAATGATCACCAATCCCAATACGCTGGGGTTGTTCGAAAAAAATATCGAAGCCGTCGCCGAAACGGTCCACGCAAAAGGCGGTTTGGTGTATCTCGATGGCGCTAATCTCAATGCGCTGATGGGGATTGCCAAGCCTGGGGACATGGGAGTCGATGTGCTCCATATGAACCTCCATAAGACTTTTTCAACGCCTCACGGCGGCGGCGGCCCCGGCGCGGGGCCCGTGGCTGTTAAGGAGCGGTTGCGGGAATATTTGCCGATCCCTCGAATCGTGAAACATGGCGGCCGATTCGAGTGGTTCGAGGCCTGCCCGAATTCAATCGGTCGCGTCCGTTCATTCTTCGGTAATTTCGGCGTGCTGGTGCGCGCTTACACCTATATTTTGTCTTTGGGCGGAGACGGGCTTGAAGAGGCGAGCCGCATGGCGCTTCTCAACGCCAACTATATTCGCAGGAAATTAGAAAAGAGTTATCAGATCGCTTACAACGAGCCATGCATGCACGAATGTATTTTTACCGACCGCATCCAGCATAAAAACGGGGTGAGTACGCTCGATATTGCCAAACGTCTGTTGGATTATGGATTTCATCCTCCGACGATCTATTTCCCTCTTGTCGTATCGGGCGCGCTCATGATTGAACCGACGGAAACAGAGACCCCGGAGACGCTCGATTGCTTTGTCGAGGCGATGCTTTCCATTGCGGATGAAGCGAAGAAAGAGCCGGAAATTGTGAAAACAGCACCCCATTCAACTCCGGTCGGCCGGCTGGATGAAGCGCGCGCGGCGCGCAAGCCGGTGCTCAGATGGGAACTGCCGCGTGTGCAGCCAACGCCGTCGCCCGATGGCAATCGTTTCGATTAGCTATTCAGGATTGTATCGAGTACCGGATCAGCGCGCAAAGCGGTAATCCAGGCGGCTGTCACGATATTCCATCGTAGCGGTTATGCGCAGTGGATTCGGTTTGATCCACAGCGGTATCGCCGGGAAAGGGGCGGCTGCTTTAATCGCACGCAAGGCTTCGTCATCCAGCAACGACGAACCTGAAGAGCGGAGCAGTCTGAGTCCTTCCAGTTGACCATTCCCCAAAATCGTAAACTCCAAAGCGAGCTTTCCCTGCAATCCGTAGCGCAAAGCGATTTCCGGGTATTGCCATTCCGATTCGATGGATTGCCTGATCTTACCGACGTAGGTGATATACTTTGGATCGGTCGTGTTTAGACTCACTGAGTTTTGCTCGGGGCCGCCGTCCTCATGAGCGGAATAAGTCACAGAAGGGAGCAATTCTTTTAAACTTGGAAGCGGGCGCTCCACAATCACGGCTCTCTCCTCAGGCGGTTGATGCAGCGGCGGTGGGTCTTCACGGCCTATTTCAGGTGCACTCTCGTGAGGCATGCTTTGAGAATTGGCTTTGACGCTTTTGGTGGAACGTTTCTCAGCTGAGGCTGGTGAATTCTTTTTAGCCACGATTGCGGGCGCTTCAATGGCGCGCCTCGGCGCCGGCTCTCTGAGCGCGCTCTTCGGTTTGACTCGTAGTTCCGGAGCTTCTGAGGGTTTCAGTTGTTCAGGTAAAGATGGTTCCGGTAGCAATGAAACTTTAATCGAGTCTTGCGGCGGTGAAGTAAGTCTCGCCCTGGGCCAGGCAAACAAGAGGAACGCAAGAACGTGCAGGGCGAGAGAGGCCGCAAGAAATCGCGCAAGAGGGCTGTTAAAATCGACCACAAGTCCCATAGTAACGGCTTGAGGAGATGGGAGCAACTCGGCATTTGCATTCAGGATGGCGCATGACGTACTATTCCCGCCAGAGGTGTCGCAAATGTTCGGTTTAGGGTTAGGTGAATTACTGGTGGTTCTAGTGATCGTCATGGTTGTTTTTAATCGGCGTTTGCCGGACCTCGGCGAGAGCCTTGGCAAGACCGTTAGAAAATTTAAAAACTCTCTTCAAGGAAGAGATGAGATAGACGTCACCCCGCGAGATGAATCGGGTAAAAAAAACGATGGCGAAGAGTCACGCTAGATTTCACCTTCCGCGGCCAAAACTTCACAACTGAAATCTTTCACTTCTTTCGTCGGGCGCAAAAAAACAATTGCAAATGATATCGAGTCCCCGGGCGGAACTGCGAAGCTTTTTAACGGCGGCAACCTTTGCAGGTCTACAATATCTTGTGTGCTCATACCCCGGATAATCTTTGGCGATAGCGCGTTGCCTACCCAAATCACCTGCTGCTCGACCCCTTTGCCGCCTTGATTGTAAAGCCGGCCGACAACTCGCACCTCGCGGATAACGACAGGATTCTGGTTCACAGCTTCACCGCTGACGACGAGAACCTCTCGATTCCCCTGAATGCTCTGATAGTCCGCCCGCAGAGATTTCAGCAGCACGCCGTTTTTAAGATAACCGTTTCTGACCACCGAGGGCCCGATCAGAGGAATTTGCCGGACCACATTTTCCGTAACTTTCGGATGCGCCTCGAGATAAGCCGTTGCCAGGAAAAAAAAGATGACGAGCAAGCCGAGCAAGGTGAGATAGGGACCCGTAGATGCAGCTTGATCGCGAAAAGTATTGATCGAAAAAATGTTGTCCGCAGTCTCCTGGCTAGTCGGACTGGGTTCGTCTGAAGCCTCATGCGGCTGGGTCGCAGCGGGTTCCTCGATCATTTTTTGCTCGATCGGAGGCGGAGTCATGGTAAATGGCTTTTCCAGGGTTTCTTCAGCGACACTTATGGACCATGCATCGCTAATTTCGTCACCGCCGCCGGTCGTTGGAGATTGTGGCGCCGGAGGGACCATAGCATCCTTCCGTCCCGGTATCCGAGTTTCTCCATGACCTTGGGGTTGACCTTCTTCCGCGTCGCTTCTCGCGCCGAAGGTGAAGCTCAGTTCGCGTTCATCACGGCTCTTGACCGCAGCTTGCTCTTCGGGTGACGATACTCCGTCCAGCGACGCCACTGACTCAGTCGTTTCCAATTCGAACGTGTGTTTACAACGGGAACAGCGAAAGGCGGGCAATGTTCCCTTGATGACCTCGTCCGATACTTTATAGGTCGTCTTGCATTTGGGGCACTGAACGAGCATAAAATTTACTCTTGTAATAGCGATACGATTTCTAAAAGTCCAGTTAATTCACCGTGATTCTAAGGAAATTCGCGAAGATTTCAACACTTTAATACGAAACCTCGTGAAACTGAATAAAGGTTTGTCGATAACGTCTAATAGGCAGGTCACCGTGGAGCTAAGCGACTTGGAGTTGGTGCAAAAATGTCAATCCGGCGAGATGACGGCTTTCGAGGAGCTCGTTTCTCGATATCATCAAAAGGTCTATCTCGTCATCGTCGGTTTATTGCGCAATCGCGATGATGCCATGGAGGTCGCGCAAGAAACGTTTTTGCGCGCCTATCGAAAGATCGGCAGCTTCCAGGGCGGCTCGTCGTTTTACACCTGGCTGTACCGAATCGCCGTCAACATGGCCATTGACTCACGAAGGCGACAAAAAAGAAACCCTTTGGAGTTTCGGGAAACCATGGATGGAGTTTTGGAAGAGCAAGACGAGTTTGCGAAGGACCCATTTGCAGATGTTCACGACAAGGAATTGCGAGAAAAGCTGATCACATCCATTAACGATCTTACGCCGGAGCACAAGGCCGTGATTGTACTGAGAACCATCGAGGGGCTATCCTACAAGGACATCGGTGAAATCTTGGGTTGCTCTGAAGGAACGGTGATGAGTCGGCTTCACTACGCGAGAAAGAAGTTGCAGGATAAATTGAAAGCCTTTTTATGAAAACTTGTGATGACATAAGGCCGGCTCTAGGGGCTTGGTTGGACGGCGAATTGGGTCAGGCCGAAGCGGAAGCTGTGCACGGGCATGTCGCAGGTTGCGCAACCTGCGCCGAGGAACGAAGGCAGTTGGAAAAATTGCAGGCGGCGATGAAGAGCGTCTTTGCAACGGAAGCCGAACGAATCGTGTTTGAACCGTTTTGGCGGGGCGTACAAGATCGCATCGAACACAAGAGAGCGTGGCCTGTAGAGCTGATGATCGACTGGGTGCGGTCCGCGGTTGGCGCGCCGTCGCTTGTGTGGGCGGTTCCGGCGGTGATCGTGGTATTGATCGCGGTATATTCGCTAACCCCGTTTGGGCGTTGGGGAATGCCGCGAAATAATCTCACTGCCGTCGAATCGATCGACGCCCATGGCCGTAACGTTGCGCTGTTGCGGGAAGACGATACAAAAACAACCGTGATTTGGCTCTACCAGAATCCAGAAGGTGAAAATGAAACAACGGAAGAACCTGCTCAAAGCGGCCCTTCTTTCTAATTTGCTGATTGTCCTGGCTGCGGCCTGGCTTCAAGCAGCGGATAAGAACTCGCAGTTGGTGCATGTCACGATCGGGACCATTCTAGCGAGTAATCAAAACGACGAATTCGATGCAAAGCTCAAAGGGATGGAGAAGCAGCTCAAAAACGTGTTGAAATACCGTTCTTACCGATCGCTCAAGGAGGAAAGTCAGGATGTAGCGTGGCAAGGGAATGGTGTATTTGAAATCCCGGGCGGACGCTCTTTGAGCGTTGCCCCGCAGGAATTGAGAAACAACCGTATCGCTTTAAAGGTGCGTCTGATGGAAGGTCAAAAACCCCTGATCGACACCACCGTGCGGATCCCGAATAGAGGAAATTTCATTCTCGGCGGACCGCCTCATGAAGGCGGCGCCCTGGTGCTCTCAATCTCCGCTTCCGCGCAATAAGCTCGCTACTCGATAACGTTTTTTTCAATCGGCTCGACCGTCACCCCTTTATCTCTAAGCCAACCCACTGCGTTGTTTACTTCAGAGCGACTCCCGTCGATCTCCAGGGCGACCAAACCCATGTCCGCCGTAACGGTTGATCCGCGGATGTTAAAGATAATGTCGAATTTCTTGGCTAGGGTGCACAGCATCGGCTCTTTGACGAGGTCCTTGGGAAAGGTCAGGTAAACGCGCTCGCGAACGGTCTTTTTATTTGTTTTCATCGGGTTGCGAAGGCTAAATGGAGAATTCGAGATTTCCCACCGCCATCCGGTCGCGCCAACCAACCCATAGATTCGTGCTGAGATACTTGTCTCCAAAATCAGGAAACACAGTCACAAGAGTGCCGGTCCGGAGTTTGCGCGCGATGGCAAGCGCGGCAAACATCGCCGCTCCCGACGACTGGCCGACCAGGATGCCTTCGTCCTGGCTCAGCCGATAGACCATCGAATAGGCGTCCTCCGTTGAAACGGATATTTTTTTATCGAGCTTTTCTTCGTGATAAATCCCTGGGACAATGGAACTGGCCATGTGTTTCAATCCCTCGAGCCCGTGCAGAGAGTCATCCGGCTCCACGGCAACAACCTGGATGGCCGAATTGACTTCCTTCAGATAGCGTCCCGTTCCCATGACCGTGCCGCCAGTGCCGATTCCCGCAACAAAATGAGTGATAGACTGACTTGTTTGCCGATGGATTTCCGGCCCGGTCGTGTCGTAATGGGCCTGCGGATTCATTGGATTAAAATACTGGTCGGGTTTGAAGTATTTGTCGGTATTTTGTTCCAGAATCTTGCGGCAAAGGCGTATTGCGCCGTCAGACCCTTCCAAGGGATCGCTATAAGAGACTTTCGCGCCGTAGGCGTGGATGACTTGTTTGCGCTCGAGACTTACGTTGGAGGGCATCACCAGCTCAACAGGATAACCCAGAACCTTTCCGATCATAGCGAGGGCGATGCCCGTATTGCCCGAGGTGGAATCCAGAATCGTTTTACCGGGATGCAATTTTCCCGTTCGAATGCCTTCTTGCACCATTCGCAAAGCCGGTCGATCTTTGACCGACCCACCCGGATTAAAACCCTCCAGTTTGGCGAAAATTCGCACTCCTGAAGGTATACCGGCCGTGATTTTGCAAATTTCCAATAGCGGCGTATTGCCGATCAGATCAAGGACAGACTCGACTTTCCTCGGCTCGCTCGACAGTGATTGAACGAGCCTCAAGTTGGGTGTGGCAATCGGCTTCATGGAAAGGAAAAACTAATGATCGCAACCTCCAGCGATGGCCGGAACGATCGAAATATTATCGCCCTCTTTTAAAGCGGTCTCCAGATTCTGGAGAAAACGAATGTCATCGCCGTTCACATAAACGTTGACAAAACGGCGAACTTTCCCGGTCTCGTCACAAATGCGTTCTTTGATCCCCGGAAAGTTTTTTTCAAGGTCGTCCACGATTGCCTTGATATTACTACCCTGAGCGTTGACTTCATCCGCCCCTTGCGTGAACTTCCGTAAAGGGGTGGGCACACGAACTCGCACTGCCATTTTATCCTCCTTCAAATTTCTTCACCGGATTTCGGACAATTTTTATAGACCCGCGATGCCTGGCTTGCAAGCCACGGATCGAGCGCTCCCCGGCTAAATTCCGGCGACCTTGGCTTTGGCCGGTTGATCCAGCTGCTGATAGAGCTCGTCAAAGTGACGCAACGTAGCGCTAATCGTATAAGGTTTATCCACAGCGCTGGCTACGGTTTCCAACGTCTTGTATCCGTTGCCGGTAATGCTGATGACAATAGATTCGTCTTTGGGAATTCTTCCGCTCTCGATCAGCTTTTTTGCCACGGCAACCTCGGTGCCACCCGCAGGCTCCGTAAAAATACCCTCAGTACGCGCCAGCAATATAATACCCTCGAGAATTTCCGCATCGGTAACACTTTCGCCCCAGCCGCCCGATTCATGGATCGCCTGGAGAACGTAGTAACCGTCGGCAGGGTTGCCGATGGCGATGGAACTGGCGATCGTATTCGGCTTTACCGGGCTGATCAGATCCGTGCCCTTTTTGAGGGCGTTAATGATCGGCGCGCAACCGGAGGCTTGCGCCGAATAAATTTTGCATCCGGTGTCTTCGACGAGCCCGACTTTGACGAGTTCTTTGAACCCCTTGGCCAGTTTCGGCAAGATCGTTCCGCCGGCGGAGGCCACGACGATGTGTTTGGGGAGTTTCCAACCGAGTTGCTCAGCCACTTCGAAGCCGTGGGTTTTGGCGCCTTCGGCGTAATAGGGGCGGAGGTTCACATTGACAAAAGCCCAGCCGTATTTATCGCCGATCTCACTGCAAAGACGATTGACGTCGTCATAATTTCCTTTTATCGCGACGGTGTGCGGCCCGTAAATAGCTGAACCGATAATCTTCCCTTGTTCTAAACCGTCAGGGATAAAGACATAGCACTTAAGTCCCGCTTTCGCGGCGTGAGCCGCGACGGAATTTGCGAGATTGCCTGTGGAGGCGCACGAAACGGTATCGAAGCCAAACTCAATGGCTTTTGATATGGCGACGGAAACAACTCGGTCCTTGTAAGAAAATGTCGGGTGGTTAACCGAATCGTCCTTGATGTAAAGCTCTTTGACGCCGAGAATTTCGCCGAGCCTGTGAGCTCGCACAAGCGGCGTGTACCCTGAATACATCCCTGCGCGCGGCTCTGAGTCGATAGGCAGTAATTCACGATAACGCCAGAGGTTTTTGTCGCGCGCCGCTATTTTCTCCCGACTGATAGCGTTCTTGATGCCTTCATAGTCGTAGACAATCTCCAGCGGGCCGAAGCAGGTTTCGCATACGTGCAGTGGCTCTATGGGGTATGCCTGCCCGCATTCCCGACATTTGAGGCCTTTGACAAAACTCATCATGGTTCCTTTCCACGCCAAGACTTCAGACGGCCGTCGCTCCGCTTAGTTTCCCGAGCTTGCTGTCACCGCACGCGGCGCAGCGCGGATCTCTCTTGACTTCCACGCTGCGAAACTTCATCCACTTTGCGTCGTACGTCAGCAGTTGGTCGGTCAGTAATCCTTCTTCAAAGCCGGTGAGATATTTGATCGCCTCCGTCGCCTGGATCGTGCCAATCGTGCCCGCGACCGCGCCCAAAATCCCGGCTTGCTGGCAGCTTAAAATCTCCTCGGGCGGCGGCGGATCTTTGAACAAGCAACGATAGCAGGCGCTCCTTCCCGGAACGACCGTCATCACTTGCCCTTGTAGCCGCACAACGGCCGCATGAGAAAAGGCGATTCGTTTTTTGACGGCGACATCATTCAATAGAAATTTTGTCGAAAAGTTATCACTGCCGTCGAGGATAAAATCGTAGTCGGCAACAATAAATTCGGCATTGGAGGATTCGAGACGCACCGGATAAATTTTAACTTCCACGTCCGGATTGAGTTGGCCTAATTTCGTTTTCGCGGAATCTACTTTGGTCGTCCCAATATCCTGTGTAAAATGCAAAATCTGTCGTTGAAGATTTGATAATTCTACATGATCGGCGTCCACCAATCCTAAGGTTCCGATTCCGGCCGCAGCCAGATACAATGCGGCGGGGGAGCCGAGTCCACCGGCGCCGACGACCAGCACACGTGCTTGGCGCAGCTGAATTTGCCCTTTTCCGCCCAAGTCGGGCACCATGATCTGGCGGCTATAGCGTTCGATCTGCTCTGTCGTAAGACGAATGCTCATCGTTCGCACTCAAAAAAAAACCTCTTCTCATAGATAAGAAGAGGTTTTGACGACCTCACCTCATCTTTACCCCCTGGTTTAGGGGGTGGGAATTAGCACCGCCATTCCGTATTCGGAAGCGGTTGCTGTGGCTTCGAAGGGCCGATCCCTCCACCACTCTGGATAAGGTGCCCAGACAATATTTGACAGTTACCCTAGCTCAGCGGGTTCAACCTGTCAAGAACGCGGGGTTTATAGACGAGTGCTTACCTAATCGTGTTGGTTACTCGGACCCCAATAGCGGCGCGGACTAATAAAAAATAGGACGTGAAATCTCCTTGCCGATTGTGATACAAACGGCCGACATAGCCGACACTGGATTAGAGGCTTAGGTTGGCATTTTCTATGGAGTGGGCGATGGGACTGACTCAAGAAGTGGCAAGGTTTGTCGCGAGGACACGGTACCGTGATGTTCCTTTAGATGTCGTTCGTCTGGCTCGGGGCTTTGTTCTCGATGGTATCGGCGTGGCTTTGGCCGGCTCTACGGACGAATGCTCACGCATCGTGCAGGCCCAAATTCGCCAGATGGGCGGCAAGGGCGAAGCCACTGTGCTCGGGACGGCGCTTTCCGTTCCGTTGGCCAAAGCGGCCTTGGCCAACGGCGTTGCCGCTCATGCGATGGACTATGATGACACGCAGCTTTCGACGTCGAAAGAAGCGGTTTATGGGCTATTGACGCATCCGACCACCCCCGTGCTTGCCGCGGCCCTGGCCGTGGGACAGAAAAACAGAATCAGCGGCAAAGACTTGCTGCTCGCCTATATACTCGGCGTCGAAGTCGAGTGCCGGATCGCCGATGCCATCCATCCGCGGCATTATCAATCGGGTTTTCATTCCACCGCGACCATGGGCGGGTTGGGCGCGGCCATGGCGACGGGAAAGATTCTCGGATTGAAAGAAGAAGCGTTGATCCGCACTCTGGGGATCGCGGCGAGCATGGCATCGGGCCTGCGCGAAAATTTCGGCACGATGACCAAACCGCTGCACGCCGGACGCGCGGCGGAGAACGGCGTCACCGCAGCGTTGCTGGCGCAGGCCGGCTTCACCGCCGCGATGAATATTCTGGAAGCGCGGCGCGGCTTTTATAACGCCATGGCCGGCGGCTACAATGAGAGTAAAATCGCCGGCCGGCTCGGCCGCCCTTATTTCATGCTGGAACCGGGCATCTCTATCAAGCCTTATCCCTCGGGTTCACTCTCGCACCCGGCACAAGATCTTATTCTCGATCTGGTCAAACAGAACGATCTGCATGCGCCCGATATCGAATCTATCGAAGTGGGCACCAATTCCAATGTTCCCAATGCGCTCATCTATCCGATGCCGAAAACGGCGCTTGAAGGGAAATTTAGCATTCCCTTTTGCATGGCCATTGCCGTACTAGAACGTAAAGCGGGTATTGCCCAGTTTCAGGACCAAAAAGTCCGTGATCGCAAAGTGATCGAATTGATGAAGCGGGTAACGCTGGTGGTGGACGATGAGCTCGAAGCCTTAGGCTATGATCAAGTGCGTTCGCGTATTCGCATCAGGCTTAAGGACGGCAGAATCATTGAGGGCCGCTATGACGTTGCGCGCGGTCATCCGGAAAAGCCCATGAACTGGACGGAACTGGGCGAGAAGTTCTATGATTGCGCGAGCCTCGTCTTACCGCGCAAGAACGCCGAAGACGCCATGGGATTCGTGGCGCGCCTGGAGCAGGAGCCGAGCTTGGCCCCACTGCTGCGCGCGCTGAGCAAGGGCACAGGGCGCCGCAAGCGAGGCTAAAAGCTAGCCAAATACATTTGAAATGTTCAGGATGAATACGAGGTCGAGAAAAACAGTGCCTCGCGCAAAGGTGCAAAGGGCACCAAGGTTCCTCAAATCCCCCTCTTTCCCCCTTTGTCAAAGGGGGATGAAAGGGGGATTTCTGGATTTGTCTTGCGTGGTTCGCGTGTTGGCGCAATAAAATTTCTCGAAGTAGTTCTTTCAAACGTTCAGTACGTGCCAATCAAAATGGAACCGTACTCGAAAAAAATAGCGGAATTCGCGCGCGGGCTGCGCTTGGCCGATGTTCCTGCGGCGGTCGTTGGCAAAGCCAAACTGGTTTTTCTCGATACGTTGGGTATTGCCTTGGCTTCTTCGACGATGGATTTTGGCCAGATGGCCGTGCGCGTCGCGCAAAAGCTTGGCGGAGATCCGGATAGCCGCTTGATAGGCTCGCCGCTGAAAGTTGCGTCGGCCAATGCGGTTTTAGCCAATGGCACCTTGGCGCACGGCCTCGATTATGACGACACTTTGGAAGAAGCGATTGTCCATACCGGCTGCTGCGCGGGAATGACTGCGCTGGCGGTGACCGAGGAAATCGGCGCCAGCGGCCAAGCGATGCTCGAAGCGGCTATTGCCGGAACCGAGGTCATGTGCAAAGTCGGCCTCGTGGCGCCCGGTAAGTTTCACGCGCGTGGTTTTCATCCCACCGCGCTGTGCTCGACCTTCGGCGCAGCCGCGGCTGCGGGCAAACTCCTCGGGCTTGAGCTTGATCAATGGAGCGATGCCTTCGGCCTATGCGGCAGCCAGAGCTCCGGAATCATCGAATATCTTGCGGATGGAACGTGGACCAAGCGGCTTCATCCGGGATGGTCCGCTCATGGGGGCGTCATTGCGGTGCTCCTGGCGCGGGAGGGTTTTCGTGGCCCTGCGACTGTGTTTGAAGGTCAGCATGGTTTTTATCGCTCTTTCGCCGGCCCGAACGAATATGATTTCAGCAAATTATTGGAATTGGGCACAGAATGGGAAATTCCGCGCCTGACTTTCAAGTCTTATCCATGCGGTTCGATTTCCCACCCTTATATGGATTGCGCGCTTAAGCTCAAACAGAAGTATTCCGTCCATCCGGAGCGCGTGGTCGAAGTCGTCTGCCGGACGGCTCAAGGCCCGGTGCATCGTCTTTGGGAGCCCCTTGCGAATAAGCAACATCCGACGAGTTCTTACGGCGCAAAATTCAGTTTGCCCTATGGCATTGCCGTGATGTTGGTTCGCGGCAAGGCGGGTCTTCAGGAATTTACCGACGAGGCAATTCGCGATCCTGTGGTTCTGGAGCTGGCCAAAAAGGTCCGCTACGAGCTAGACGAAACGATTGACTATCCGCGCCATTTTTCCGGCCACGTGAAAATTTTTCTCGATGAGGGAAGCGTTCTCGAAGAGAATCAGCCCCATCCCCGCGGTGGATTTGAGGAACCGCTGCCGCCGGAAGAAATTGAAGCTAAGTTTCGTGCCAATGCCGAACTGGCCTTGCCAGCGGGAAAGGTAGACGCAATAATCAACGTCATCGAGAATCTGGAACAGCTTCCGGTCATCACGCGCCTGACGGATTTGCTCAGCCCGGGTTGATCGAGCTGTTTGCCGGGCACTCCGGGCTTGAGGAGCGGCATTAACTTCGTAAGAATGCGTTGACTCGCGGCGCGAGGCGTAGTTGCAAACGCAAAACCCGCCGCCTAAGTCGGTGTCAGATGGTGTTTCGAATCATGCGGTAAGGAGGAACGAGCCATGACAAAAATTGTTTGCTTCATCGTGCTTGCCCTTTGTTCTTTGGGGGCCTCTCTCAGCAGTGCCCAAGATTCTGCAATGGTTCAAGCCGGCAAGAAGGAGGGGAAAATTGTCTGGTATACATCCCTTGCGCTTCCTTCATCCACCTCCATCGCCCACGCGTTTAGAACGCGCTACAGCGGTATCGAGGTTGAGGTCCATCGCACAGGGTCGCAACGCGTTTTGCAGCGGGTCATGCAGGAGGGGGCGGCGGGAATTAAAAATGTCGATGTGATCCATACTTCGGACGC